>JAQUVY010000038.1 GCA_028693155.1 Eubacteriales bacterium
CGTCGGCGTATGTATTCCAAAACAAAAAGCACCCAAAAGTCTGTAAATATGGGCATTTTAGGGCAAAAACATATCGCAGAAGACGAATACATTTATTGTATCAATCTTCTGCGATATAGTTGGTGCGAAGAACGGGACTTGAACCCGTATGGTTATTCACCACACGCCCCTCAAACGTGCGCGTCTGCCGATTCCGCCACCCTCGCATACCCGAAAGCAAAATGAATTATACCCACTTTTGCGGCTTCTGTCAAGAGGACGCCGAGCGTTTTTGCGTTTTGCTTTGGCGCGGCGCGCAAAACACAGGCCCATAATTTTTTTCATGACACGGACTTGCCGGGTGGGCGGTCAAAAGAGGTACCATGCCAAGTGGGCGAGCCGAGAAAACCCGGAGGGGCGCGCTGGGCGTCTGTGCGTTTGAACGCAAGGGGATGCAGTGCCTCATTCGGGGAAAAATGACAAAAAAGGACACCCCCTGCGGGGCTGGGGCGCAAGGATTCTTCCCGGTTATGATTGCGGCACAAAGAAAATGATGGTAGAATACAACAGATCAAGTATAAGGTGCGATGGTGCACCCGTTTTCATGAATGGAGAATAAAATGCTGGATTTTGTAACCAAGCTGTTTGGCGGAAGCGACCGCGCGGTCAAGCCTTTCCGTAAGCTGGTGAGTCAGGTCAACGAGCTGGAGGCGCAAATGCAGGGGCTCAGCGACAGCCAGCTGGCCGATAAGACCAATGAGTTTAAGCGGCGCATTGCCGAGGGAGAAACGCTGGATCAGCTGATGCCCGAGGCTTTTGCCGTGGTTCGCGAGGCATCGGTGCGCACGCTGGGCATGCGGCAGTTCGATATGCAGATCATCGGCGCGGCTGTGCTGCATCAGGGCAGAATTGCCGAGATGAAGACCGGCGAAGGCAAAACATTGGTTGCCCCCACGGCGGCTTATCTGAACGCGCTTGCCGGCGGCGGCGTGCACATCGTGACGGTCAACGATTATCTGGCCAAATATCAGAGCGAGTGGATGGCGAACCTCTTCCGCTTTTTGGGCATGAACGTGGGTCTGGTCATCCACGGCATGAGCAGCGAAGAAAAACGCTTGGCCTATGCTGCGGATGTTACCTATGGCACCAACAATGAGTTCGGGTTTGACTATCTGCGTGACAACATGGTCACGCGCCAGGAGAGCATGGTGCAGCGGCCGCTCAATTTTGCTGTTGTAGATGAGGTGGACTCCATCCTCATTGACGAAGCGCGCACCCCGCTGATCATTTCGGGCGACGGCGACAAGTCTACCGATATGTATCGCTATGCGGATCAGTTTGCCGCGCGCCTGAGCGAGGACGATACCGATTTGGATGAAAAGGCACATGCCGTCACCCTGACGGAAAGCGGCGTTGCCAAAGCGGAGCAGTTCTTCAAGCTGGAGAATCTGGCGGATGCCGAAAACAATGAGCTGAACCATTACATCAACAACGCGCTCAAAGCCCACCGCCTCATGAAGCGCGATCGCGATTATGTGGTGCAGGACAGCCAGGTTGTCATTGTAGATGAGTTTACCGGGCGTTTGATGCTGGGGCGGCGCTATTCCGACGGGCTGCATCAGGCCATTGAGGCAAAGGAAAATGTGAAGGTGGCCCGAGAGAGCCGTACCCTGGCAACCATTACCTTCCAGAATTATTTCCGCATGTATAAAAAGCTCTCCGGCATGACCGGTACGGCCAAGACCGAAGAGGAAGAATTCCAGGGCATTTACAACCTGGACGTCGTGCCCATTCCCACAAACCGCCCCATGATCCGACAGGATCTGAACGACGTGGTTTACTGCAGTCAGAAGGGGAAATACAACGCCGTGGTGGAGGACATTGCGGCGGTGCATGAGACCGGGCAGCCCATTCTCGTGGGCACGGTATCGGTGGAAAAGTCCGAGGCGCTCAGCAAGCTGCTGCGCCAGCGGGGCGTGCCGCACCAGGTGCTCAATGCCAAGCACCATGACAAGGAAGCCGATATTGTGGCGCAGGCCGGCAAGGTCGGCGCTGTGACCATTGCCACAAACATGGCCGGCCGCGGCACGGACATCATGCTGGGCGGCAACGCGGACTTTATGGCCCGCCAGGAGATGCGCCGCCACGGCATGGAAGACGCGCTGATCATGGAAGCCACCGGGCACGCGCTGACCCAGGATCCGGCGGTCATCAACGCGCGTGCGGAGTATAACCAGCTCTATCAAAAATACAAAAAGCAGATCGATGTGGAGCATGAAAAGGTGGTAGCGCTGGGCGGGCTGTATATCATCGGCACCGAGCGCCATGAGAGCCGCCGCATCGACAACCAGCTGCGCGGCCGCGCCGGGCGCCAGGGCGACCCGGGCGCATCCCGGTTCTATCTGGCGCTGGATGACGACCTGCTGAGGCTGTTTGGCTCCGAACGCATCGAAGGCATGGTGACCAATCTGGGGTTGGATGAGGACACGCCGCTGGAGCTCGGAATGCTCTCCCGTCAGATCGAAGGCGCGCAGAAGCGGGTAGAGAGCCGCAACTATCAGATCCGTAAGCATGTTCTGCAATATGACGACGTTATGAACGGCCAGCGCGAGATCATCTATACCCAGCGCCGCACCGTGCTGCAGGGCGGGGATATTCGCACCATGATCCTGGAGATGCTGGACAGCTTTGCCGCCCAGTTGGTGGATATGTACACCGAAGGGGCGCACAACCCCGAAGAATGGGATCTGGAAGGCCTGAGAGGTTATTGCGAGCGCGTGTTCCTGCCCAAGGGTGTGCTGGCGTATACGCCGGAGCAGCAGTACAAGCTGACCAAGGAGGAGCTGCTGACCACCATTCGTCAGGCGGGTCACGCCGAATACGCGCGCCGGATAAACGAGATCTCCGGCCATGGCTTTGATGCTTCGGAGATCGAACGCGCGGTGCTGCTGCAGGCGGTGGATCGCCACTGGATGGATCACATCGATGCGATGGACGAGCTGCGCAACAGCGTGGGGCTGCGCGCTTATGGGCAAAAAGATCCCGTGATGGAATACAAGTTTGAGGGCTTTGAAATGTTCGATGCCATGGTCAGCAGCATCAAGGAAGACACCCTGACCATGATGTTCCATCTCTCGGTTCAGAAAAATGCGCCCCAGCGCGGCGAAGCCCCGGCCGTTACGGAAGGGCGGCAGCGCGCCGCGCAGCCCGCACAGCAGGCATCCCACACCCCCGCAAAAGCAGAAAAAACCGTAGGGCGCAACGATCCCTGCCCTTGCGGCAGCGGGAAAAAGTATAAAAACTGCTGCGGGAAAAACACTTAAAACGATCAAACTAAATTTATCATGAAGAAGGATGTGATACAGATGATTCAGCCCTATCAGGCCGAGCAGCGTCTCAAGGAAATCGGGCGAATGATCCAAGAGGCAGGGGATGGACTTTGACCACGCCAGCCTGAAAAGACAGCTGGACGAGCTGCACGGCGAAATGAGCGCCCCGGGATTCTGGGACGATTTGGAGCACGCGCAGAAGATCAACAAACAGCTTAAAACCATCGAAGGGAAGCTCCACGTTTTTAAAAGCCTTCAGGATCGCCTGGAGGAGGGGCAGCTTATGCTGGAACTGGGAGAAGAAGACCCGGATCTGATGGAAGAGCTGGAGCAGCACCTGAACAAGCTGGAAAACGATGCCGAGGCGCATCGTCTGGAAACCCTGCTCAAGGGCAGATATGACGCCAACAACGCCATCGTTTCGCTGCAGGCCGGTGCCGGCGGAACCGAAGCGCAGGACTGGGCGCAAATGCTTTACAGAATGTATACGCGCTGGTGCGAGCGCCGCGGCTTCAGCGTGAAGCTGCTGGACTATATCGACGGCGATGAAGCGGGCATTAAGAGCGTTTCCTTCCTGGTGGAAGGAGACAATGCCTATGGCTTCCTAAAGGCAGAAAAGGGTGTGCATCGCCTGGTGCGTATTTCCCCGTTTGACGCCAACGCGCGCCGCCACACCTCCTTTTCTTCGGTGGACGTCATGCCTGAGGTGGATAACGACGCGTCCATAGAGATCCGCCCGGAGGATCTGAAGGTGGATACCTATCGTTCTTCCGGCGCAGGCGGTCAGCACGTCAATAAAACCGAATCGGCGATCCGCATCACCCACGTGCCCAGCGGAATCGTGGTCTCCTGCCAAACC
Source organism: Eubacteriales bacterium (assembly GCA_028693155.1). Lineage (GTDB taxonomy): Bacteria > Bacillota > Clostridia > Christensenellales > UMGS416 > STF2-111. The sequence continues at coordinate 4,168 of JAQUVY010000038.1, forward strand.
GAGCGTTCTCAGGTGCAAAACCGTGAAACCGCCATGAAAATGCTGTATTCCAAGCTGGCGGACCTGAAGGAACAGGCATATCAGGAAGAAATGTCCAAAGTGCAAGGCGAGCAAAAAAAGATCGAGTGGGGCAGCCAGATCCGCTCTTATGTTTTCTGCCCCTATACCATGGTAAAGGATCACCGCACCGGCGAAGAGACCAGCAACGTAAGCGCGGTGATGGACGGAGAACTGGATCCCTTTATCAATGCGTACCTGCGGGAGTTTTCAGAATAAAAACGTGAGGCGCAAAAGATGAAACAGTGGCGAGATGTCACGTTTGCCTTGGAAGCGTGTTTCCCGGTTTGGCCGGGAGACGCGCCCTTTTCGGTTGAACCGGTGGCGCGCATGAGCCGCGGAGACACGGCCGACGTGTCCGCCCTGCATATGAGCGCGCACTTCGGCACGCATATGGATGCACCTGCTCATTATTTGCCGGGCGGCGCGGCCATGGAGCAGGCGCCGTTAGAGCTGCTGATGGGCAGCACGTATTTGCTGGATGCACGCGGCGCGGGGGAGGTCATCGGTGAAGAAACTGTGAAACGAGTGCCCGCAGATGCCCGGCGCGTGCTGATCCGCAGCGACTATGAGACCCATTCTAAAAAAGACGGTTTCTTTCCCGGCTTTTCCGGGCTGGGCGTGGCGGCCACGGCGTGGCTCAAGGCCATGGGGGTGCGGCTGCTGGGGGCGGACGCGCCTTCTTTTGCCGCGCTTTGCGAAACTCGCGATGTACATCGCCTCTTTTTGTGCGATGATGAACACTGGATCATAGAGCATCTGGATCTGAGAGACTGCCCGGAGGGTTGGTATGATCTGCTCTGTTTGCCTATGAAGATTAAGGGGTGCGAGGGTGCCCCTGCGCGGGTACTGCTTCGCGCAAGAGAGGAACAGCCATGAAACTCGACTGGAAAAAACCTTTGATTGCCTTGTGCGGGGTGCTGCTGTCGGTATCCATGTTTTTCATTATGCTATTTAACTCGGTGGAGGGCGTGGCGTTTGACACGGATCGCTACCAAGAGGCCTATGAGAAGTACGATCGCCCCACTTATATCGGCATTTCCATGGAGCAATTGATGGATGTGACGGATAACATGCTGGATTACCTGAAGGGCAAGCGCGCGGATCTGGTCATGCAGGCCGACATTGGCGGGGTGACGCGAAATGTATTCGATGATCGCGAGATCGCCCACATGAAAGATGTGCAAAAGCTCTTTTTGCAGGGCTTTATGTGGCGGCGGATCCTGTTTGGCGTGCTTGCGCTTTCCCTGCTGGGGATGGGGCTGCTGGGCGCGGGGCGATCGGTGCGAGCCTGGCCCAAGTGCTGGTATATTGTGGTGGGCGTGCTGGGCGCGGCGGGCTTGGCCGTGGGCATTTGGTGCCTGACGGATTTTACCGCGGCGTTTACCGCCTTTCATGAGCTGCTGTTTACCAATGATCTGTGGCTGCTCGACCCGAATTACGAAGTGCTCATTCAAATGTTCCCGGAGGAGTTTTTCGACAGCGTGGCCAGCGCCATCTTGCTGCGCTTCGGCGGGCAGGTGCTTTTGATGACGGGTCTTGCGGTGGGCGCCAGCATATGGAAGAAGAAAAATGCCAAGGAGGAGCCGAGCCGTGAACTTTCAGCCTGATGCTCGTATTTTGGCCATCGAGTCCTCCTGCGACGAGACGGCGGCGGCCGTGGTGGAGAACGGACATACGGTTCTCTCCAGCGTGATCCACACCCAAATCGAGACTCACCGCCTCTACGGCGGCGTGGTTCCTGAGATCGCCTCCCGGCAGCACGTGGAGAAGATTTCCGACGTTGCGCGCGAAGCGCTGCGGCAGGCAGGGCTGACGCTTCCGCAGGTAGATGCGCTGGCAGTGACCCAGGGACCCGGTTTGGTGGGTGCGCTGCTGGTGGGCGTTTCTTATGCCAAGGGCTGCGCCTGGGCAGCCGGCAAGCCGCTGATCGCCGTCAACCATATGCGCGGCCACATCGCTGCCAACCGTCTCAACGGCGTGGAGCCTCCGTTCTTATGTCTCGTCGTTTCCGGGGGGCATACGGAACTCGTGGTGGTCGAGGATTGGGATACCTACCGCTATTTGGGCGGGACGGTGGACGACGCGGCGGGTGAAGCGTTCGACAAAACAGCTCGCGTGCTCGACTTGCCTTATCCCGGCGGCAAGAAGATGGACGAGCTGGCTGAGCATGGCGAGGCCATTTATCATTTTCCCCGGGCAATGCTGGGGGAGAACAGCCTGGATTTTTCTTTCAGCGGTATGAAAACGGCGATCCTGACCCATGTGCGGAAAAACGGCGCGCAGGATCGGGAGAATATTTGCGCGTCCATCCGCGCGGCCATTGTGGATGTGCTGTGTGAAAAGACCCGTCTTGCCGCCGAGGCGGAGGGAATCCGTACGGTGGCGCTGGCCGGAGGCGTGGCGGCGAACCGGGGGTTGCGCAGACAAATGTCTGCTTTGTGTGCAGAAAAAGGCTGGCAGCTGCATTTGCCCGAGCTGTGTTATTGCACCGACAATGCCGCAATGATCGGCGCGGCAGCCTACGCGCAGTTTTGCCGGGGAGATTTTGCGGATTTATCGTTGAATGCGGATCCTTCTTTGGATCTGGAATGATATTTTAGAATGGGGAGCCCCCTCTTGCGCATATCTATTCCATAGGATAGAAAGGGAGGCCGACATGAGGAAGACGATCGGTTTGCTGGCAGTTGTGTGCCTGCTTCTCAGCGCCTGTTCGCAGGCGGCTTATCCCGTTGCGGGAAAGGCAGCGCAGCACAGCTTGTCCGGTATGACCATAGGTATCGACCCCGGCCATGGGGATCGGGATCAGGGAACGCAAGGGCGTTCCAGCGGGGTTTATGAGGCGGAGCTGAACCTGCTGGTTGCCCAGGAGCTTTGCAAAATCCTGGAGGACGCCGGGGTAAACGTTGTGATGACACGGACGGATGACACAGTCATCTATGCCCAGGGAGAAGGAACCTTTAAGCAGCGCGACATGCAGCATCGCTCGCAGCTGATCAATGAAAGCGCCTGCGATCTGATGCTCTCCATCCACATGAATTTTTTTGAGGATGGGCAGTACGGCGGTGCACAGACCTTCTATCAGGAGGGAAGCCAAAAGGGCCCGGCCTTGGCGAAGGCCATTCAGGCCGCGATTGTTGCGGGGATGCAGCCGGATAACGGACGCAAGGCGCAGGCGAAGGATTTTTATATGCTGCGCGAGACAAATTGTCCTGCGGTTTTGATCGAGTGCGGCTTTTTGTCCAACGAGCAGGACGAGCAAAACTTACAGAACAGCGACTATCGCGCCAAGCTGTGCCAGTGTATTGTCGCAGGCCTGCAAGATTATCTGGATGCTCAGTAAAATTCGAAGAGACGGCAAGAGAGACGGCAGTACGCCGTCTCTCTTGTGGTAAAATGAAAAACCGTGTGTTATAATAAATTATTATTTTGCATTGAGAGAGATCTATGGAAAACGATCAGGTTTTGCCGCGTAGCGGCGCAATTCCGGCCGACGTTCGGCAATGGGCCTATATTGGAGATGCGGTATGGCATCTTTTTGTGCGCAGACATCTGGTAGAAGACGGATGGCGCAAGGATTTGACGCGGCGTGCCACGGCATATGTCAGTGCACCTGCTCAGGCGCGGGTGATGGAAAGCCTTGTGGATGCACTTACCGAGCAGGAACGATATATTTATCAACGCGGAAAAAACTCGAAGTACGGCGTCGTGCCTCACAATGCCAGTCCCAAGGAATACCACATGGCTACCGGCATGGAAACCTTGTTGGGGTGGCTGGATGAGCAGCACAGCAACGCGCGGATGGATGAGCTGATGGAATGCGCCTATCAGGCGCTGCGAAACATGCAGGAAAATGAGGAGCACAATGGAAAACAATGAATTGATTGAGGGCCGAAACCCGGTGTGGGAAGCCCTGAAGAGCGGCAGGCCGATTGAAAAGATCCTCCTGGCCAAGACGATCAACCAACAGGACGTGGCGGGGATCACCGCCCTTGCGCGGCGCAGCCGAATCAAGCTGGAATGGGCGCCCAAAGAAAAGCTGGATCAGCTCTCGGTGACGAAACGCCATCAGGGCGTGCTGGCGGTGGCTGCGGTCAGGGAGTACGCCGATCTGGACACTGAATTGCAGCGCGTGCTGGAAAGCGGAGAGCTGCCTTTTATCGTCGTGCTGGATGAAATTGAGGATCCGCATAATTTGGGCGCCATCATCCGCACAGCCGAATGTATGGGCGCGCAGTTTATCGTGATCCCGGAGCGGCGCAGCGCAGGGCTTACCGCGGCGGTGGAACGTGCCTCGGCCGGTGCGGTGGAGCATGTGCCGGTTTGCCGTGTCACCAATCTGGTGCGGGCCATTGACACGCTGAAACAGGCGGGCATTTGGATTATGGGCGCAGACATGAACGGAAAGCCTGCCTATGAAACGGACTTTGCCCAGCCTTTGGCCTTGGTGATCGGCAGCGAAGGAGAGGGCATGCGCCGTTTGGTGCGCGAGGCCTGCGATGGTATTGTATCCTTGCCCATGAGCGGCAAAACCGGCTCGCTGAATGCTTCTGTGGCGGCAGGCGCCTTGATGTATGAGGTTGTGCGGCAAAGGATGTCCATATGCAGCGTATCCTCCTGATTGATGGGTATAATATTATCCACGCGTGGCCGGAGCTGAGCGCTCTGATGCACCGCGTAAATCTTGCCGCCGCCAGAGATGCGCTGATCGACCGTGTGCATGATTATGCGGCCAGCAGCGATTTGTGGGCGGTGGTCGTGTTCGACGGCCACCACGGCGCGCGCCAAAAAGCCTCGGCGGAGCATCTCAAGGGGATGGACATCGTTTACACGGGTGCCGGGGAGACGGCCGACCATTACATTGAACGGGCGGCCGACGAGCTGGACGGCAAGGATTGCGAGCTTTTTGTGGCCACCGCGGACAATTTGGAGCAAAAGACCATCTTGAGCAGGGGCGGGGCCCGCATTACACCCAAAGAACTTATGGAGGACATTCGACAAGCGCAGCAGGCGCGCCGCGTCACCTGGGGAGATAAGGGTACCCGGTTAGCCGACCGGATTGCGCCGGATGTTTTGGCGGCGCTGGAAATAATGAGAAAAAGCGGAGGGAATTCCTGATATGCAATGTGGTTGCCCCGAGTGCGGAACTTTGATGGGAAAAGCCGAGCGTGGCTTTGACAGCGCGTGCGTATGCCCGACTTGCGGTTTTCAGTGCAGTCTTTGCATTGGCAAAAAAAACAGCGCTGAGCCGAAAATGAAGCCGCACACCGGTCGTGAGGATTGGGAAGCTCTGGCCCGTGAACGCGGGCTGGATGAATAAAAGAAACATCATTTGTTTTGGAGGAAAATATGAACCAGAAAAACCCCCTTGTTACCATCGAATTGAAGGATGGCCGACACATCCGTGTGGAACTTTTCCCGGATAAAGCGCCCAATACGGTCAACAATTTTCTGAGCCTGGCAGCTTCCGGATTTTATGACGGTGTGATTTTCCACCGCATCATTGACGGGTTCATGATTCAGGGCGGCGATCCCGACGGCACCGGCATGGGCGGCCCGGGATACTCCATCGAAGGCGAGTTTGCGGTGAACGGCCATGCTGAAAATGACGTGGTCCATGAGGCCGGCGTGATTTCCATGGCGCGCTCCATGCAATACAACTCGGCAGGCAGCCAGTTTTTCTTGATGGTGGCCGCCGCGCCCCATTTGGATGGGCAGTACGCAGCATTCGGACGCACAGCGGACGACGAAAGCCTTGCGGTGTGCCTGGATCTGGGACACACCAAGACCTTGGGTCGCGCCTACAGCGACCGCCCCGTGGAACCCCCGGTCATTAAAACGATTTCGATCGATACAAAAGGCGTGACTTATCCCGGGCCGCAAAAAATCAACTAATCGGGTGTTTTTGGCACAAAAACGCTTAAAATCGCCTTTTGTCAAGGACTGCGTTTTATGGTATACTGAATACGGTGGTGTAGTATTCTAGTCAGTTGCCACGGTTCTGAAGGCGGGGCTAAAAATCCGCTAAAGGGCAAATCGATGAAGTTTCTTGTGTCGGCTGCCGACGCCCAGTCGGGGGCTGATGCTGGAAGTAAGGGAAAAGGGCGATCCGTAACGGCATACGGGCGTTGACCCGTTTCCCGCGGAGGCCTGCATGAGTGGCTGAGAAGCGAAACGAATCGGCTACTCTGCGGGGGGAAACCTGCAATGCGGTGAATTTCAAAGCTGTGTGCAGTGTAGCCTGCCTTGAGTGGAGCCGGTGGGGTAGGGAACAGCGATGGTACATCATAGGCCTATGGTGTCGCCATTTATTGCCTTATGAAACCGGATCTGCAACAGAGGATAGGAAGCGATGGCGCTGTCGAGGAAAGCTCCTAGACTATGGAAACGACATGCCGGGGATTATGGTGTGGACTCAGTGGTAATCCGGCACCGCATGCGGGAACGCTGCGGCAGGCTCTTTTAAGGGGAACCGCTCTGAACGGCGACGTGGAGTAGAGCGTGGGGAAATCCGGCCGGACCTAAGCCGCAAAGTTTACTCGGCATGTTACCACCATTTTTTATTGATGATTAAAGGAGTTGCCAAGTTGCAAAGCAAGTCTGACGACCCGAATCCGAAACCGCGCAGGAAACCTTCCTGGGCGGTTCGTATTACCGTATATACTTTATTTATTTCTCTGGGTATGACGCTGATCTCCAACGTTCTGCTGGAAAAGCTGCCCGTGGCGTGGGCCATTGTCATTTTGCTGGTCATTGTTTTGGTGGGCATTTGTGCAGACGTTTTGGGTGTTGCGGTCACGTCCGCCAGTGAAGGCCCGTTTCTTGCCATGGCGTCCAAACGCATTCGGGGGGCGAAGAGCTCCATTTGGATGGTGCGCAATGCCGAGCGGGTGGCCAACATCTGCAACGACGTCATCGGGGATATCTGCGGCATCGTATCAGGCTCCACCGGCGCAGCCATTTCGGCGGTGCTGATTTTGCGGTTTCAGCAGTTCCCGAATCCGGAGCTGATCATAAGCGCGGTGCTCAGCGCGGTGATTGCCGCCTGTACGGTAGGCGGAAAAGCGGCGGGAAAGCGCTACGCCATCAAAAACTGCATTGCCATTGTACTGTCCATGGGAAAATTTACGGAGATGCTGAAGATTCGGCGCAGAACAGGGAAGTAAGGAATGTCCATACTTGAGCATATCAACAGCCCGCAAGATGTGAAGGCGCTGCCTGCGGAGCAGCTGCCCGAACTGGCGGAACAAATCAGAGAATATATCAAAGCCACCGTTTTGCAAAACGGTGGCCATTTGTCTTCCAATTTGGGCACTGTGGAGCTGACGCTGGCGCTTCACCGCGTTTTTGACACCCCCCGCGATAAAATCGTGTGGGATGTAGGGCATCAGGCCTATACACATAAAATCATTACAGGGCGCCGAGAGGCTTTTTCCACCCTGCGCACCAGCGGCGGGCTAAGCGGGTTTCCAAAGTGTTCGGAAAACGAGCACGATGCCTTCACGGTGGGACACAGCAGCACGTCTATTTCGGCGGCGTTGGGGCTGGCTCGTGCCCGGGATCTTTTGGGCAGGCAGGATGACATCATTGCGGTGATTGGCGATGGAGCCCTGACCGGCGGGCTGGCGCTGGAAGCGCTGAACGATGTGGGGCGCAGCAATACACGCCTGATCATCGTGCTCAACGACAACGAGATGTCTATTCAGCGCAATGTGGGTGCCTTGTCAGATTATCTTTTTCAGATCCGGGCGCGCAAGAGCTATCAAAACGCGAAAAAGCGCCTGAAGCTTCTGCTCAAAAGAGATTCTATTTTGCGCAAACTTGCCGAATCCACCAAGGACCGCATCAAGTATATGCTGCTGCACGGCACCTGGTTTGAGGAGATCGGCATCAAATATGTGGGGCCATTTGACGGCCACAACATCGAACATTTGATCCATGCGCTGGAAACGGCGAAGAAGTTTGATTCTCCCGTGCTCGTTCATGTGCGCACCCGCAAAGGCAAGGGCGACCAAAACGCCGAAGCACAGCCGGAAAAATACCATGGCGTGAATCCTGCGGGTCATGCGTCCACCGGCTTTCCTTACAGCACCATTGCCGGCATTGCACTCACCGAAATGGCGGGAAAAGATCCGCGCATTGTGGCCGTTGCCGCGGCAATGGCAAAAAGCTGTGGTCTGGAACCCTTTTATCAGGCCTATCCGCAACGTTTTTTTGACGTGGGGATTGCCGAAGAACATGCGGTCACCATGTCCGCCGGTATGGCGCAAGGCGGGTTTCGGCCGGTCGTTGCCGTCTATTCTACCTTTTTGCAGCGTGCTTACGATGAAATTCTGCACGATGTGTGTATCGCCAAGCTTCCCGTTGTCCTCATGGTGTGCAGCTCGGGGCTGACCGGGGAAGATGGGGAAACCCATCAAGGTGTGTTTGGCTTGTCTTATTTATCCCACATCCCGGGAATGCGGATCTACGCGCCGTCCAACGCCAGCGAGGTGTACGCGCTGATCAAAACAGCCATTGCCTCCGATGGCCCCTGCGCCATTTTGCTTCCCAAGGGCAGCGTACCGCCTTGCCGGGAAGAGCACACGGAGCGGGAGTGTACCGGCTGGTATACGGGAAGCCGGGGCGGAGCGGTGGCTCTGCTTGCGTACAGCGGGCGAATTCTGGAGGAGTGCTACAAAGCCCAGAATTTGCTTGCCGAGCAGGGGATAAAAGCAGACGTATGGCACTGCCCGCAGGTGCAGCCGCTGGATGAGCAGGCATGGGGTGAGATAAAAACCAGCTACACGCACATTGTGAGCGTGGAGGATAATGTGCTCAAGGGCGGCTTTGGCGCGGCGCTGCTGCAAAGCTTGCCTCGTGAACAAAGAGACCGGCTGCTGACGCTGGGCGTGGGCGATCACTTTATCCCGCATGCTTCCATCTGCGAACAGTTGAGGCGGGAGGGGTTGGATGCGTTGGGGATCACACAAAGTGTTTTGGAGGAAATAAAGCAGTGAAACGCCTGGATATATTGATGGCAGAAAGAGGCATCTGCGAAAGCCGCGAGCTGGCGCAGCGCCTTATCATGGCGGGCGTTGTGCTGGTAAACGGAAACAAAGCGCAGAAGCCTTCGCAAAAAGCCGATGAGACCGCGCAGATCGAACTGGAAAAAGAACCGCCTTATGTGAGCCGGGGCGGGTTAAAGCTGGAAAAGGCTTTGCGGGAATTCGGCATCGACGTAGAGGGAAAAACGGCGCTGGATGTGGGCGCCTCTACCGGTGGGTTTACGGATTGCCTTTTGCAAAACGGCGCTGCACATGTTTATTCGGTAGACGTGGGCTATGGCCAGCTGCATTGGAAGCTGCGCAACGACGAGCGCGTGACGGTGCTTGAAAAGACGAATGCCCGCTTCTTAACGCCTCAAATTCTCGGGGCGACGGCACAGCTGGCAGTCATGGATGTCTCCTTTATCTCCATTAAGCTGGTGCTGGAGGCGGTTTTCACCTGCCTGGACGCGGGATCGGAGGCGGTGACGCTGATCAAGCCGCAGTTCGAGGCCCATGAATCCAAGCTGCGCAAAGGCGTTGTGCGCGATCCCAAGGTGCATGAGGAAGTCCTGGAGGATATGACGTCGTGGTTTGCGGCGCATGGCTTTGAACTGCTCCATCTGGATTTTTCCCCCATCACCGGGCCAAAAGGGAATATTGAGTTTTTGGCGCATGTGCGCCGCGGGGAGGCTTCTCCCACGCCGGATCTGCCAGGGCTGGTTGCCAGGGCACATGAGGTGACGGCGGGAACGGCGCGAAATACGTTGTCCTGAAAAGAACGGGCTGCTTGCAGTCCGTTCTTTTTTTTGCTCCCGATGCATATGGTTAGGCAAGAGCTACAGGTTTACAGCAGAAGGAGAAGAAAAAATGTACAGGATCTCAAGCGGTGTGGTTGTAAAAACGTGCTTGTCCGTGCTGGGAATTGCAGCGTGTGTCATCGGCGTTGGCTTGGGGGTATATCATCTTGCACCCAGTCCTTCCCCGTCGGCGGAGCGCGCAATCCAGACGGAACTGATGCGGGATATTGATGCGGCGGGGGAAGATGACCCTGACGATCTTCCTGAGAATCAGGAGATCATCACCGAGCTGATCGACTTTGCAGAGCCGAAAAGCTATGTGAATGAAGGTTCCTCTGCCCATATTCTCATTTATCAAAGCCATTCGGAGGAAGCATACACCATGACGCCGGGCAGCGAATATGTGGAGGCTTCCAAGTGGAGAACGGCGGATCGCTATAACAGCATCATCCGCGTAGGGGATGCGCTGACGACCCAGCTGGCCGGCACTTACGGCTTTTCCGTTACCCACGACACCACAAACTATGAGCGCCCGAAGCTCGCAACCGCATACAACCGCTCGCTGGCCGGTATTCAGAAGAATCAAAAGGAGAATCCCGATCTCAATGTCTTTATCGATGTACACCGGGATGCCTGGAACAAAAGCAATACGCCCAATTCGGTGGAAATTGACGGCAAGCAGGTAGCACGAATTATGCTGGTTGTGGGAAAGGGCACAGATTTTAAGAGTCCTCCCGACTGGGAAAGCAATCTGGCCTTTGCGCAAAAGGTCAGCGATAATTTGGCGCGGATCAATCCCAAGCTTTCGCGCGGCGTCTCCGTTAAAAAAGGGCGATGCAACCAGCACGTTTCCTCGCGCTCCCTTCTTGTGGAAATGGGGCACAACCAAAACACACTGGAGGAGGCGCTCAACGCCGCGCCTTACCTGGCTCAGGCCATCGCCCAGGCCTTGCAGGAAATGGGGCCTTAAGGCGTGTGGATTGTGCTTTTTTCAGTCGCTGCCCCGTGGTATAATAATAATACTTTCTTGTGCAGCGAAGAGGCGTGGATTGATGAAAAAAAGTATTTCTGCCAATGCACCCATCGGCATTTTTGACAGCGGAGTGGGCGGTGTGAGCGTATTGCGCTACGCCCATGCGCAGCTTCCCCATGAAAACTATATCTACTACGGTGATATTGCCAATGCACCCTATGGGGAGAAACCGTTGGATGAAATTCAGGCTCTTTGCCGCGCGGCAACGGGATATTTGGCCAACCGGGGGATCAAAGCGCTGCTCATTGCCTGCAATACGGCTACCGCCGCGGCGGCAGAAATGCTGCGCAGCGACGGCTGGCCGTTTCCCATTTTGGGCATGGAACCGGCGGTAAAGCCGGCCTGTGAAGAGCTCCACGGAAAAACCATTGCCGTGATGGCCACCCCTGCCACGCTGCAGCTGGATAAATATCAGCAGCTTGCGGGAAAATATGCCCTGACCAATCATATTGTGCCGCTGCCCTGCCCGGGCTTGTCTCGGCTCATTGAAACGGCCGGGCCGGACAGCGCGCAGATGGAAACCTATCTGAATGATCTTTTCGCTTCGGTTTCCAGACCCGACGGCATCGTGATTGGCTGCACGCATTATACATATCTGACCGTCCGGCTTCGCGCCCGGTTTCCCAGCGTGCGGATTTTTGACGGCGCCGCAGGAACGGCGCGCTACCTCGCCGAATTGCTGGGGGAACAAAAGCTGCTGTCCTCCCGTTCGCAACAAGGGCAGGTCGAGCTGCGTTCCAGTCTGGAGGACGAGGAAACGCGCTTGCTGTTCGATAAATTTTTTGAGATGGAGATCCCGCGCGACGATGCATAGAGTGTTAAGGACAGGCGAAACCGACGGTGTGGTATCCCTTTTGCTGAAAGACGAGATCGGAAACGCGTTTCTCCTGGGAAATCTGCTGGCAGTGGGCATTAAGCAGCGGTATCATATTCTGCGCAGCGGGTATTATTACGGCTTTTTTACGGCTGAAGGCGTTTTGGGCGGCGTGCTTGCGCTGTATAACAATTCTCAGTGTATGCTCTATTGCGACCGACCCGAGGTTGCCTTGGAGATGGCGCACTTTTTGTATCAAAACCCTTCCAGAACCATCATCGGACCTAAGGGCACGATGGAGGCGATGGCCGAGGCGGTTCCTCTTTTTCGTCAGGAGATGTGCCTGGGTACGCAGTATTTCATGGTGCAGGAGACCCCCCAGCAGATGGATACGCAGATCCGCCTGGAGGATGTGCGGCGCAGATGGCGTCAGGGGGAAGTGTTGGTTTTCATCTCCCGGTGCCTGGAAGAATGCTTCGGGTTTCGCACGCCGGTGGGTATTGTGCGGCGCATCCTGAAGGAGCGCGTAGCGGATGAAGCCTATTTTATTGCTTATGTGGACAAAACGCCGGTGGCGCAGGCACATATCCAGGCATGGACGCCCCATTACGGTCAGATTGGCGGGGTGGGAACGCTTTGCCAGTTTCGCAGGCGCGGCTATGGCAAGCAGACGGTGGCCCAGGCGGCGGCCTATGTGCGCGGAAAGGGCCGCACGCCCTTCCTGCTGGTAGACGATGATAATGAAGACGCAAAAAGACTTTATGAACAGGTCAGTTTTACGCGCCGCGCGGACATTGCCGTGTGGCAGCCCAAATAACGAGAGTTAAACCTACGGAGGAACTTCATATGACAAAAGATGAACTGAGAGAACATGCACAGGAATGTTTTTTGTCCCGAAAGTATAACTGCGCCGAATCGGTGCTTATGACGATGGCCGAATACTGGGGCATCGAAAATCCGCTCATTCCGCGCATCGCGACAGGCATGGGCGGCGGCGTCGGAGCCACCCATACGCACATCTGCGGGGCGCTCAGCGGCAGTATTTTGGCAATCGGCATGGTACTTGGGCGGGACAGCGACGACGTGGTGGATATGAGCGCGGCAAAGAAAGCGCGTGAGCTGATGGCCTATGTGGAAGACCTGTACGGATCGGTGGATTGCGGCGATATTATTCAGGTAGATTTTTCTGCGCCCGATGCCGCCCAGCAAAAGCAGCGTACCCGCGTGGAAATTTGCGGCGCGCTCGTGCCCGATTGCTGTGTGTGGTTGGCAGAAAATGTTCAACCTATCCAAAAAATTCATTGAAATAATTGTGGTTTCTGATACACTAGAGGTGTTCCGGGGTTATGCACCGGCAAACCAATCGTTGGGAGGAAACCGATATGAAAGAATACAAAGCCGAGCAGATCAGAAATATCGCCCTTTTAGGGCATGCCGGCAAGGGAAAGACCACCTTAATTGAGGGATTGCTGTATTCTACTGGTTTGATCGATCGCATGGGGAAGACCGAAGAGGGCACCACTGCGATGGATTTTGATCCCGAGGAGCAGAAACGCGGCATCTCCATCTCGACCTCGCTGGCACCCATTGAGTGGAAGGGGAACAAGGTGAACCTTCTGGATATTCCCGGCTATTTCGATATGGTGGGCGAAATGGTGGGCGCCATGCGCGTAGTGGATTCTGCGATCATCGTTTGCAGCGCGACTTCGGGCATGTCGGTAGGTGCGGAGAAAGCCTTCGCCCAGTGCGAAAAAAACGGTCTGGCGCGTGTCGTCTTTATTACCAAGATGGATCGCGAAAACGCGAACTTTGATAAGATTCTGAAAGACCTGCAGAACAAATTCGGCAGCAACGTGATTCCGCTGCAGCTGCCCATCATGAAGGGCGGCACCTTTGCCGGCTATGTTGATATCCTGAAGCACAAGGCCTATGAATTCAAGGGCGCGAAGGAAACTACAGAGGTTCCCATGCCCGAAGAATTGGAGCTGGAGATTGATGCGCTACGTGAGAGCATTATGGAAGCCGCGGCTTCTGCTGACGAAGCGCTTATGGAGAAGTTTTTCAACGAAGGCGAGCTGTCCCATGAGGAGCTGCTCAAGGGCATCAAACAGGGCGTGCGCGGCGGCGAGGTCATCCCCGTGCTGTGCGGCTCGGCTCTGGTAGGACCCAGTGTGACCCCCTTGCTGGATCTGGCGTCGGATATGCTGCCCGCGCCTGCCGGTGAGCATAAGTGCATCAGCGTTAAGACGGACGCCGAAGTCGTTCGCCAAACCAGCGACACGGACAAGTTCTCGGCCTTTGTTTTCAAAACGATGGCAGATAACTTCGTGGGCAAGATCTCCCTGATCAAGGTGATCTCCGGTGTGCTGACCGATTCCATTCAGCCCTATAACGCGACCTCGGAGAAAACCGAGAAGTTGAATAAGATCTATACCATGCTGGGCAAAAAGCAGATCGAACTGCCCGCCCTGCATGCCGGTGATATTGGCATGGTGGCCAAGCTGGCGGCGACCAACACGTCGGACACGCTGAGCGACCCTGCCGATCCTGTGAAATATGTGCCCATCGTTTTCCCGGAACCGGTTCTGTCCTTTGCCATTGCGGCGGAAAAGCAGGGCGAAGAAGACAAGGTGTTCAGCGGCCTAAACCGTTTGGCCGAGGAAGACCCCACCTTTAAAGTTGGTAAACACGCCGAGACCAAGGAAACGCTGATCTCGGGTCAGGGCGAAATGCATCTGGACGTGATCGTGAGCCGGTTGAAGGCCAAGTTCGGCGTCAAGGCAAAGCTTTCCGATCCGCGCCTGCCGTATCGCGAAACCATCCGCAAAAAGGTGGAGGTTCAGGGGCGTCACAAAAAGCAGTCCGGCGGCCACGGCCAGTTCGGCGATTGCTGGGTTCGGTTTGAGCCGGTGAGCGGCATCGACTTTGAGTTCCGCGATGAGGTTGTAGGCGGCGTGATCCCCAAAAACTTTATCCCTGCCATTGAAAAGGGCTTGCGCGAGAGCATTGCAAAGGGCGTTTTGGCCGGGTACCCCGTGGTGGGTGTGCGCGCTACGGTTTATGACGGTTCTTACCATCCGGTGGACTCTTCCGAGCAGGCCTTTAAGACCGCAGCGCATCTGGCGTTCCGCAAAGGCTGCCAGGAGGCCGGCCCCGCGCTTCTGGAGCCCATCGTCCAGGTGGACATCGTCGTACCCGATGAATACATGGGAGACGTGATCGGCGACCTGAACCGCCGCCGGGGTCGCATTTTGGGCATGACGCCTGTGGCCGAGGGGCAGCAGGTCAGCGCCGAAGTACCCGAAGCGGAGATGTTCAAGTACGCCACCGATTTGCGCTCCATGACGCAGGCTCGCGGCACGTTCCATATGGAAGTGATCCGGTATGACGAAATGCCGGCCAACATGGCGCAAAAGATCATCGACGCGGCGCAAAAAGACGAAGAGGAAGACGAATAAGTCGGTTGCGTTTTTACACCGGGTATGTGAAAATAGTACGGATGCTTACACATCAGAGTTGGGATGTTGCTTTGCAAAGCAGCATCCCTTTTTACAAGGAGAAGGAATGAACGACGAACTGAAAATAAAGGGCAATATTGAGGGCATCCGTGCCGCCGTATTGAAGGATATGGAAACTTTGTTTTCCATGGATATGGAGCTGCTGCGGCATGAGTTTGTGTCTCAGCCGCTTATGGAGCACCTCTGCGAGCTGACCGCCCGGTGCAACCGGGAGGTCATGGTCTATGTGGCGCGAGACGGCTTGGTTCTTGAAGTCATCGTGGGGAAAAACGACCGCGTTGATTTGCCGGAAATCCAGGTGCGGCGCGG
>JAQUVY010000147.1 GCA_028693155.1 Eubacteriales bacterium
TTGGCGCCCGCCTCGATGGTTTGCAGCATGGTGTCGGGCGAGGGGCCGCCGGTGGCGATGATGGGAATATCCGGGTGGCGCCGGCGCAGCGCCCGAACGACCTCCGGGGTGCGCGCGGCGGCGGATACGTTCAAAATGGATGCGCCGGCGGCCAGACGGGCATCGACATCCGTGTGCTCGCTCAAAACGGTCACCACGATGGGGATGTCCACCACCTTGCGGATCTCGTGCAGAATGTCGTTGCCGGTGGGCGCGTTGAGCACCACGCCCATGGCGCCCTGAAACTCCGCGTCCTGCGCCAGCGAAACAACGCGGGTGCCGCGCGTGGTGCCCCCGCCCACGCCGCAAAACACCGGGATCTCTGAGGAGGTAATGATGGCGTGGGAGATGACGGGCTGGGGCGTAAAGGGGTATACGGCGATAACCGCGTCTGCGTTGCAGTTGCGGATAATGGCAATATCCGTGGTAAAAATTAGCGATTTGATCCGCCGGCCGAAAATCAAAATGCCGCTGCAAAGGCGAATCTCGGGGGGCATGGTGACAATATGCTTGCGCAGATCGCTTTCCACCTGGGGTATGATTTTTTTGCTCATGCGCGCCCTCCTTTTTATTAATAGAATGAATTATACCACATTGCTGCGGCGCGGTAAATAAACCGGCGGCGCGTTCTCCTTAGAGTAATTGGCAGAGAGCCCAACAAGGGATTTCATCCCTTGACCCTTTCATCGTGGAGGGGTCGATTTGACGATCAGAGTATCGTTCCCGAGGGCAAGCAGCTTGCGGCGAACCCATTTCCGACGGCAGCAGTTGCTCTTGGTTGCCCTCGCACTTCGGCCGCCGCCTTTCGGAACACCGGTGGTGTTCCGAAAGGCATCAGCGTTAGAAAAAAACTCTTGGCTGCCCTCGCGCCTTGCCAAGGGCAAGGCGCTTTGTGGTGGCTCGCGGCGCTGTCATAGGGCTGTCGCCCTATTGGCGCTTGCTCGCTTCTCCGGGTCAGCAGCAGCTCTTGGCTACCCTCGCGTTTCGCCGCAGGCGAAACGCTCCCGGGGTGTCCCCAGACGGGAGGGGTGCTGGGGATCGTTAAGGGGAACAAGGGGACGCGTCGGAACGTCCCCCAATCTCCTTGCCCCCCCCCGCCGGAGGCGAGTTCCGCCAAGGGAGCGTTGATAACGAGCAGAACCCCCGCAAAGAGCAGTTGTCCCTTATCCAGTGCCGCCCCCAGCGGCAATCACGGGGAGCGGCGTAAGAAGAAAAATGGCGTGAATTTTCCACAAGGGATTGCATCCCTTGACCCTTTCTTCGGGGAAAAGCCACTTCGACGCTCAGAGGATCGCTCCCGAGGGCAGGCGAGCTGCGGTGTCCTCGTTCTTTCATCGTCAACAATTATTCTTAGCTGCCCTCGCGCCTTGCCGCCGCCTTTCGGAACACCTACGGTGTTCCGAGAGGCATCAGCGTTAGCAGTTATTCTTGGCTGCCCTCGCGTTTCGCCGCCGCCTTTCGGAACACCTGCGGTGTTCCTTGCGGCATCATCGTCAACAGTTATTCTTAGTTGCCCTCGCACTTCGGCCTTTGGCCGAAGTGCTTAGCAGTTTTCCACCGCGAAAGCCACTTCGGGCATCTGCGAAATTCTATCCATCACATCCTGCACATTTTGGTGCCGAGTCAGGTGCAAAACGCCTTCAATGCCCACGTTGTCGGCAATGCCGCTGTGCGCGGGCTTGACCTCCATATGGCTGATGCCGAACTCCGGCGAAGACAGCGCCCGCACCACCGCGTTGACCCGATCGGCGCTGTTGATCTCGATATAGACCTCCACGTTGCTGTTTTTTCCCAGCAGCGCTTTTTCCACCCGGTTCAGCGGAATGATCGTCAGCACCGAAAGCGCTGTGCAGGCCAACGCTGCTTCGTAAAACCCCACGCCCAGCGCCAGACCAATGGCAGCGGTGTTCCACAGCCCGGCGGCGGTGGTCAGCCCCCGCACATGGGTGCGGCCGGTCACCAAAATGGTGCCCACCCCCAAAAAGCCGATGCCCGAGATCACCTGCGCGCCCACGCGCAGCGGGTCGGAGGACAAGGACAGGATCTGGTTGACAAAAAGGCCGGTCAGCGTGGTCATGGTCGCGCCCAGGCACACCAAAATATGGGTGCGAAGCCCGGCCGCTCGGCCGCGCCGCCCCCGCTCCATGCCGATGATGCCGCCCAGCAAAAAAGCCGCCAGCAGCCTCAGGCAGACGGTCAGCAGGTCAAACTGACGAACATGATCAAACAATGCAAGCACAGGTGCCTCCTCCATGGATACCCCTCCCCCTACGCCGGTCAGGCGGTATCCCCATTTTTATTCGTACCCTCCGGCGAGAATGCCGGATAAAAAAGCAAAACCGCGGAAACGCGTTCCGCGGCTCGGCTCAGTTTCCTTTTTTTACTCTTCAGCTGTAATGCCGTGCGCCTGCGCGTAGGCATTGACCTCCTCCTGTGCCGGCGCAATCACAACGTATTCCGCCATGCGTGCTTTAAAATCTTCCCACTGGGCATCAATATCGGCACTGGAGATCATCATCTTGGCCACCTCGCCGCCCAGCATATCCCCGGGGTTGTAGGTCGCCATGGTCATGCTGGTCATATAATCGGTAAACATGGGCTTTTTCCAGGCATTTTTCCACCAGGACGCCCGCAGCGTTTCCAGACAGGTCGTTTGATAAGCAGTGCGCCAATCGGGGTTGGCGCCATCCTTGGCATAAGTCGCCAGCTGCGCCAGCGCGCGCAAAGCGCTGTTCTGCTCTAAAAAGGAGATGCTGCGGCCTTCCCCATCCTTCACCTGAGACACCGGCCCCGACTCCCCCATGGTATAATCCGTTCCCTGCTCGCCATACATGGCCACAGACAAGCCCTCCGTGCCGGAAAGCCATTCCATCACCTGCAGCACGCGCTCCACCGTTTTATCGTCCACATCCTTGCGGAACATGGTGCCGCCCGAGAACTCATCCAGCTCCTGATAAGACACGCCGTAGGTGGTCACAGGCTGATCCATCAGCCCCACCGCATTGCTCAGCGCAACCTCCGGCTGAAGCTCCGCCCACTTTGCCTCCAGCAGAGACACGTTATACGGCGTGGCGTCCATCACCAGCGCACCTGCGCGCCCCGCGCAGAACTTGGCGATGGCGTCCTCGGTGGTCATGGAGCCGTACCCGGTGTCAATAAACCCCATGCGATAGGCATAATTGGCCCACTTCAGGGCTTCCTTGCCCTGGGTGGAAAGATAGCCCGGGATCCATTGCCCATTCTCCAACACCCAATCGCGCACGCCGTAGCTGTCGAAAAATAATCTACCAATGCCGCCCAGGCCGCTGCCCGATGTGGTCATGCCCCAGGTATCCGCTTTGCCATTGCCGTCAATATCGCTATAGGTATAATCCTTCAGCAGAGAAATCATTTCCTCCCAGGAAGGAGAGCCTTGAATGCTGTGTCCCAGCGTAGATGCCCAATCCGTGCGCACAAAAATGGCCGAAGCCGATGCGGCCGCGCTCTCGTGGGCATAGCTGGTGCGGGGAATATAGTAAGTCGTCCCCGCATCTCCGGCGGCGTTTTGCGCCAAGGAAACGGCGCTTTTAATGGCGGGATATTTTTCATACAGCTTGGCGGGAATGGAGCGAACCAGACCCATGTTCAGGATCTGCGTATAGGAAAAACGATCCTCATACAGCGGATGCGTCATGACCTGCGGCAGCTCACTTTGCCCCAGCTGCATGGAATCGGCAGACAGCGCCGAAATATCCACCAGCGTAAACCGAACGCCGAAGCGCTGGAAAATCTGCTCCAGCAGCCACTGGGTGGATGGATCGTTCAGCCCATCGGAAACGCCCCACAGCCCTAAGGAGATCTCAATATCCTTGGATGGATCCCGGGTGGGTTCGGGCGTGGGCTCCGCGCTCTGGCTCTTCTTTGCGCAGCCGCCAGCCGCCAGAATAAGCAGCGCGCACAGCGCCGCGGCCAGCCATCGTTTCATGTATTCCTCCACATCAACCAAAAAATTCAAAGGCGATCCGCGCCTGCCGGCAAAGGCGTCCCGCGCAGCCGGTCAAGGCAGATCCCCGCTCCCCA
>JAQUVY010000039.1:0-3298 GCA_028693155.1 Eubacteriales bacterium
CCGCGAAAGACCCAGAAGCCCGCGCTCTCCCGCAGGCTCTCGGGCAGGTTCTGCTCCAACAGCTTGCGGCGAAGCCCCGGCTCAGCCGGATCGCTCAAGCCCACGGCAAACATGGCGATGCGCTTGCCGCTCCAGCGCGGCGCGTTCTTTTTCAGCATATTTGCCCCGGCAATGCCGCCCGCCATGACGCCCCCGCCGAAAACCAACGTGTCAAACCCATCCAGCCGGGCAGGCTTCACGGTGCCGGCTTCTATCAGCTGCGCGTCCAGCGCCTGGGCAATGGTCTGGGCGTAGCGCCGCGCGCTGCCCTGCCGGGAAGAATAAATTACGGCTGCGTTCATTTACTTCTCCTTTGGGGCAAAAAAGCCCGCCTGCGTCAAAATATGATGTTATTTTATCACATTTTGCGCAAAGCGGACAGCTTATCCCAGATTTCGGGCTATTATTTCCTGCGGATCTCCCGGGTGGCGATGACGTTCACACCTGTGCCAGCCGCATTGGGCAGCACCACGTCCCCCACCTTGACCGGCGCGACCGGGCGCACCGTTTTCAGCGCCTCCAGCACCGCCGGGATCTTCGCCTTGGAAATGGTCTTTTCGGTGCGCACCGACGCCAGCGGCATATGGCCGCCCTCCACATACACCGAGGAGGTAACCGTGCGCTGGGGATCGGTAAATTCACCGACGGCGTAGCGCTCGCCGCGCTTGCAGGTGTTGCCGCTCACGGTGATCTGCTCGCCGTCCTTCACCACGTGCAGGCGGCAGCCTACCGGGCAGACAATACATACCATATCTTTTTCTATCATCTTTACGCCTCCACGATGCGCAGAGCGATCTCACCGGCCTGCGCGATGTCCGCCGTTTTCACCTTGACCTTTTCCATTTCCCCGGGGGTCATGATGGGCTTTTTCACCGTGCGGATCACCTTGCCGTCGGCGGTGATCTCCAGCACGGCGGGCTTATAGGCATTGCGCACGCGGAAGTACAGATCCAGCTCCTCGGGAAGCTCCCCGGCCAGATTCAACGCCTGGGGCACGGTGTAGCGCACGCCGTTTTCGGGCTTCAGCGCCACCTTGCGGGGCGCGGGGTGTTCCGTCTTGCGCACATATTCCGCCGCGGCGTGACCGGCAATGACCGCCTCAGCCGAGACGTTGTCCACCAGATCGTGCACATGCAGCACATTGCCGCAGGCGAAAATGCCCTCCACCGAGGTTTGGCGGTTCTGATCCACCGCGGCACCGCTGGTGACCGGATCCATCTGGATGCCGGCCATGGTGGTCAGCTCGTTTTCGGGGATCAGCCCTACGCTCAGCAGCAGGGTGTCGCAGGGGATGTATTCTTCCGTACCGGGAATGGGGTTCAGCTTTGCGTCCACCTCGGCCACCGTGACGCCTTCCACGCGCTCGCGGCCGTGGATCTGGGTGACAGTGTGGCTGAACTTCAGCGGAATGTCATTGTCGTCCAGGCACTGGGCGATGTTGCGGGCCAGACCGCTGGAATAGGGCATGATCTCGCTGACCAGCTTGACCTTGGCACCTTCCCAGGTCATGCGCCGCGCCATGATGAGCCCGATGTCGCCCGAGCCCAGAATCACGATCTCACGGCCGGGCATATAGCCCTCCATGTTGACCAGGCGCTGGGCACACCCGGCGGTATAAACGCCTGCCGGGCGCGCGCCGGGGATATTGATGGCGCCGCGGGTGCGCTCGCGGCAGCCCATGGCCAGAATCACCGCCTTGGCGTGGATCTCTTCCCAACCGGTGTGATACCCGGCGGCGATGATGGTTTTATCAGGATTCAGCTGCAGCGCCATGGTGTCGGTCATCACTTCAATGCCCGTATCGGCCAGCTGCTCAATGAAGCGGTGGGCATACTCCGGCCCGGAGAGCTCCTCGCCGAACCACTGTAGACCAAAGCCATTGTGGATGCACTGCTGCAAAATGCCGCCCAGCTCTCGGTCGCGCTCAATGATCAAAATGCTTTGGGCACCCGTTTTCTTTGCTTCCAGCGCCGCGGCCAATCCGGCCGGGCCGCCGCCGATGATGGCAATATCAACCTGTTTCATGCCGCTTACGCCTCCTCTTCCTTCAGCTTGCCCACCAGCATACGCGATCCCCCGCCGTTCTTGGTGATATCCACCATGGGGATATGCTGCTCGCGGGAAATGATCTCCATGACGCGGGGAGAGCAGAAGCCGCCCTGGCAGCGCCCCATGCCCGCGCGGGTGCGCCGCTTCACGCTGTCCAGCGTGGTGGCCGGCACGGGAGAAGTGACTGCCTGCACGATCTCCGCCTCGGTCACCGTTTCGCAGCGGCAGATGATGCGGCCGTAAAGCGGATTTTGCGCCACAGCCTGGGCGCGCTCGGCGTCGGTCATCTCTCTGAACCTCTTAGGCTTGACACGGCGGGAGACAAAGTCCGCCTTGGGGCAGATGTCCAGCCCGGCCGCCTTGAGCAGCTCGGCCACGCGCTCGCCCACGGCAGGGGCGGATGACAGCCCCGGGGAGCAAATGCCCGCGGCGTTGACAAAGCCGGGCACGCCCGCCTCTTCGCGAATGATAAAATCGTGCAGACCCTTGATCTGGGCGCGCAGACCGGAAAAGGCGGTGATGACCTTGTTCAGCGGCAGATTGGGCACGGATTTGCGGGAAAACTGCCTGAGCTGCGCGATGCCCTCGGGCGTGGTGTCCGTGTCCGTCTTATCCTCAATATCCTGCGCGGTGGGGCCGGCGTATACGTTGCCGTCCACCGTGGGCGCAACCAGAATGCCCTTGCCCATTTTGGAGGGCGTCTGGAAGATGACGTTGTGAACCACATCACCCACCGAACGATCTAGCATCATATATTCGCCGCGGCGAGGCACAATGTCGAAGTGCTCCCCGCCTGCCATGTCGTTGATCTCATCGGCGTACAGGCCGGCGGCGTTGACCACAAACCGCGCCTCAACCTCTTCGCCCGCCACGCTGCGCAGCGTGAAGCCGCCCTCCCGGCGTGTAAGGGAGGCAACCTTCCAGTTGCGGCGCAGCTGAACGCCGTTGACCACCGCGTTTTCGCACAGCGCCATGGTCAGCTCATAGGGGCAGCAGATGCTGCCGGTGGGCGCGTACAGCGCCGCCACCGTGTCGGGGTTGATGCCCGGCTCAATGGCGCGCATCTCCTGCCCCGAAATGATCTTCAGGCCGGGAACTCCGTTGGCTTTTCCGCGCTCCAGCAGTTCCTCCAGCACGGCGCGCTCTTCCTCGGAAAAAGCGACCACATACGTACCCAGATTTTTGAAGGGCACATCCAGCTCGGCGCACA
>JAQUVY010000039.1:3398-19411 GCA_028693155.1 Eubacteriales bacterium
TGCCATCAGCTGGACATTCCCCGGCCGATGATCCTGTCCAAGCACGAGCGGGAATACGCCTCCTTTGCCCGCACGCGGTTTTTGGCTGACGATTTTGTGGAAAGCATCCACTTTCATCATTTTGAACTGGAATTTTTAAAGGAAAAGAACAAACAACGCCGAACCTGACCAAAAAAGAAAGGGCTGCCCTTTCGGCGGCAGCAATCCCATATGGACGATCACATAGAACAGATTCCTGAGCTTTTATCCCCCGCCGGCGGGCCCGAACAGCTGCGGGCGGCCGTGGAAAACGGCGCAGACGCCGTTTATCTGGGCGGCCGGCTGCACAACGCGCGACAGAACGCCGCAAATTTTGACGACGACACGCTGCGCGCCGCCCTTGCCTACGCCCATGTGCGCGGCGTGGCCGTGCACGTCACCCTGAACACCCTCATTACCCAAAATGAACTGCCCGAAGCGCTGGAATACGCCGCTTCGCTATACGCCATGGGTGCCGACGCGCTCATTGTGCAGGATCTGGGCCTGGCGCGGGAGCTCCGCCGCCTGATGCCCGATTTTCCGCTGCACCTGAGCACGCAGGCCACGGTGTGCGACGCGTCCTACGCGCGTCTGGCTGCCCGGCGCGGCTTTTCCCGGGTGGTGCTTGCCCGTGAAACCGAGTGGGAGGACATCTGCCGCATCGTGAAGGAAGCGCCCATCGAGGTGGAGGTTTTTGCCCACGGCGCCATGTGCGTCTGCTTTTCGGGGCAATGCCTGTTTTCCAGCATGATCGGCGGCCGCAGCGGCAACCGCGGCGCCTGCGCCCAGCCCTGCCGACTGCCCTACACGCTGCTCAAAGACGGCCAGTCTCAAGCCTCGGGCTATTTGCTGAGCCCCAAGGACAACTGCACCGCCGAGCATCTGGCGCTGCTTTGCCGGGCGGGTGTCGCCTCCTTAAAGCTGGAGGGGCGGATGAAATCCGCCGAATATGTGGCCGCCGTCACCCATGTTTACCGCAAATATCTGGACGCGCCGGGCGATGTGGATGCGGCCGACCGCAAGCTGCTGCTGCAGGCCTTTAACCGGGGCGGCTTCGCGCCGGGCTATCTGCGCGGCTGGAGCGCCCGCGACTTTATCTGCCGGGAGCGCCCTAAGCACTGGGGCGTGCTCATCGGCACCGTGCTGGACAGCGACGAGCGGCGCAGCCTGGTGCAGGTGCAGCTGAGCGACGACCTGGCTTTGGGAGACGGCGTGGAGCTGGATTGCGAGGGCTTCCCCGGCAACGTGGTGACCGCCATCTTCCGGGACAACGTGCCCCAGGCCGCCGCGCATGCGGGCGATCTGGTCTGGCTGGGCAGCATCAGCCAGGTTAAGCTCCCGGCGCAGCTCTACAAAACCTCGGACAAAGCCCAGGGCGAATGGGCCCGCCGCAGCTATGCGCCCTTTACGCGCCGGGTGACGCTGCGCGGCGAGTTTTCCGTTTCGCTGGGGCAGCCCGCCCGCCTTCGCCTCTATGACGAGCAGGGTCATACGGCCGTTCAGGAGGGCACGCGCCCTGCCGAGACCGCCATCCGCCGGGAGCTGCGCGACGAAGAGGTGTTTACCCAGCTGAAAAAAACCGGCAATACGCCCTTTGTGCTGGAGGAATGTGCACTTTCCCTGCCCGCCGGGCTTTCCCTGCCCGTTTCCGAGCTCAACAGCCTTCGCCGCGGCGCGCTGGAGCAGATGGAGCAGCTGCGGGCAAATCGCTATCCGCAGCGCACCGCGCCCGCCGTCGATGTGCCGTCCGCGCCCACCCCTGAACCCGCCGACGCCGGCCTGAGCGCCTTTTTTTACCACGTAAACGCCGACGCGCTGGCCGCCGCAGGGCAGGCACGGCGCATATGCGTGCCGCTGTCCCGCGTGCTGTCGGCGCGCGGCCGCGAAGCCGTATCTCCCTGCGCCGCGCGCGGGCAGCAGGTGCTGTTTTGGCTTCCCCCCGAAACCATTCCCGCTCAGATGGAGGATCTGCGCAGGCAGGCCGCCGCGCTCAAAGCCGCCGGGTTTACCGGCGCGTTGGCGGGAAACCCCGGCCAGCTGGAAACGCTGCGCGAGCTGGGTTTTCCCGTTTGGGGGGATATGGGCTGGAACGTGTTCAACACCTCCACCGCGCTGGAAATGGCCGACCTGGGCTTAAAGGGGCTGACGCTTTCGCCCGAGCTGACCATGCGGCAGATCCAAAGCGTGGCGCACCCCGCCATGGAAGCCGAGGCCATCGTTTACGGCCGCCTGCCCCTCATGTATTCCAAGCACTGCCCCGTCGGGGCGGAAATGGGCGGGGGTGCCCATTGCGGGCTGTGTCATACAGGACGCTTCGCGCTGCGCGACCGCAAGGACATGCAGTTCCCGCTGATCTGCTTTTCCGGCGTGTGCCGCTGTGTCATCCTCAACGCCGTGCGCCTGCACGTGCCGGATTTCGCGGCGCGGCTGGCCGACGCCGGCGTCAGCACGCTGCGCCTGATCTTTACCGAAGAGACTCCGCAGGAGATCGCCGAGGTTCTGGCGAGCTATACCCAGGCGCTGCGCGATCCTCCCGAGCACTTCCTGCGCGGCGAGTCTTACACTGCCGGGCATTACCTGCGTGGCGTATAAGGAGCATTTATGAACATACAAACCCATCGGCTGACACTTCGCCCGCCTCGGGCGGCCGATGCCGACGATATTTACGAGATGCGCAGCAGCGAATACGTGCTTCGCTACAACGCCATGCGCCCCATGAACCCGCAGGAGACTGCGGAGATGGTGCTGCGGGATGAGGGCAGCCCCAGAACTGTGTATCTGGAGCACAAAAGCGAAAGGAAGGTCATCGGCGCCATCTTTTTGGAGGACGACGACCTGCGCTACGGCGTAACGTCCCTTTGCTTTTCCTATTACCTCAACCAGGCTTACGCCTCCCACGGCTACATGACCGAAGCGCTGAGCGCCGTCATCGCACACTGTTTTGACGCGCTGTGTGCCGAGGTGGTCAGTGCCCGCGTCTTTCAGGGAAACATTGCCTCCATGCGGGTGCTGGAAACGCTGGGGTTTACCCGGGAGGGCTGCCTGCGCCGGTGCGTAAAGGGATACGGCGGCGTGGTCTATGACGACACGCTGTTTTCCCTGCTGCGGGAGGAATTTGTGCGGACGCCGTTTGACGCCGCCCCCTGACCCATACCGCATAAAAAGCAGCCCGGGAGCGTTTGCTCCCGGGCTGCTTGCTGTTTGCCTTGGGTTATACCCTGGGGAAGCGGCCGGTGCCGCTCATGCGGGTGGCGGCCGGCACGACCAGGCAACGCCCCACCGACTCTCCGATCTTCCATTCGCTGGGGGTGATGCTGACGCGGGGATAGCCGTTCAGATCTCCGCCGACGCGCCGCAGCACCAGCTTCGCCGCGGTCTGCGCCAGTTTTTCCACCGGCTGCACCACCGAGTGCAGCGTGGGACGCACCAGCTCGCTGACCGCCTGCGTGTCAAACCCCACCACCGACAGCTCATCCGGCACGAAAATTCTGCGCTTGGTCACCGCCAGAAACACCCCCGTGGTCAGCTCGTTTTCGGCCGCCACCACCGCCGAAGGCCGCTCGGGCAGCAGCCACAGATCCATCATGGCGCGGAAGCCCTCTTCCATGGTTCCGTTGGTATGGCGCACAAAATCCTTCACCAGCGGCACCCCGGCGCCCCGCAGCGCCTCCATATAGCCATAGAGCCGTTCCCGCGCCGTAAAGGCGTCCTCGGGGCCGGCGATCAGGGCAATGTTTTTATGCCCCAATGCGATCAGGCTTTGCACGGCGGCCTTGACGGCGTCGCGGTTGTCGCTGAGCACCGCGTCGCACTCAAGGCCCTCCGGCAGCCGATCCAGCAGCACCACGGGCACGTTGCGCCGCACAGCCTTGGCGATATGCGGGGCCGTGCGCCCTGCGGGGATGAGGATGATGCCGTCCACCGTTTTGCGCAGCAGGAAATCCAGCTTTCCCTCCTCGGCGGCGGGGTCTCCCCCGCAGTCGCTGATCAGCGCGCCGTAGCCAAACTTTTCCAACGTTTCCTCAATGGCGGTGATGGCCGCCAGATTGTAGGCGCTGTGAAAGGTGGGCACCAGCACCCCGATGGTGCGGGAATAGGAGGTGCGCAGGCTCTGGGCGATGGTGTTTGGGCGGTAACCCAGCTCCCGGATGGCATTTTCCACGGCGATGCGGTTTTTCTCTTTGAGCGTGCCGCCGTTGATATACTTGGATATGGTATAGATGGACACGCCCGCACGCCGGGCAACGTCCTTCATGGTGGCTGCCATGTGGTACCTCCCAAAAAACATAACGTTTAGTGGTTTTATTATAATTTTATTTCCAGATCCTGTCAACGCAAAGCAAGGCGGACTGCGCAATTTGCCGGGATAAATGCAAGTTTTGCAGTTTTTTGGTTGACATCCGATTTGCACCTCTTTATAATAATAAAGCACGACTGTGAGCCGACAGCGGCTTTCGGTCTTCTCTTGAGCAGCACGGGCGTTTGGAAAGCCCGATGCATCATATGAAAAAAAGGAGTTTTTATTATGCTGAGGACTTATCAACCCAAGAAACGTCAGCGCAAAATGGAGCACGGCTTCCGCAAGCGCATGTCCACCAAGAACGGCCGCAAGGTACTCTCCCGTCGCCGCGCCAAGGGCCGCGCCAAGCTGAGCGCCTAATCCGTGCGTCTGCTTGCCAGTACGACCAAGGAACGCCACGCATGCTGAGCGCCCCGAACCGCCTGAAAAAACGAGCGCAGTTTCGTTATGCCTATAAAAAAGGCCGTTCCTGCGCCAACGGCTTCCTGAGCATGGTATATGTGAGATCCGGCCCGCCCGCCGCGTTGCGGGTGGGTTTTTCGGTCAGTAAGAAAATCGGCAACAGCGTGGTGCGCAACCGCACCAAGCGCGTGTTGCGCGCCGCCTGCCGGGAGCTGCTGCCATATATCCGCCCAGGGTATATGGTGGTTTTTGTTGCCCGCACCGGTTGCGCCGGCATAACCTACGCTCAGGCCTTGCAAGCGCAGCAGGAGCTGTTGCGCCGCGCCGGGCTGGATCGCCGCGTTTCCCCGCAAAAATGAAAAAGATTCTGCTGAGTCTATTGCGCGCATACAAAACCTACCTCTCCCCCATGCTTCCCCCCGCATGCCGGTTTTTACCGACCTGCAGCGAATACGCCATGGGCGCCATCGATCGCTTCGGCGTGTTGAAGGGCTGCCTGCTGGCTGCGGGACGCGTGCTGCGCTGCAACCCCCTTTTTCCCGGCGGGTATGACCCCGTCCCAGAGGAATGGCCGCGTCGCGCGGCCAAACATTGAGGAGTGCACATGAAATCTTACATCCAGAAAAACCGGAAGGTCATCGCGCTGACGCTGATCGCGGCATTGGTTCTCGTGGTCTTCAGCGGCTGCGCATCTTCCGCCGCCAGCACCGAGCTGCACGACCCCGTTCGGCAGCTGAGCTGGTTCGGCAAGTTGTTCGTGGCCGTAGACCAAGGGCTGAACATCCATAACTTCGGCTGGACCATCATCATTTTGACCCTGATGATGCGTATCATCATTCTGCCGCTGGACATCAAGCAAAAAATGTCCATGCGCAAGCAGGCCGCCCTGCAGCCCAAGATCGACGCCATCAATCAGAAATATAAGAACGATAAAGAAAAAGCTTCCAAGAAGACCATGGAGCTGTACAAAGAAGAGGGCGTCAGCATGTTCGCCGGGTGTTTGCCCGCGCTCATCCAGCTGCCGCTGTTCTTTGCGTTCTTTGCCGCGCTGCGCAACGTGGCCGGCGTGGAAATTTTTGATATGTACACCGCAGGAGCCGGGGCTCATGTGCAAAGCTGGCTGTGGGTAAACAACATTTGGCAGCCCGACAGCTTCTGGGCAGAGGTCATCCCCGCGTTCAGCACGCTGTCCCAGTACGATATCTTCAAAAACACCACGCTCACCGCTGATGTTTACAACGCTGCGGTAGCCCCGCTGGTCGCTCAGTTTGAAGGCATCAAAAACGGCTTCTTCCTGCTGCCGCTGCTGGCCGCCGGTTCTTCCTACCTGATGAACCGCATCACCATGCCCCCGCAGCCCAAGAAGACCGACGCAAACGCCGCGCCCAACCCCATGAACAGCAAGATCATGCAGTTCATGTTCCCGCTGATGTCCTTATGGGTCTGCTCCTCCAGCAACGCGGTCTTCGCGATCTACTGGCTGGCGAGCAACATCATCGGTATTGTTTCATTCCTCATTATCGATAAGATCTTAACCCGCCGCGACGCCAAAAAGGCCGCCGCCGCGCTGGAAAAACAGGAGGGTGGCACACCATGAAAACCATTGAATCCATCGGAAAAACCGTGGAAGACGCCATCGCAAAAGGTTTGGATCAGCTTGGCATCCCTCGCTCGGAGGCGGAGATCACCGTGCTGGACGAAGGAAGCAAAGGCGTGTTCGGGTTTTTGGGCGTGAAGTTTGCCCGCGTTCAGATCGCCGCGCCTTCTTTGGATCCCGACCCGGAAGAACCTGCCGAAGAAGCGGACGAAGAAGCGGAAGCACCCGCTCCCACCGCCCCGACCCCCGCGGCTTATGCCCGCCCCCGCGAGCGCAGTGAACGCAGCGACCGCAGGGAATACGCCGAACGCCCCGCCCCCAGCATGGAGGACGACCCCGCCGAGGAGAACCCCCACTCCGCCGCCCAGTTTATCTACAAGCTGGCTCGCCTGATGGGGCTGCCCCGTCCTCATGTGGAAACCCGTGAGGAAGAAGGCGGCGCGCTGTATGTGGATGTGGACGGCCCCAACGTGGGTCCCTTTATTGGCCACCACGGCGACGCGCTGGACGCACTGCAGCTGCTGACCATGTTGGTTGTCAACCCCCAGGGCCATGACAGCGAGAGCTACCACAAGGTGGTGCTGGACGTGAGCGGCTATCGCGCCCGCCGCACCCAGACGCTGGAGCGCCTGGCGCATCGTTTGGCCAAGCAGGTCATCGAAACCGGCGAATCCGTCGATCTGGAGCCGATGAACGCTTATGAACGGCGCATCATCCACACCGCGCTGAGCGATTATACCGAGATTGAAACCTGGAGCGAGGGCGACGAGCCTTACCGCCACATTGTCATCGACCTGATCGATACCGGCGAATATGACGATGAGGACTACGACGATTCGGACAGCACACAGGATAAGTAATTTTGACCCCGGGCAGAGAGCAGACTTGCTCCCTGCCCATTTTTTTAAAGGAGGCGCATCCATTCATGACACCCACTTCTTCTTCCCGCGAAGGGCTGCTTCAGCGCCTGCGTCCTCGAGAGGAGGACGTGCGCGGTCCTTACTTCCGCGATCAGACCGCCATCATCCACAGCACGTCCTTCCGCCGCCTGAAGCACAAAACCCAGGCGCTTTTTGCCCCGGAGAACGATCATGTCTGCACGCGCATTGAGCATGTGCTGCACGTGGCCACCATCGCCACCACCGTATGCCGGGGACTCAAGCGCAGCGGGTGGGATTGGCTGGAGGACGACCTTGCCTACGCCGCCGGCCTGGGGCACGATTTGGGGCACGCCCCCTTCGGGCATTCGGGCGAACGCGCGCTGAACGGACTGGTCAAGGAGAGTCTGGGCGGGTTTCGCCATGAAATTCAAAGCCTGCGCATGGTGGATAAACTGGCCAACAGCGGCACCGGGCTGAACTTAACCTATGGGGTGCGAGACGCCATCCTGTGCCATGACGGTGAGAAGTTTGAGCAATATCTAGATCCGGCGTCCACGCTGGAGGATCCTTGGAGCAAGCTGCGGCGTTCACGCCAGCCTGCAAGCATGGAGGGCTGCGTGGTGCGCTTTTCCGATAAGATCGCCTACCTGGGGCGGGATTTGGAAGACGCCCTGCGCTCTGGGCTGGTTTCCCCGGCCGATGTGCCCGCGCAGGTGGCTCGGCGTCTGGGGCATACCAACGGTGCCATCATCAACGCGCTGGTTATCGATTTGATCGAAAACTCGCTGCGGCAGGGTCGCCTGGGCTTTTCCGACGGTTGTTTTGAAGAGGTGACTGCGCTGCGCGATTTTAACTATCAGCGCATTTATCGCCACCCGGAGATCCTACGCTACGAGAAATACTGCACGGTCATGGTGGAAAGCCTGTATCATTATTTTGCCGAGGGGCTCACCACCCGCGGACGGGATGCCGACCAATGGCTGAACAGCGGGTTTGCCCCCGATCGTGCTTTCGGCGGCTATCTGGAGCGTATGCAGCCCTGCTTTGACGCGGAAAACGCCAGCGACGCCCGCATCAGCACAGACTACGTAGCCGGGATGACGGATAACTACGCGCTCAAATGCTACAGCGCACTGGTGCTGCCCGAACCGTTGCATTCCAAGGAAGACGAAACGTTTCTTTTGTCAGGAAGGTAGGCGGTATGAATTTTTGCGTTTTGATGGGCAGCCCCCGCTTGCACGGCAACACCGCCGCGCTGTGCGCCCCTTTTTTGCAGGAGCTTTCCGCGCAGGGTGCGGCCTATACGTATTTTGAGCTGTACCAGCAAAACATACAGCCCTGCCGGGGCTGCTACGCCTGCCAGCAGGTATCGGGCGAATACGGCTGCCCGCAGAAAGACGACATGACCCAAATTCTGGCACCGGCCATTTGCCGGGCGGACTGCATCGTGCTGGCCACGCCCATCTACGCCTGGTTTTGCACGGCACCCATGAAGGCGGTGCTGGATCGGCATTATGGCTTCAACAAGTATTACGGCAGCGCCGAGGGCTCCCTGTGGGCGGGCAAGCATGTGGCTTTGCTGCTCACCCACGGTTATGAGCAGGATGATGCCGCCGCGCCTCTGGAAACGGGCGTGCGGCGTCTGTGCGAGCACTCCCTCCTGCTTTATGACGGAATGTATTCGGTGCGCGACGAAGATGCGGACGCATTCACCACGCCTGAGGCCGTGGCAGGCGCGCAGGCCTTCGCCCGGAAATTATGCGCGCAAAGCCCGGATTTGAGCCGCTAGGGGCAACATTTTACAGCACTGACAAACAATGATAACCAAACGCGGTTGCGGAAAAATGTTTTGGTTACTATAATAAATAAGATCAAGCAACCGATATTCTGCCGTAATTCGGCGTTTACGAGGTGAAACCGATGAAAAATTTTGTCCGCACCACCGCTCTTTTGCTGTGTGTGCTCTTGTTCGCCACCGGCTGCACCGGCAACCGTGCTTCTCGGGAAGCGATGAATCTGGCCAAGGGCGGCGCCTCCCAGGCTTCCGCGCAGGCATGGCTGGTGGAAAACAGCACCGCCGCCATCCCCGGGCTGGTCAAGCTGCTCAACTCCCCCCGCGAAGAGCGGGTGCAGGCCGGGCAGGCCGCGCTGAGCCTGATCGGCGACGAGGCTGCCACCTACTTAAACCAGCACTTTAGCGAGCTGACCACCCGGCAGCGCTGCAACGCCGCGGCGGTCATTGCCTCCACGGCGTCTCGGGAGCGCATCATGACGCTGCTGTTTCTGATGAGCTATGCCGATGCGCGGGACGCCATCGTTGCGGCCATCGCCTCCACCGGGGCGGACGGTGCCTCCATTCTGCTGACGCTGCTGGATAACGCCCAGCTGGGCTCTCAGGTAAAGCTGGCCTTTGCCGCGCTGGATCCCACAGTGGCCGCAGCCGCGCTGGTTCCGCTGCTGCAATCGGGCAACACCGCCACGGCTGCCCAGGCGCAAAGCATGCTACTGGCGCTGGGCGATCACGCCGCAGCCGCTTTGGTGGAGTACGCGCTGCATTCGCAAACGCTGTCCGACACGCTGCGTTCGGTGCTCATGGACAACCCCGACACCACCATACCCGCCATCGCCGCCCACAGCTGCGATGTGGAAAACTGCCCGGCCACGGCGGCCGGTCTGTTGGCTTCCTTTGGCGCAGAGCGCATTCCTCAGGTCTACGCGGCGCTGGGCGCCAGCGGCAGCGCTTCCGCCGCTGCGGTCAGCCCGGCCTACTCCAAGGCCATGGGCGTAGATGCGGTGATGGATGCCCTGCTGAACAACAACATCACCGACCAGGGCACGCTGGCCATGGTGTCCGCCGGCTTTGCCGATGCGGATTCTCAGGCCGCGCTGGCGCAGTATATGCTCAAGGCTTATGACCACCCCACCGTGGTCAACATCTGCTCCGCTTTGCTGTCTGACAGCACGGCAAAGAGCTATTTTGACGCACTGACCGCCGCCTCCCCCGATGGGCTACGGGCGCTGCTGAGCGGCGATGACGGTCAGCTGGCGGCGCTGGGCGGGTACATCTCCTGCACCTCCCACTCCGCGGCTTTGCAGGGCGCGGTGGACGGGCTGCTGCCCGGCAGCGACGACGCGCTGTACCCCAACCTGTTGAAAAGCCTTGCTTATGCCCAGGACACGCATTTTTCAAAGATCGTGTTGGATCAGCTGAACAATACCGCCTCTCCCGATTTGCAAAAGGCGGCGCTGACCGCGCTGCTGGCGGCCTATCCCGAGGGCAACAAATTCCCCTTTGAGGGGATGGATTACACCCCCTACAGCGACGCGGTGTGCGCGCTGCTGGCCAGCACCGACACCGAGCTGCAGACCATGGGGCAGAGCCTGCTCAAGTGTATTCCCGAAACCGGGGAAACCTTCGGGTTCTTCTCGTCCATCTTTGCCCGCTACCCCACACAGGCGCTGTTTCAGCAGCTGTCCACCAGCTATACGCCTTCCGACGGCGGCATCACGGTGTCCTTTGACGATGGCAGCACCGCGCAGATCGCTTCGGTATCCATTGGCATCAGCCCCGGGTGGTCGCTGATCGCCCGGCAGGATCAGCCCGATACCAAAAAGCAGCTTACGGATGTGCTGGGCTACGCCGGCATTTCCGAAGCCTCTTCCGGCGCCAAGCTGGAGGTAAGCTTTCGCTGCACCCCTCTGGCCAAGAGCTATAAGGGGATGCTCAGCAAAAGCTACACCGGAGCGGAGGTCACCTACACCATGACCCTGACCAGCGCCGACGGCAAGTCGAAGACCGCAACCGGCTCCTACACCACCACGCCGCCCGACACCATCAGCGTGACCGGCACCATGGCCTACCTCTCCGACCCGCTGGACGGGCCCAACCTGGCCACCATCAAGGCGGCTTATGCCCAGGGTGTCTACAAGATCTTCGGGCTGGAGGCGCTCATCCGGATGAACCAGCAAAACAGCGAGCTGATGGAACCCATCAACAAAACCGTCATGAACTGACCGCACAACCACGCGCCGCGGCCCCGGGCAAGGAGCTGCGGCGCTTTTTGTTTCCACTTTCTTTAGAAAAAAGCTAAATTTTTTGTGCCGATTAAAAATGTTTTTATTTTCCTTCTGTTTATGGTATTGTATAGATAAGTTATTTGTTGTGCTTGGCACAAACTTATTTGCATGGAGGATATTTTGTTATGAGAACGATTAAAGCCCAGCCTCTGACGCACGACGCTTTCAACGCCTATGGCAACTTCTGCAACCTGCTGCTGGACGGCCCTGCCGGCTTTACCCCCGACATGATCGAAACCAATATGGGTCGCTCCTATCAGGGCGCTTCCTTTGCCATTTGCCGCACCCTGGTCAAGGATGAGGGCATGGTGGTAGCCGCCGCCGAGTTCCACAGCTGGACCGGCGAAGGCATTATCCCGCTGGACGGCGACGTGGTCATCCATGTGGGCAAGCCCACGCATCCCCGCCTGGGCAAACCCGCCGTGGAAGACATGGAGGCTTTCTATGTACCCAAGGGCACCATGGTGACCCTGAACCCCGGTGTGTGGCACATGGCTCCCTTCGCCGTGAATTGCCCGGTGAACAACATCATCGTGCTGCCCCGCCGCACCTATGCCAACGACTGCGACTTCTACTTCTTCAAGGATGAGGAGAAGTTCCAGATCGAGCTGTAAGGCACGCCTGCCTCAAGACCCGCCCGCCTGGGCGGGTCTTTTTTTTGCGCTCTCGGCGGGAAAAATTCCGCCGGAAACGCACGGTTTTTGACAAAAGGGTTGTGAATGCGGTCAACCTATTGTAAAATAGGGTATTGTATTGGGATGAATAGGCAAAGGAGAAACGGATGCGCATTATTACCGGCGTCCTGCGCGGCCGCCGCTTTGACGGGCCGCCCGGCATGACCACCCGCCCCACCTCCGATCAGGTGCGGGAAGCGCTGTTCAATATTTTGTTCGACCGCGTGGAGGGTTCCCGGGTGTTGGATGGTTTCGCCGGGTCAGGCGCGCTGTCCTTTGAGGCGCTGAGCCGCGGCGCTGCCCACTGCACCTTGGTGGATGCCGACCGCGCCGCCCAGGCGCAGATCCACAAGAACATCGCCCATCTGGGGGTGGAGGCGGAAACCACGCTGCTGTGCGGCGACATTCTGGCGCTGGGCAATCGGCTCAACCAGCAGTTCGATCTGATTTTTTATGATCCGCCCTATCGCGCGGGGCTGATGGACGCCGTGATGGCGCTCACCGCGCAGCGAAAGCTGCTCTCCCCCGAAGGGCTTGTCGCGTGCGAG
Source organism: Eubacteriales bacterium (assembly GCA_028693155.1). Lineage (GTDB taxonomy): Bacteria > Bacillota > Clostridia > Christensenellales > UMGS416 > STF2-111. The sequence continues at coordinate 15,896 of JAQUVY010000039.1, forward strand.
CATGGCATCCGAGAAGAGCTGCCCGAACGCTACGGCGCGCTTGTCCGCTTTGACAAGCGCCGCTACGGCAGCTCGGCTTTGAGCTTTTACCGCCCGGCACAGGAGGATGCGCCATGAGCACATGGATCTATTCCGGCTCGTTTGACCCGGTCACGCTGGGGCATCTGGACATCCTGCAAAAGGCTTCCAGGCTGTGCGACACGCTGATCGTCGCCATCGCCATCAACCCGGACAAGCAGGGCTGCTTTTCTTTGGAGGAGCGCAAGGCCATGCTGGAGCGCTGCACCGGGCAGCTGCCCAACGTGCGGGTGGAGGTGTTTCACGGTCTGCTGGTGGAGCAGGCTCGCCGCAGCGGCGCCTGCGTTATTGTGCGGGGCATCCGCACCTATGCGGATTGGGAATATGAAAACCAGCTGTGCGAAGTAAACCGGCGCCTGGCGCCCGAGCTTCAAACGCTTTACCTGCCCTGCGACCCGCAGCTCAGCTATATCAGCTCCAGCATTGTGCGTGAAATGGCGCGCCACCAGGCGGATCTGACCCATGTTGTCCCCGCCCAAGCCCTGGAAGCTATTCGACAACGGTTCCAACCATAAGGAGGTACACAGGTCATGAATATCGTTTCCATTCTGGATTATCTGGAAAATCTCGTATCGGCAGCGCCGGCGGTGCCCTTTTCCAACAAGTGCTCGCTGGATCGCGAGCAGGCGCTGAACCTGCTGTCGGACATGCGCCAAACCCTGCCCGAGGAGATTCTGGAGGCGGAAACCATCCGCAACGAAAAAAACCAGATCCTTTACGATGCCCAGAAGGAATCCGAGGCCATCATCTCCGACGCCGAGCGCCAGCGCACCGCCTTGATCGACCAACACGAAATTACGCAGAACGCCTACCAAAAGGCCGATGAGATCATACAAAACGCCGAGGCCGGCGCGCGGGAGATCCGTATGTCCGCCAACAGCTATGTAGAAGAGATCTTAGGCGAGATGGAAGGCTATATTCAGCGCTATCTGGATCTGGTGCGGCAGAACCGCCAGCAGATGAAGGGACGCTGATCCCGGGCAACTTTTTTCGATTTTTAACCCATCCCCCGCGCAGCGCGGGCGGATGGGTTTCTTTTTTAACAGGCTTTTTGACAAGGCGCTGCCCGAGGGCGGCGGGCGCAGCAAAAAGCTCCGAGCCGCACCATGGCAGCCCGGAGCACAGGAAAAAGGATGACAGGGAAAGGATCGCGCAAAGTTAAAGCCGGTCGCACTCTTTGCCCAAAATACTTAAGAAGCAGCTCAGCCCCACTTCCATGCACCGCTCATCCAGCATGAATTTGGGGTTGTGGTGGGGTTGGGCCTGTGTACCGGGGGTCAGCCCGCCCACGTTGAAAAAGGAACCGCCGGCTTTTTGCAAAAAGTAGGAAAAGTCCTCGCCGCCGGTGGTCATGGGCATGGTGTAGACCTGGTAATCGTAAAGGCCGGAAAAGGCCTCCTCCAGCAGTTGGGTCTCCTCGGGGTGGTTGTTCAGCACGGGATAGCCCTTGTGGTATTCATACACATAGGTGCCGCCGTAGGCATCGCAGACGCCCTTTACCACCTGCTCCATTTGGGTCATGATGAGCTCCTGCACGGCGGGATGAAAGGTGCGCACGGTACCGCTGATGCGGACATCATCGGGAATGATGTTAAAGGCTGTGCCGCCGTTGATCTGGCAAATGCTGATGACCGCCGGTTCTTGGGGATCTACCATGCGGGCCACAATGCCTTGTATGGCCACGACGGCTTGGCTGGCCATCAGGATGGGATCAATGGTTTGGTAGGGACGCCCGCCGTGGCCGCCATGCCCCTGAAAGGTAATGTAAAAGCGATCGGCGGCGGCCATAAGCGGGCCGGATTTAATGCCCACCTGCCCCAGCTCCTGGGTCGAGCGGACATGAAACCCATAGAAGCGCTGCACGTCATCCAGCCGCCCGCTGTCCAGCATGGGCTTGGCACCGCCGGGCGAAAGCTCTTCGGCGGGCTGAAAAATCAGCTTGACTGTGCCGGGCAGCAGATCGGGGTTGGCCGCCAAAACCTTTGCCAGCCCCAGCAGCGTTGCGGTGTGCACGTCGTGCCCGCAGGCATGCATGACATTATCCCGGCAGGATCGAAAGGGCAGGTCGTTTTCCTCCGTCATGGCCAGGGCGTCAATGTCCGCCCGGAAGGCCAGGATGGGGCCGTCAGCCCGGCCAGGCAGCGTGGCAATTAAGCCGGGCAGGTTCTCGTTGCGCTGGTAGGCCACGCCGAAGCTGTCCAGCTGCTGGCATATAAAGTCGGTGGTTTCCCACTCTTCAAAAGAGATCTCGGGGTTTTGGTGGAAGTGGTGCCGCCAGGTAAGCATCTGGGGGTAAACCGACCGGGCAAGAGAGCTGATCCGTTCATAATCCATAAATAAACCTCCTGCAAAAATGATAAAACGGGGTTCCGCACCTTGGTGCAGAACCCCGTTGTTCTTTTACTCGGCAAAAGGGAGCGCTCCCTTTCAAACAAGCAGAGCATAGCACACGGTTTTGCAAAATGCAACATAATTTTTTCATTCATGCAATTACTCGTACAGCATGCTTGAATATATGCGGATCAAGGCGCAAAAAAGGTGAATATTTTTTAGAAATAGCGCTTGACAAGCACACGAAATGAGAATAATATGTGCATCAAGAAAACGGAAATGCAAGATTTGATTTGCAAAGTTGCATTTCGGAGGTGACACACATGTTTGATGTAAAGGAGAAAGGCGTGTTGGCGCTACAGGCTGCCATGGCCGCCGGGGAGATCACCTCGCAGGAGCTGACCCTGCAATATATGCAGCGTATTGCCGAATTAGACCGCAAAGGCCCGGCCTACCACGCCGTGATCGAGATCAATCCCGACGCGGTGTTTCTGGCGCAGGCGATGGATCGGGAGCGCGCCCAGCAAGGGCCGCGGGGCCCTTTGCACGGCATTCCCATTTTGGTAAAGGACAATATTTGCACCCGGGATAAAATGCATACTTCCGCAGGCTCGGTTGCATTGGCAGATAATTACGCCACAGACGATGCCTTCGTTATCAAAAAGCTGCGTCAGGCCGGAGCCGTACTGCTGGGCAAAACCAACATGTCGGAGTTCGCCCGGTATATGGCAACCAATACGGTAAACGGATACAGCTCGCGAGGCGGCCAGGTGGTCAGCCCTTATCGGCCGGGCAACGACGTTTCCGGCTCCAGCTCGGGCTCGGGGGTAGCGGCAAGCGTGAGCTTTTCCACGCTGACCATCGGCACGGAAACCGACGGTTCCATTGTGGCCCCGGCCAGCGCCAACGGCGTGGTGGGTCTGAAGCCTACCGTGGGGCTGGTAAGCCGCAGCGGCATCATCCCCATTAACTCTCAGGATACCGCCGGGCCCATGGGGCGCACGGTAGAGGATTGCGCCATTGCCCTGGGGGCGAGGGCCGCAGAAGACGGGGAAGACCCCGCCACCTGGGCAACCCGGTCCTTGAGCTGCACCGATTACACGCCAA
>JAQUVY010000148.1 GCA_028693155.1 Eubacteriales bacterium
CGATGCCGGTGCGCTGATGGGCGTATTCGCTCATCATGCGCGGCACCATGGGCACCCCGCCTTCATACAGCACATGCGCCAGGCGGTAAATGCTCACCGCCTCAAAGGACGGATAGCTGAGCATGATCTCCTCGGGGGACACGGCGGCCGGATCGCCGTTGTAGGCCGCCTGAATATCCTTTTGCAGCATACGCCGAATTTCGGGCAGTGCGCTAATCGTTCTTTGCACCACCGCGCGCGCCCGGCGTGCGCATTCCCCGCAGTCCTCGCCCGAGGCGGTGCGGGTGCAGCAGTCCCGGTAGGCTCTCTGCGCCAGATCGCCCAGCGTCATGGCCGCCAGGCGCACCGAATTGCTGATCAAAATGCCTGCCTGCGACTCCTCAATGCGCTCCCGCTCGTAAATGCCGGGGAACAGCGCCGAGCGCAGCTGAAAGATCAGCTGCTTGACCTGCTGCTTTCCGGCAAACCCGATGGTGCGGTCGCGGAAAAAGCCGGCGCGGTTGATGCTCTCCAGCTCGCGGGCGACGGCCGGCACTTCATCGTCCAGCCAGTTGTACATTTCACTCATAGCCTTTTCGCGTTCATTCATCTCCAAAACTGACTCCTATCATGCGTCCCGCCGTAATCAATTCCGAATCGGACGGTACTAGCTTGGTTTTGCCGGCAATGTCCTCCAAGGCGTTGGCCACCACCTGCGTGCCGCGCAGCGCCACGGTCTTGCCGTAGTCCTCGTCGCGGATGAGCTGGGCGGCATAGGTGCCAAAGCGGGTGGACAGCACGCGGTCATAGGCCGACGGGCTGCCGCCGCGCTGAATGTGCCCGGGCACCACCACGCGTGTCTCGCATCCCAGTTCGTTTTCAATGTCGTGCGCCAGGCGGTAAGACACGCCGGAGAAGGGCATTTCGGCGCGCGACGCGCGAAATTCCTTCTTCTTCATGGCCCCTTCCTGGGCATTTTTCGCGCCCTCGGCAATGGCAATGATGGTAAAGCGCTTTCCATCCTCCTGCCGGCGGCGAATGGCCTCCAGCACATACTTTTCCTGATAGGGCACCTCGGGCAGCAAAATAATGTCTGCGCCGCCGGCCAGCCCCGCATAGAGGGTGAGCCACCCGGCCTTGTTGCCCATGATCTCAATGACCATGATACGGCCGTGAGAATTGGCGGTGGTGTGGATGCGATCCACCACATCGGTGGCGATGTCCAGCGCCGTGTGAAAGCCGAAGGTGACGTCGGTGCCGTAAATGTCGTTGTCGATGGTCTTGGGCAGGCCGATGACGTTGAGACCCTCCTGGGCGAGAAGATTGGCGGTTTTATGCGTGCCGTTGCCGCCCAGCGTCACCAGGCAGTCCAGCTTCATTTTCTTATAATTTTTCTTCATCTCCTCGACCTTGTTGACCTCGTCCTCCTCGATGACGCGCATATTGCGGTAAGGCGTGCGCGCCGTGCCAAGGATGGTACCGCCCAAGGTAAGGATGCCGGAAAACTCTCCCCGCTCCATCTCTCTCCACTGTCCCTGAATCAGCCCGCGGTAGCCGTCCTGAATGCCCACGATCTCCGCGTCGAACAGTTCATAAGAGGCCTTGGCCACGCCTCGGATGCAGGCGTTCAGCCCCGGGCAGTCGCCGCCGCTGGTCAGGATGCCGATTCTGCGTTTTGCCATATAAGTGCTCCTCCTTTGTATGGGGTGTCGCCGTGTTGTTTACAAATATGCCTGCACATCGCGCAGCATGTCATGCTCCCGGGCATACTCCATGATGCTGCGGTAAGCCAGGCCGCGCATCAGCAGCGACATGGGGGTGATAAACAGCACCGTGGCTGCCAGTGGCACCACAACGGTGCAGACGAGCAGCAGGGACACCAAGCCCCAGCCCCACATCATCAGGTCGATCAGAAACAGCCTGCCCTTATAGCCCTGGGTCAGGCGCATGGAAAGCTTCATCGCCTCACGGATGGGCATCTTGGGGTATTCCTGCATCAGATAAGGCGTCAGCGCGTATTCGTAAGACTTCACCACGCCCGGCACCACAAACAGCAGCGACCACAAAAACGTCCACAGCATGACCCAGCCCGCCGTGCCCAGCAGGCGTTTCCACTGCTTTCCCGCGTCGGCAAAGCAGGTTTTGATGTCGGGCTGCTGCCCGTCGATGATCTGAAAGGTGGGGCTGATGGCGCCGTAGCCCACCGCTGCCCCCAGCGCCGCGGCGCCCAGCACAACGGCTTCATACAGCGCCCACACCAGAACGAACAGCGGGATCATCCCCATCAGCATCCACAGTCCATCCTCACCCAGCGTCGAAAGCAGCGGCGTTGCCAGCTGCAGCGGCATCACCACCGCGCTGCCCAGCGCACCGGCTATGGCACCGGCCACCGACGAAAGCAGGTAAACCAGCCCCGCCATCGCAATGCACCACAAATACCGTTTTTTCAAAATTTCATATGCCTGGCCGTGCAGCTGCCCGGCGGTAAAGGGATGTGTTCCCATATTTCTCCTTCTCCTTGTTTTTTGATATAATATCATTATACCGTAAGACGGGGAGAAAAAAACAGATTTTTCCGTTTTGCATGAGGAGGCCCACCATGGAACACATCCGCTTTGGAAAAACAGGTTTAAGCGTATCCCGCTCGGGCTTTGGCGCGCTGCCCATACAGCGCCTGAGCAAGCAGGACGCCGTGGCGCTGCTGCGGCAGGCTTACGACGGCGGCATCACGCTTTACGACACCGCCCGGGGCTACAGCGACAGCGAAGAAAAGCTGGGCGCGGCCTTTGATCCCCCCATGCGCAAAAACATCATTCTGGCCACCAAGTCCCCCTCCCACACCTACGAAGAGGTGCTGGCCGACGCAGAAACCAGCCTGCGCACGCTGCGCACCGATTATCTGGACATTCTTCAGCTGCACAATCCCCCGGCGCTACCCGACACGGCCGACCCGCACAGCACCTACGCCGCGCTGCAAAGACTGAAGAAGGAAGGCAAAGTGCGCTTTATCGGCCTGACCAACCATCGCCTGAGCGTGGCGCGCCAGGCGCTGGCGTCAGGCGGTTACGACATGCTGCAATTTCCACTGTCCCCTCTGGCCAGCGAAGAGGAAGTGCAGTTCATCCGTGACTGCGCGGCGGCGGATATGCCTCTGCTGGCCATGAAGGCCCTCAGCGGCGGCCTAATTACCAACGCCGCCACCAGCTTTTCCTTTTTGCGGCAGTTTGCCAACGTGGTGCCCATCTGGGGGATGCAGCGCCCGCAGGAGCTGGAAAACATTTTGGACATGGAGCGCCATCCCCCCGTGCTGGACGATGCCATGTGGGCGGCCATTGCCAAAGACCGTCAGGCGCTGATGGGCTCTTTTTGCCGCGGGTGCGGTTACTGCATGCCCTGTCCGGTGGAGATCCCCATCAACATGGCGGCGCGCATGTCGCTGCTGCTGCGCCGCTCGCCCTACGCCCGCTACCTGGAGGATGACTGGAAGGAAAAAATGGAGCGCATCGAGGGCTGCCTGCACTGCGGCCAGTGTGCCTCCCGGTGCCCTTATCATCTGGACACGCCCACGTTGCTGCGCGAGATGCTGACGGATTATCGCGCCTTTTACGCGGAAAATAAAAAATAATTGGAAAAGGGCTTGACTTTGCCCGCTCCCCGCGATATACTAAATCTCGCCCATCAAAGTGAGGCAACGTAGCGGGGTAGAGCAGTCCGGTAGCTCGTCGGGCTCATAACCCGGAGGTCGTGAGGTTCAAATCCCACCCCCGCAACCAAGTAAATATTTCGCAGCGCTCTGGCGCTGCGAAATTTTAATAGTTTCTGATGCCTCTGGCATCAGAGGATGGTATATCCTGGCGGCATAGCTCAGCTGGCTAGAGCATTCGGTTCATACCCGAAGTGTCATTGGTTCGAATCCGATTGCCGCTACCAAAAACCCCGTCTGAACAGTGGTTTTTACCGCGTTCAATCGGGGTTTTGTTGTATATAAATAAATGTGCATATTATGTGGCACCCCTAAAGTACCCCAAAACAGCGCCCTGCATAACGCAGGGCGC
>JAQUVY010000149.1 GCA_028693155.1 Eubacteriales bacterium
TCTCGCTTTCCTTCTTCCTACGCCGCTCTCATATTGCCGCTGCGCGGCAATATTGCGCGGGGCTTCTAGGCGTTTCAACTGCCTGCGCCCCATTTGACGCAGTCGTTCAGGTGCAGGGTCTGGTGGCGAGTGGCGGGCATCAGCAGCAGCCCGGCCACGTCCTTCTTTCCCCAGAAATCCAGCAGCCAGATGGAATCGGGGTGCGCCGTCACGCCGCCTTCGCTTTGGATGCGCGCCGTATCCTCGGGAAGAATTTTGCGCTTCATATCCGCCGGCGTGAACGCCTGCGTGATCTCGCGGGTTCGCCGTCCCACCGCGTCGCGATAGGCCAGCAGCGCCTGGGGATCCACCTGCGCGCTGAACGAAAGGATTTCTTCATCACTCCACGCGTTGCCCGTGTCCGCAGCCGATATGCCCATGCGCGCCTACCATTGGGCATCGAACACCTGCGCGCTGCGGGCGACCAGCAGGTTCATCGTCAAATCCTCAATGCGGGCGATGTGCCACACCGCCCAGGCGATGGTCTCATCCTTGGCGGTGGGCATGGCGGCATACGCTTTTGCCGGCAAGGCGGCAAACAGCGCGTCCACCGCGCCGGGAGCGCCGCCTGACACGCCGGAGCGATGAAGCCGGCCGTGCAGCGATAAAAACAGCTCCATCGCGCGGGAAAATTGAGCTGCCACCCGCACCATGCGCTGCAATTCCTTATGCTCTTCACTCCATGTTTCATCGGGAAATCGCATTTTCTTCGTTCTCCTCCCAAAAAATTACGCAGTAGGGATCCAGCTTGTATCCCAGTGAAGTCAGTTTTTCCGGGGGAAACATAAAATACCGGTCGCGCGAACCGCCCGTATCATCAAACGTGCAATCCACAAAATATTTTTCGCCGTCCACCAGCACGGCATTCCAGGCGTGCCCTTCGCCCTGCTGCGTGCCGTAAACAACGGCGCAGGGCAGACCCAGCCGCCAGCATAGCGCGTAAAAGCCCTCGGCATAGCCGGTGCACACGGTTTTTCCCCGCACAAACGCGCCGTACTCGGACTTGGCGTTCATCAACTCGGGCGTCATCGCGTCCGCCTTGGTGGCGTCGTAAATCGCCTGGTCATATTTTACATGGTCGCACAGCCAGTCGTGCACCGCGCGATAGCGCTCGCGCATATCCTGCGCGTCGGCCGCCCGCAGCGATGCGGCGGCTTCCTCGATCGCCGCCTCGGTCTCCTGCCGACGCGCATCCACGGCGGTTTTGTCCTGTTGCTCGGCTTCCCACAGCAGCACGATGCGTTTCTCCGCGTTTTCCGGCACGATGGTTTGGTAAAGCCCTTCCCCGGCATAGCTGACGATGGTGCGGGCGTTGCCCAGAGCGCTTCGCCCAATGTCGAACCATTCGTCCTGGCTCCAGCCGGTGCCCTCATCCAGCAGCGCGGCTGACTTTTGCCCCGCGTCCCAGGCATTGCGCACGGCGCGGGCGGCCTGCGCCTTGTCCTGAACCGGCACGATCTGCCCGGCGGGCACCGCCTCGGGGTTGTAGGCGATGGTCAGGGACAGGTCGGTGGCCTCGCCTGCGCTGCACAGCGCATATTCCAGATTTTGTGTCAGATAGACCACGTAAGGATCGCTCTGGGGCAGGGCGTCCAGGCAGGCGCCCACGGCCGCCTTGGTTTCATCCGCGCCGACATACCAGGCTCCCCGGCGAGCACCGCCGCCTGCACACGCGCCGCCAGCGCCTGCGCGTCAAACACCTCCGGCTCTTGCGGGGTTTTGCCGCGCACATATTCCGCCAAAGCCGTGTCCGCTGCCGGGGAAATCGTCACCGTCAGGCTTGTGCTCCACAACCCGGCGTCTACCGTCCAGCTGACGCCGCCGGTCAGCCGCTGGCAAGCGTAGTCGCTTTGCCAATAGCTCTGCAAGGCTGCCTCAATGGCTGCCTGCTGCGAGGAGGAGCGTCCCGCAAAGGTGATCTGCCCACCGCTCGAGCCTGCCATCACCTGCGCATGCACCCATTGCCGCAGAGCCTCTGCCGTGTATGGGACGCTGTCCTGCCCGGGCAAAAGCGGCTTCAACGCTGCGCAGCCGCTCAATCCCAGCAGCACGGCCAGCGCCAGCGCCCCCGCCCCGGCTCGTTTTCGCACGGCCTGTGCCGGCAGCTTTTTTCTCATCCCAGTCTCTCACCCGTCTCAAAGCGTTTGGTATCCGCGCCGGCCTGCGTTTCCAGGGCGCGCCCCTGCGCCGCCCACAGCATACCCCGCTCCATCAGCACCTGCGCCTGAGACGCTTGGTCAAACACATCGTCATGGTGCCCCAGCGAGGTATAAAACACCCGCCCGTTGCCCCAGAACTTCGTCCAGGCCACGGGCATATCCACCGGTTTATTGGTAATATTATAGTCCGCCACCGTGGGGAACCGCGTCGTGGCCAGCACCTCGATGGCCGGGTCCACATGCAGATAATATTGCTCGCTGCACACCTTAAAATCGGTCAATCCCTGGGTAATGGGGCTGGAGCCGGGGTGAATATGAACCATGTATTCCACGCCGTCGCCTCCGGGATGGCTGACCCACTGCCCGCCGGTCATAAACTGCCACTCGGTGCACGCCCGAAAGGCGTCGCACATGCCGCCGTGGCAGCCGGCCAGACCCATGCCCGCGGCCACCGCCCGGCAGATGGTCTGCGCGTGCTCGTCCTTGATCTGCCCCATGGTCCAGCACATCACCAGCAGATCCATCCCCTCCAGCACCGCCGGGTCGTCCAGCGGATCCATGGTGTCATACACCGTGCAGGAAAAGCCGTTTTTCCGCAGAAGAGAAGCAAAACGTGCCGAGGTCTGCACCGGCTCGTGGCCGTCCCAGCCGCCCTGAAAAATGATTGCCTGTTTCATACTCGTCCTCCTTGTGTGATCCTGCCGGGCAAGCCCGCCTGTGGTTTGGCTTTTTGCCCAAAATCCATACGCCCATTTTATCACAGGCAAACGCGCTTTGCGCGGTGAACCGCCATTTTCCCGTTTAAAAAGGCAACCGCGCTTTGCGGGTTTTGCCTTTGCAAGGGGAGCGGATTGTGATAAACTGATCCTTAGAACTCTACCATTGTGATTTGGAGGTCTTGAGCATGTCTTTGGTTCATTTGAATTTTGAGAGCGTTTATCTCAACGGCAACACCGATGTCAACATTATTTTGCCCGATAAACCCCGCAGCAAGACGCCGGCGCAGTTCTACGGCAGCGATCGGAAGTACAAAGTGCTTTGGCTGCTGCACGGAACCTTTGGCGACTACAGCGACTGGCTGCGCAAATCCAACATTGAACTGTACGCCTGCGAAAAGGATCTGATCGTTGTGATGCCCTCGGCATTGAACAGCAACTATTCCAATTGGGACAGCTGCATGATGGGCTACTCGGCCTACGACTTTCTCACCGAAGAGCTGATGCCGCTGGTGTACAACTGGTTCCCCGCCTCGGACAAGCGCGAGGACAACTTCATTTCCGGGCTGTCCATGGGCGGCGGCGGTGCCATCAAATTCGCCGCGAACCATCCGGATAAGTTCGCCGGGGTGGCGGTGCTGTCCGCGGCACCCCGCAATGTGGACTGCATGATCCGCGATAACGAGCAGATTGGCGAGCGCGCACGCGTCAGCATTGCCAACGCCGGCGGCCCCGAGGCCTATGCCAATTCCTATGAAAACACCTGGCGCATCCTCAAGGAGCGCAAGGAAGCCGGCGCCCTGCTGCCGAAGATGTACTTTGCCATCGGCAAAAACGATTTCCTGTACGATCTGTTCAGCAGGTTTCGCACCTTTGCCCAGGAGATCGACCTGGGCGTCACCTTTGAAGAGTTCGAGGGCTACAAGCACGAATGGCGCTTCTGGGACATGACCATTCAGCGCGCGCTGGAGTTTTTCGGCATCACCGGCAACGACGCAGGCAATCCGTTTTAAGCTCGGCTGCTGCGCCGCGGCGTTGAAGCGCTTTTCCACAAGCGCGAAAGCCGGCGTTTAAAAAAACCGCAGACAAAACAAAAAAGCCA
>JAQUVY010000150.1 GCA_028693155.1 Eubacteriales bacterium
AGGAGATCGGTCTGACCTTCCACATGTCCCCCCGCATGGAGGCACGCCCCGGCGGGCTGTTCTGCGTGCGGCGCGGCGCGCTGCTCTACGCGCTGGATCCCGGCGAGCGCTGGGAAAAGCGCGAGTACGAAAAAAACGGCGTTGAGCGCCGCTTCCCCTACTGCGATTATGAGCTTTTCCCCACCGGAGAGTGGAACTACGCCTTTACCGGCGCGGAATTTACGGCAGCGGAAAAGCCCTTTGATCTTCCCTTTTCCGCGGTGCGGCCGCCGGTGACCCTGACGGCCACCCTGACCCCCATCCGGTGGGAGATGGAAAACGGCGCCTGCACGCCCCAGCCCGCCGGGCGCACCCCGCTGGGTGCCGCCGTGGAAAAGGAGCTTATCCCCTACGGCTGCACCTCCCTGCGCATGACCGAAATGCCCCTGGTGGACAAAGCCTGATCCGCACCACACAAAGACAGCGCCTGCTGATTTCAGCAGGCGCTGTTTATTTGCCGACAAAACCTACGGTTGCTTTTCTGTGGGGCGCTTCCTTTGCGCCCGGTAAAGCCGCTCATCCGCGCAGGCGATCAGCTCCTGAACATAGCGCATGTCCGCCTGCCAGTGCGCATACCCCACGCTGATGGTCACGGGGCAGGTGCCGGCCTCCTGCTTCAGCGTGTCATGAATGCATTGGCAAAGGCTTTCCACGTCCTTTTCCGGGGTCTCTTCGTAGATCATTACGAATTCATCGCCGCCATAGCGCGCCACGAAGCAGTTGTACTTTTCACATACCTTTTTCAAAGCCCCGGCTACCTGCAGCAGGATCTCGTCGCCCCCCAGGTGCCCGTATCGGTCATTTACCTGCTTAAAGTGATCCACATCCATCATCAGCAGGCACAGGTTTTCGTCCGCGTGCTTGATCCGCCCGGATAAGTACCGCATCATCTGGTTGCGGTTGTTCAGCCGGGTAAAGGGATCCACCGAGATCTGCACTTCCTGCGCGTTCAGGTAAATCAGCAGAAGTGCCAGCGTGATGCCCATGCCCAGCAGAGGCAGCCCCTCGAAAAAAAGCTGCAGCGCGCTAAAAACCAGCGGCGGCACGGCAAAAGACGCCAGGGTCAAAAATTTCTCCCGGCGCGCATAATTTTCCTTTTTCAGCCCCTTGCACAGCGTTTTCACCGAGGCGATCAGCACATAGGAATACGAGAGCGCCCAATGCGCCGGGTGCCACAGCCCGCGGTGGTAGCCAGTTTGCGCATCGATAAAAAACATCCAGCCCGTTTTGCAGGACACGATCACCAGCACCACCAGCGCCGCAAAGGGCAGCACACCCCAAACCCGGTTGCGCCTCTTTTTCAAAAACTGGGAGCCCTGCACCGCCTCTGTATACAAAAACCACAGATAAGCGACCGCACCCGACCCAATAAAATAAACCGCGTTGACCAAATACGCCGCCCACAGCGGAACCGATAAGTCGCCGCTTTGTATGAACCCCCAAAGCACATCGCTGAACAAAAACAGCAACGCCGCGCCGATGGTAAGGGTAAACAGCTTCCATGCGTAGCGTCGGTCACCCCCACGCAGCGCCCGGCACAGCATCAGCGATAAGATGCTCATGCAAAACAAATTGATCTGCGCATATAAAACTGCCGGTGTGTTGTGCATGGAATCCCTCCCAAATTTATTCTGGGCGTTTGACCGCCCCCGCGGTTTCTATATCCAAGGCCCGCACCGCGGCGTCCCGCCGCAGCACCAGGCTGCCGCAAAAGCCCGCAAGCCCCGTCATCAAAAAAATCAGTGCCATGCCCGCTCCGGGCTGTTGATCGCCCACCAGACGCCCCAGCGCCGCGGCCAGCGGCGTGCCCCCCGCCATAAGGGGCTCCAGCAGATGGTCCGCCAGCACCGCGCCCAGCAGGTAGCCTGCCGTGATAGCGCAATTGACCCACGCGTTACGCAGGCTGAACACCCGCCCCTGCACCCGGGTAGGAACGCTTTCCCGCAGCAGCGAGGTCAGCGCCGCGTCGCCCCAGGGAACGGGCAGGTTGCCCACAAGGGCGGCAATGCACCACACCGGCCAGATGCGCCCCAGCGCCACGGTGGTGTCGCACAGCAAAAAGGACAGCGCGTAGGCCAGGCACATGGCGTTCACCCGGTCTTTGGATACGGGGCGCAGGGTCACCAGCGCCGCGCCCAGCATGGTGCCCGCGCCGATGCAGGCATTCACCAGCCCCAGCGCCGTCATATTGCCGCCGGTGCGCGCCAGAACCATGGGTGACAGCACGCTGTAATAAGCCGTTCCCTCCAGCAAATTGATCAACACAAGATAGAGCAAAAGATGCAAAATGCCCTTGTGCGCGCGCACATAGCGCAGCCCCTCGCCGCACTGCCGCCAAAAAGATTCGTCCTTGCGCGACTCCTTTTTCCCCTCCTCGGGAATGCGGATCAACAAGCCCAGCGTGACAAAGGCCGCCGCAAACGTTGCCAGATCCGTGGCAACGACCGCCGCAAGCCCGCCAAAGGCCAGAATTGCCGTGGCGATGACCGGCGCCAAAATCCCCTGCAGAGAATTGGAAAAGGACTGCAGGCCGCTGGCGCGCATATAGTGCTCCCGGGGCACCAGCAGCGACACCGCCACGCTCGAAGCCGGCGACTGAAACGCGTTCATCAGACCCAAAAAGGCATTGATGGCATACAGATAGGACACCCGCAGCATACCCGTCTGCGCCATAATCAGCACCGCCGCGCTGCACAGCCCCGCGCCCAGATCCGCCGCCAGCATGACTGGTTTTTTGGGCAGCCGATCCACCAGCGCGCCGGCAAACCCCGCCACCGCCACATAGGGCACATAGCCGCACACGGCAAGCAGCGCCACCGACATCACCGCGTTCTGCTGGCGATAGACCCACACGATGAGTGCGTAGGCCTTCATGTTGCTGCCAAGCTGGGAAACGCTCTGCCCCAGCCACAGCAGCAAAAACTTTCTCAATTTCCAAAAAGATGACTTCATCCCGCTCTACCCCTTATCTTTTTTCGGCGAAGATAAGGGCAGGACGCAAGCGACGAATCCCACCTCGCTTCAGACCCGCGCTCGCTTGGGCGCTCTGCCTGAAGCCGCAAGGGATGTGGGCTTAAGAATGTGGCAACGCATTCCATTCCTTCCTTTTTCATTTAGCATAGTTTCCTGTAGGGTTTTGCACAAGTTATTTACGCGCCACAACGTAAAAGCGCCGCAAAAAGTGTTTTTCCCCTTTCAGCGGCGCTTGTACCCCTGCCTTACTATTTTGTTTGTGCTTCTGCGGCCGTTTCCACACAGTAGCTCGTTTTGCCGCACTGCGTGCAGGTCAGCTTGCGCGTTCTGGGCGTATGGGCGGCGAAAAGGAACTGCCGCAGCCCCGGCCGAAACTGCGCACCGCAGGCTGGGCACAGGTAGACCGTGCGCCGGTAATACAGCGCGGTCATCCACACGCCCAAAGCGAAGACCATGGGCATTCCCGCGGCAAAAAGCCACCAGATGCCTTTCCAGATCCACAGCACCAAAAACGCAGCCTGCAGAAGATCCATTGCGATGCCGATCACCAGCATCGTCCCGTGGGTTTTGCGAAGTTTTTTCTTTGCTTCCATCATTTCCGCCATGTCCTTGAGCGAATACGCGGGGATCACCCGGCTGTAGCGCACCGCGTCGCGCACCTCGGCGATGGCGTTGAGCTGCCTGCGTTTTTCTTCAATTTCCAGGCTGGTCTGCCTCTCCTGCTCGCTGAGCAGCAGCAGCAATACCTGCTCCGCGTCCGGCCCGTGCAGGATCTCCCCGATGGAGTCCAGCGAAAGGCCCAGCGTTTTGAGCAGGCAGATCAGCCGCAGCACACGCAGGTCATCCTGGCTGTAAAGCCGCCTGCCGCCTTCGCTGAGCGCGGTGGGCTTCAGCAAGCCCTTTGTGTCATAAAACTGCACCGTGCGCACCGAGACGCCGCACAGCCCGGCCAACTCTCCCGTTGTATAGG
>JAQUVY010000040.1 GCA_028693155.1 Eubacteriales bacterium
CCCACCGCGGCAGCAATTACCACCAGCCACACCAGTGGTCCTCCCTTTTCCCCGCGCAGCGCCGCCGTGCATTTTTTTGTCAGTGTTTTCAGCTCTTTCATTTATCCGCCACCCTGCGCTATCCTATACCCACCGCTTTTATCAGCATGGAAAAGTAATCCTGGCGGATCCCCGCCGTCTGAAGAAGCTGATAAAGATCTTGAAATATGGCGGTGAACTTCACAGCCGCCAGCGCAAAGACCGCGATCCCAAACACGATGGAGATACCCATGGCGTGCTCGGGGCGGTACTGGCGCACAAGAATGCTGAGCATTGCGGTCACCAGCCCGGCCAACACGATTTGTACGATCATCTTCGGCAACTGCCTTTCTAAAACAGCTGAAAAACGCTGCGCACATTTTGAAAAAATTCCGCAATCATATCCACCACCATCATCAGCACGATTACCAGCCCGGCCAGCGTTGTAACCATTGCCATCTCTTCCCGCCCCGATTTGGTCAGCACCTGACCGATCACAGCCACCAGAATACCAATGCCCGCGATCTTAAAAATTGTATCGATCTCCATCGGCACGCCCCCCTTATATCACCAGGATAAAAGCCAGCGCGCCGCATAGAGCCCCCAGCGCCTTTGCCAGCCGGCCTTTTTTCTCGCATTCCTGCCGGGCTGCCTGCTGCCGATCGGCAATGGCCCGTCTTGCGGCGCTGAAAAACTCACCGGGAAATCCCCATAGGGCCTGCGTCCCGATCCACGCAATGAGCTGCATATCTTCCGCTGCCAACCCATGGGCGGTCAATTTTTCCGTTTCTCGCTGCCAAATATTTTCCAAGGGCTCTTCCGCACCGCTGTCCCAGGCGCTGCTTACCGCTGCGCATAAATCACCGATGCCGTTGTGCTGCTGCGCGGCAAACTCTGCCAGCATAGAAGGCAGGGTTACCCTCGCGCTCTTCACGCCCCGCTCCAAATGTTCAATCAGGTCGCAGGCGCCCAGTAAGGTCTCCTGACGCCGCTGGAAATAAAGCGCGCGCCGGTATCCCAGGAGACAGCAAGCCAAAAAGGCTAAAAAGCCCACACCCCAGCGCAGCATCAGGCAATCCCCGCGCGCTCCTGCGCGCCCACCGCCAGACCGGAACGAACACTTTTCACCATATCCCAAGGTGGCGGCAAAACAAAGTACATTTCAAAAATCCCGTCGTCAACGATTCCCGCAATGTTTGGCCGCCGCAGAATGTCTTTCCAGCTCATCCCATGAGCGGATGCCAAAATGCCTACCCCGCAGCGGGAAACCTCGCGCAAGGCCTGCGCATCGGCGGCAGAACCGATTTCATCGGTGATGATGACCTGCGGGTTCAGCGCGCGAACCGCCTTCATCATTCCTTCCGTCTTGGGACACCCGGAAACAACATCGGTATGGCTGCCCAGGTCAAATTGAGCGCGTTGGTCATAAAAGCCCGCGATCTCCATTCGCTCGTCAATAATACACACCCGCAGACCGTACTGGCTGTCCAGCCGCCGTGCCGCGTCCCGCAGAAAAGTGGTTTTTCCATAGCCCGGCGGGGAAATCACCAACGCATTATGTAGCTGCCCGCCGGCCATGAGCGCTGGAAATGCGCACTGCGCCGCGCCAGGAACATCCCGCGCGATGCGAACGGAAAACGAGCTTCCCCGACAGGCCTGCGCATCCATCGCGCCTTGGTTCAAGCGCACACCTGCAATGCCGACCCGGCAGCCGTTTGGCAGGGTGATGAAGCCGTCCTGCAGCATGCCTGCGTACGCATAGGGAGAGTATGCGGTGATCATATTGAAAAAGTAGCAGCAGTCTTGGGGCGTGAGCCGCAGGGGTTGCGGAGCATCGGGCGGCGTTTGGGCCGTCAGGGCAATGCGCCGGTTGCCGCAAAGAATCTCCGCTGCGCGCTCCGTCCCGAAGCGCAGCTCGGTAGCCGCGCACAGGATCTGGTCAGAAACCTGCTGCAAAGCGCGCTTCATGGTGACAGGCAGATACTGCCTGACGCCTTGCAGCCATTGGCTGCCTGCGTTTGTATACATGCATCCTTCACCTCAAAAGCAAGGTATGTGCCAATCAGTTAAAATATACATACGCCTATGCATTTGCAGCGAGAAACACAAAAAAAGATCGCATCCAAAAGGATGCGATCTGCAAGTGACCTAAAAACGTCTTAGGCGCGCTCCATATACTCTCCGGTGCGGGTATCAATGCGGACGGACTCGCCCACATTCACAAACAGCGGCACGGAAATGGTGTAACCGGTCTCCAGCTTGGCGGGCTTGGTGGTGTTGTTTACCGTATCGCCCTTTACTCCGGGCTCGGCCTCCACGATCTCCAGCACAACGAAGTTCGGCGGCTCAACCGAGAAAGCCTTTCCTTTGTAGAAGCGAACGGTTGCGTCGGTGTTGTCCTTCATGAAAGGCAGCGCTTCCTCCACGATGTCGTGGTTGAACGGGATCTGCTCATAAGTTTCGTTGTCCATGAAGTAATACAGCTCTCCGTCGGAATATAGATACTGCATGACCTTGGTCTCAATAATAGCGCGCGGGAACTTATCGGTAGGGTTGAACGTACGCTCCAGCACTGCGCCGGTCATGACGTTCTTGATCTTGGTGCGCACGAATGCCGCGCCCTTTCCGGGTTTGACGTGCTGGAAATCAACAATGTTGAAAACCTGCCCTTCGATCTCGATGGTCACGCCTTTTCTGAAATCTCCTGCGGTTAACATAACGATACCTCCAAATGTTTTCCTATGTTCATAATATTATCATCTTTTTATCCGACTTGAAAAGGGGCTCGTAGCCGGTTTCCGTAATCAAGCACGTATTTTCGATGCGGA
Source organism: Eubacteriales bacterium (assembly GCA_028693155.1). Classification (GTDB taxonomy): domain Bacteria; phylum Bacillota; class Clostridia; order Christensenellales; family UMGS416; genus STF2-111. The sequence continues at coordinate 2,847 of JAQUVY010000040.1, forward strand.
CACCGCCTTCGCCCGGCAGATAAATGCCCGGCTCCACGGTTACGATCATTCCCGGAGCCAACGTTTCGTCGGACAGCCGCGAAAAACGAGGGGACTCATGAATAAGCAGACCCACGCCGTGGCCTAACCCATGACCGAAGTTGGGGCCGTATCCCGCCTTGGCAATCAAATCGCGTGCCACAGCGTCTACGTCTGCGCAGCGCATACCGGGTTTGAGCACGCTCTCAGCGGTATTCTGCGCATCCAAAACGATCTGGTAGATCTCCTTCATTTTCGCGCTGGGCTCTCCCAGCGCATAGGTACGGGTCATATCCGATTTATATCCTTGATATTCCGCGCCAAAGTCCAGCGTGATCATCTCGCCCTTGGCAAAGACATGCTCGCCCGGTTCGGCATGGGGCATTGACCCGTGTTCGCCTGCCGCCACGATAAACGGAAATGCCTTTTCCGCGTGGTGCTTCGCGCCCAGATAATAGTACAGCTCGGTGGCCAGCTCAATCTCGCTCATGCCTTCTCGGGTGATCTCCAGCGCGTAATCAAAGCACTCATCCGTCAGCTGCGCCGCTTTTTTGATCAGGGCGATCTCCTGCTCGTCTTTGCAGATGCGCAGACCCGTTCCCAGACCAACCGTGGAAACCAACTGAACATCCGGCGCGGCCTTTTTTACCGCCTCATAATCCCGGAACGGCAGATATTCCCCTTCAATGACCACGCTCGATGCGCCGGTATCCCGAATAGCATCGGCAATAAAGGCGTAATACTGCCCGCCGCCGAACTCCCGCACCTCAAACTCGGGCGCCTGAACTCCGGCAACCTCCGTATAGCGGGAATCGGTGATCAAAATATTGCGGTCCTTGGAAATGACCAGGCAGCCCTCGCCGGTAAACTCACTGAAATAGCGAATATCGGTAGTCTCTGTAATCAATGCCGCCTGCGCGTCGCGCTCGGCGCAAGCCTGTGCCAGACGCTGTGTTCTGTTGCTCATATCTTTTCCCCTTTCTGCTCCAGTATGCCCAGATAGATCCGCTGCATTTCCAGAGCGTCCTCCGCCATCGTGCCGTCGGATTCGCAGATAATGACCGGCTCCATGTTCCTCTGCACGATCAACTCGGCCAAAGGTTCAAAAAACGGGCCATATTGCTTGTCCGCAAACGTAAGATGGCGCTTTTCGCCGGCAGCGGTATATTCGATACGGCTGAAATGGATGTGCATCCGTTTCACCCGGTCAGAACCGATTTCATTTTCCAAAGTATCCAGCACGGCTGCATAGTCGGCCTTTGTCTTTAAAACACCCTGCTCCCGGGCGTTTACATGGCCAAAATCTACCGTAGGCAGATAGTTGTCGTGCACCGCGCACATTTGGGCAACTTCCGCAGGTGTTCCCACCTGGTTCAGCTTTCCCATGGTTTCCGGGCAAAGAAACACGTCCGGATATTCGGCAAAAAAAGAAGCGGCTGCTTCTTTTAGCATAGCCAGCACAAACTCCATCGCCTGCGCTCTTGGCAGCTTGGCGCAGCTGCCCGGGTGAAACACGATGCGCGTTCCGCCAAACCAACGCAGCGCCTGCGCGCTGCGGCGCAAATATTCTATGCCGCCGCTCCGCTTTTCAGCGTCCGGATTGGCCAGGTTAATATAGTACGGCGCGTGTACGCTGATTTCCACATCATGCGCCTTTGCGGCCTCGCCGATGGCACGGGCGGTGGGTTCGGTGATGGTAATCCCCTTGCCAAAGGAGTATTCATAAGCGTTTAGCCCCCGCGCCGCAATCCAACCCGGCGCCTGAACGCTCTTTTTGTTCCCCTGCTCATAAAAGCTCGCCGAGTTTCCCGACGGGCCGAAACGTATTGCCATTTATTGATCTTCCTCGCCGTACTGTATGCTGCGCTTCATAATAATTCTTTCCATCGTGCGCGCCAGCCATGTCATCCTGCCCTCGCGCCTGAAAAGGGGGTCGACCAATATGGTTTTTGTGCCCCACAGATTTCCCGCTAAAATATCCGTAAAGATCTGGTCGCCGATCATCACGCTGTGAGAAATATCTACGTTGTGCTGCCTTTGCAGCGATCTCAGGCCGCGCCTCCAGGGTTTGCAGGCATTGGCCACCGCGATGATCTCCAGCTGCTGCGCCAGCGGCGCCACGCGGGAGTGCAGATTATTAGACAGCAGATAAAGACGAAACCCTTCCTGTTTTGCCGTGTGAATCCACGCGGCAGCTTTTGGCGGTACCTGTACAGAATGCCAAGGCACCACGGTGTTGTCCATATCCAGCAATACCGTGGTAACGCCTGCCTGCCGCAGGGTACTTAAATCAATATGCCAAAGCTTCTTTACTTTGAATGTTGGGGTGGTCAGCCTGCTCATTGATCCTCGCGCGATGATTTGGATTTTCCCTTTGCATATTTTTTAATCATATAGAAAATGTCGGATTCTGTCAATGTTTATTCGGCGTTTTGTGCCCTCCAAAAGGCATTTAGAAGCTGGCGAAGCGATTTTTCCGATACTTTTTGAACATTCTCCCAATGCTGCGGATACAAGCTCCGATAAGCCGGCCAGGTAAAGCGCTGGTCGATCAGCAGCACCGCTCCTTTATCCTGTGGCGCACGGATCACTCTCCCCGCGGCCTGCAGCACCCTGTTAAACCCGGGGATCTGATAGGCATAGGCAAAGCCGTCCTCCTGCATATCCTGGTGGTATTGCCGGATCATATCCCGCTCGGCGCACACCTGCGGCAAGCCCACGCCCACCACAGCCACCCCAATGAGCCGCTCCCCGCGCAGATCTATCCCCTCGCCAAAAATGCCGCCCATAACGGCAAAGGAAACCATAGAGCGCGTTGCGGGTGCTTGTTCAAACCGAGCCAAAAACGCCTGACGTTCCGCCTCGTCCATCCCCGGCTTTTGCATATATGCGTCTGCGTCACTTATGTTTTGGAAGCATTCATACGCACTTGCCAGATAGGCATAGGACGGAAAGAAAAAGAGGTAATTGCCCACGCGTGCCCGGGCGAACTGAGCCAGAGCGCCGCAAACCGCCGCGAGGCTCTCTCCCCTCCCTCGATAGGAAGTGTCCAGCGCCAGCAGATATATGCCCAGGTTCTCGGGCGAAAAGGGCGAGGGAATGCTCAGGCACAGCGCCTCCGCTCCCGCGCCCAGCAGGCGCTTATAGTAAGAAAACGGTGTCATGGTGGCCGAGAAAAAAACCACACTGCGCACCTGGCGATAGGCCTGTGCCAGCGGCACCTGCGTATCCAGGCAGCGCATATTCAGTACCAGCCTGCGTCCCTGAACCTGCCCGTAAAGCCCGTATGTTTCGTCCAGCGCGTCGTACAGCTCCAAAAAATAGCGCAGCGGAAAATAAGCGTCCAAAAACAGCGAACCGATCTCCCCCATGCTTCCCGAGTTGCGCAAATCGTCCAAACCCTGCAGCAGTGCATAGCAGTCTTGCACTGCCTCAGGGTCAAGCTCGTAGTAGCGCTTTTGGCGGCCGCCTTCTTCCTCCATTTCCTTGCGCAGACCTCGCAAAAACCGCAGCACCTTAAGCAACACCGCGCGCGTGGTTTTTTGCGCCGGTGTGCCGTCTTTTGCAGGCAACAGCTTTTTGATCTCAAAGTAGGTGTTCTCCTGCACGGCTGCGCTAAACATATCCCGGGCGCGATCCACCAGATTGTGCGCCTCGTCAATCAAAAGTGCAAAGTCTCCCCCTGCGTCGAAAAAGCGCCGCAGCCGTGCCCGGGGATCAAACGCATAATTATAGTCACAGATGATCACATCGCTGACCTGGGCGACACACAGCGACAATTCATGGGGACAGAGGCTGTGCTTGTGTGCCAATTCGGTCAGATACGCTCCATCCGCGCAGATCTGCGCGGGCAGTTCGGCCAGCGCGTCGTCCAGCCTTGTAAAAAAGCCTTTTGCCAGGGGGCAGTCCTCCGGCACACAAGGAGCCGCGCCGAATGGGCAGATCTTCTCTTTTGCGTTCAAGATCACACTGCGCAGCGCATAACCGGTTTCGTTGATTGCGCGCAGCGTCTCCGCCGCGACCTCACGAATGGTGTTACGGGCTGTCAGATAAAATATTTTTTCGCAGTTTCCCCGGCTCCATGCCTTAAGCGCCGGATAAAGCGCCGCAATGGTCTTGCCAATGCCGGTGGGCGCATTTACAAACAGCTTTTCTTGCCCGCCGATGGCATCAAACACCGCGCACATCATCTGCCTTTGACCCGGGCGCATTGCGCCAAACGGAAAGGGCATATGGATCATACCCGCGCGAGCGGCTGCCACGCGCCCTTCTTCTTTCAGAATTGGTTCGCAAAAATTGGCGCAAAGCCCATCCAACCATTGGCACAGTTCGGCCGCGGTTTCCCGACGCAGGAAAACGACCTGCTGCTCACCGGGCAGCAGCACATAGACCAGACGAATGTCTACGCTTTCTTGTTCCCGCTGGCTTGCCAAGATGGCCGCATAACACCGGGCCTGTGCCCAGTGCACCTCTTTTCCCCCGCCCAGCGTCGATTCCTGGTTATAGGAGGTTTTGACCTCCTCCACGCAGTAACCCCCGTCGGTGCGCAGCAGCCCGTCAATGCGCCCCGAAAGCACCAACTGCATCCCTTGGGTCTCATAGCGGTATTCCAGCGCAACCTCGCTTTCGTATGCGTCCCCGCGGTCTTCCTGCAGTTTTTTGTGATGGATCATCCCTGTCTGCGCCCGAGCGGCAGAGTAGCCGCCCGCTGTGAGATCTTCCTCACGAAAAACGGTTTCCACAAAGGAACGTATGGAAAGCTGAAGAATTTTGGGTTCCATGGACGGCCTCCTCGAATATACGTTCGATTATACCAGAAAAGCCGGGATCTTGCACCCGGCTTTCCTACGGCCATGAAACTGCGCTTATTGATTCAGATATGCGGTTTCGCCCACTGAAATAAGGTATAGGCAGCTTTGTTTCACCTCTATGCCCGTAATCTGCTGCAGGGCGCGCGCGTAAATGCGCAGCTGAGGCTCATAATAACGCAAATAATATTCTGCCGTGCGCTGGGCATCGACGCGATTGGTTTTATAGTCCACCAGCACCCACTTTCCCTCTTCCAGAAAGCAGCAGTCGATAATGCCCTGCACCAGAATGGGTTCCTGGCTTTCGGCGTCCTCATAAACCTCCCGCGCGGGGATCAGAAGGTTAAACGGCTCTTCTCGCTTTACCACCGGGCTGCCGGCGATGCGCTGCGCCAGCTCGGTGCGGTAAAACCTGCGGATCCACTCGTGATCCATGGCTTCGGCAGCGCCCTCCGGCAGCAGGCCGCGTTTTTCCAGTTCCTTGGCAAAGCACTGTGTATCCGCAGAGCCGTCCGCAGGCAGCATTTGCAGCATGGTGTGGACAAAGGTGCCCCGATCCATAGCCGAGAAGCGATGTTCCTTCACCATAAAGTCGGGCATATCCTTCAGCGGAGGGGCTGTCAGCGCGGCTTCGCGCAGACGGTGGGTCTCCAGCAAAGACGTGGTGGTGATTTTTGCAGGCAGCGTGCTTTGCCCCGCATAGGGGTACTCCCAGGCGAAAACCTCTTCCACCCGACTCGTATCGGCCTCCAGTTCTTTGAGCTGCGCCACCCGGGCAATGCGCTGAGCCGCGCCCTGTATGCCTGCCCGTTTGCTCAGATGAATCTGGTCAGCAGGGTAGATATGAAGCCCCAGGCTGTGCAAAAGCACGCTGCCCGGGTCGGCATAATAAACGCAGGTACCGTCCAGGCTCTGCTGACATTGATTCAGCGCCATGCATACCCAGTCCAGATAGGTGCTGCGGAGCGCCAGCAGCGCCGGCATGGTCGGGAGACGCCACAGGCCGGCTTTCTTCTGTAGATCCGGCACGTCTCCGATGAGAATAAGCCTTTCCTTGGCGCGGGTCAGCGCCACATAAAGAATGCGCATTTCTTCGGATAAGGTCTCGCGTCGGTTTTTTCGGGCAACGGCGGCCCATGCCAGCGTTGCAGCCTGCGTGCGGCGTTCGGGGTCGGCGGCTTTGGGCGCAAAGCCCAAAGTTCGGTGGTGCAGCATCTTCCCTGCCGAATCGCCCATATTAAACTTGCCCCCCATATGCAGCAGCACCACAATGGGAAATTCCAGCCCTTTGGAGCTGTGGATGGTCATGAGCGTTACCGCATCCACTCCGTCCTCCTGAGGAACGCTCAGCCGCAGATCGGCAATTTGCTCATCGATGCCTTCCACAAAATCCCGCAGCATCTGGTCTTGCGCCTGCTCGGTGATGCTTTGCAGCTGGCGAATGTTTGCCTGGCGGCGCTTTCCGCCGGGCATGACCCCGGCAATGTCGTAAAAATTTGTATCCTGCAAAACACGATAAAGCAGCTCGCCGATTTCCAGTGTTTGGGCGAGACGCTTCCACCGCGCCAAATCATCCAAAAAGCAGCGCAGCCGCCGGGCAAGCGCTTCCTGCTTTTCAACATATTTCCGAACGGCCAAATAGAACGGTCCGTCCGGCGCGTTTCGGCGTATGCGGATCAGATCCTCCATGGTAAACTCGCCCAGCGGAGAAAACATAACTTCGATCAGTTCGGCATCGCGCATGGAATTGTCGATCACTTTCAACACATCCAGCAGCAATACGATCTCCAGCTCCCCGGCAAAGCCCTGCTCGGCTTCGGCCAGCACGGGGATCCCCGCCTGGCGCAATGTCTCGGCGAAAATGGGCAAAGCCACTGCCTTTTTCCGCGTCAGCACGGCAATGTCCCTGTAGCACACCGGGCGCATGATCTGCCTTTTTTCATCCCAAATGGGGCAGCCCATCGTCTCTGCAATGCGCTGCGCACACACCATGGCTTCCCGCTGCAGCCCCATAATCTCTTCCAGTTCAGAAAGCTCCGTTTGGCTCTGCCCCAGGTTGTCGATCACGCACAGCTCCACGCTCGGTTCGCTGTGCTCCAGCATCTGACGGCCGCATACCAGCTTTTCATCCTCGCGATACGCCACGTCGCCCAAGGCGGGACTCATCGTCCGCTGGAAGATGAGGTTGACAAAATCCACGATCTGCTGAGAGCTGCGATAATTCCGGGACAAAAAGATCCTTCGATGGGGTGCACCCTCTTCCGCCTTGCTGTCTTGGATTTTTTGCTGAAACAGCTCGGGAGCCGCCGAGCGAAACCGATAAATGCTTTGCTTGGCATCGCCTACGCAAAAATACTTTCCCGGCGAACGAACCTGCTCCAAAATGGCGTCCTGCACCGGGCTGATGTCCTGAAATTCATCCACAAACAGATATTCATAACGCTGGCGGATCTCTCGCGCCGCCGCTTCGTTCTTTAATATCTTTAGAGCGTAGTGCTCCAGATCGTTATAGTCCAGCAGATTCTGCATCCGCTTCGCCTGTTCATATTCCTGCTCATAAGCGCGCAGCGCTTCTACCAAGACCGCCAGCTGTCGCCCGGCCAGATTGGTGCTTTGGCAAATTTCCCCCATGCCGGTCAACAGCGGAATGTCCCAGGCAGAAAGCGCCAGCGCTTTCCACTCCTTGCGCATCTCTTTGGCGGCTTCGGCCAATTCGGATTTGGCGTCCTTCGCCAAGGAAGGCAAGCGCATAAAAGAGGGCTGCTGCCAGGGCTGGGTCGCGGCGCTTTGCAAACCCTGCAGGGTTTGGTCCATCATTTCACGATCCTGCGAAAAACAGGAGACGTATTTTTCAGGAAGCTCCGGCCATGCCAACACATAATCCGCTAAGGCCAGCGCGCCTTGAAGCTTCTCAATGGACGCTTCGGTCAACTCCCGCGCCCACATCCCGCTGCGCAGCGCCGCCTCATCCTTTTGATGCTCCCGGCACACCTCCTGCGCCCACGCAAAAGGCTCCGGCTGGTTGCGCAAAGTGTTGTAGGCGCTTTGCAGCAGCTCCTCCAGACTTTGTGTGCTGTTTCGCTCTCCCCAGTAATCCGCCAGGGCGGAAAACTTTTTTTCATCCTGCTGCAACAGCTTCTCTACCGTTTTATGCGCGGCATCTGCAGCCATCAGTCGACTTTCACCATCTTCCGCGGTGCGGTACCCCGGGTCTACCTCGGCCAACGGGTAGTGACTTTTGATGATGCTGCCGCAAAAGGAATGCAGCGTGCCAATGGCGGCAAAATCCAAATACCGCAGTTGCCGCGCTGCCGCTTCCGCGCAAGGACCATCGCCGTTTACCTCAGCGGTCAGCCGGTTTAAAATGCGCATCTTCATCTCGTTTGCCGCGGCGCGGGTAAAGGTCACCACGGCAATGCGGCGAACATCCGCTTCGCCGTCCAGCAGCAGCTGACAAACACGCTCCACCATCACGCTGGTTTTTCCGCTGCCCGCCGCCGCTGCCACCACCAAATCACTGCCGCGTGAGGAAATCACGGCGCTTTGCTGTTCACTCCAAACCATTGTCCTTCTCCTGCTGCGTCGGGGCGCTCTTTTTCAACCGTTTTTCGCCGGTCAATGCCCGATAAGTACCCTGCTCATATAACCCAAAGCTGCAGCTGCCGCGCCATTGGCAAAAATCACATGCCCGGTTTTTTCCATCCCGCCAGGGGTAGGTTTGCAGTTCGCCGCTGCGAATTTTGCGCACGGTTTCGCGAGCATCCTGCGCCACCAGGTCAATGATCTCGTTTGCCGTATCCACCGGCAGAACGCTGTTTACCGCGACGTCGGAAGCCCCTTTTCCCTTTGTTTCGCTGTCCAGCGCCTGAAGCACCGCTTCGTCGCCCACGCACCACCCGACGGGACGCAAATCTTTCTTGCGCTGGTTTTCCGCGGCCTCAGCCCCTTGCGCGCCTTCCTCCCATGGGTTCTTCAGCGGAAACAGGTAGGCCGCCGCCGCCCGCCCTTCTTTGCTGAAGGTTTGCTTCCACCCGCCCTGCAGGGCGTACAGATACAGCCAGGTCTGCAAATCTCTCCCGTTGAGCGCGTCCCGCGGACGCAGGGAAAGGCTGCCGCTTTTATAGTCGATAATGCGAATGTAGTCGCAGCCCTCATCCCGCATCACATCTACCCGGTCGATACGTCCGATCAGCTCGGTTCGCTTGTCTTCCTCTCCCAGGTTGACCGAGGGAAAGCCCGCACGGCCAAAGCGTATCTCTTCACCCAGCGGAACAAAGCTGCCTTTTTTCATTTGCCGGAGCCACGTCCCCGCCGCTGTGCGCAGCACGCCGTTCATGGCAGAAGCAGACCAACGCAAGGTGTAGGTGCTTTGCAGCATGCCGTATTCAAACTCGGATTCCAGCTTTTCCGTCACCTGCTCCATGATTCGCAGCGCGTCATCCTCTTTTACATCCGAAAAATCCTCGCTCAGCGCCTGCATGGATCGCCCAAACTCTTCCATTGCCGCATGCAGGTAGGTACCGGCGCGCGCCGGATCTACCCCATGCTCCCTTAAAAGCACGGGCTTGAGCACATGGCTGAGGGCGTATGCCCTGGGGCAATCCGCATAGGCCTCCAGCTGCGTTACACTGATCGTGGGAAGGGTTTCCATCAAACGCGCTGCCACTTGGCTTTCGCCGGCTGTATCTGCGGCCGCCGCGCTCAAAATGCGGCGAATGCGGGAATCGTCCTTCCGATTTTCCAGGTACCATACCAGCAGGCTCTTTTGCAGCGCCGAGGGTGTCTTTCCCTCCATCCACCCGCGTATGGCCGCGCTCAGCGTGCCTGCGCTGGCGTCGGATCTGACGGGTCTTTCAATGAGGCGCCGCGCGGACAAAATATCGGACGGCCCTTGGTTGCACAGCTCCATCAGCCGAGTGACCAGTCTGTCGGGCTGAACGCTCTGGGTTGCATCGTCCAGCGCGCACCAGCTAAAGTAGAGCCTTTGCGTGCAGGCGGAAAGCAGGCTGAACAGATCAAATCGCTTTTGCTGGGTGAGCAGCTCGCTGTCGCTTTCCAGAGATACGCCGCCGCGCATCAGCTCCTGCATTTCCCGTTCGCTTAACACGGATTCATCACTTTCGATGGCAGACAGCGCGCCATCCTGTGCGCCCAATAGGATCAGATAGGGCACCTGAACGTGCTTGGAGCGGCCTACATCGCCCACAATCACTTCATCACTTGACGTGGGAAGAATACCGACCTGCGTTTCTTCCAGGCTGGAGAGAAGAATTTCCATCACCTGCCTGGTGTCCAGCATCTCGTCCCGGAAGATCTCATAAAACTGATCGAATATTTCCAGAAGCGTATTCCAAATGCGCTGGCTGAGCGCGGCCTCGTCAAAATATCCGCTTTGACGCTGATACTCCGAAAGCTCCTCCAGATATTCCCGTGCCTCCACGCCGCACAGCATCTGAAAAAGGGCTTCCGCCCAGGCTTCGCCTGTTTGTTTGCCGCCTTTCATCTGCAAAAAGCTCAGCGGGAAGGCCACTTTGCGTCGGGTGTCGTTGAGGGCACTCAGGTCATACTCGCCTGCGCCCCAGGTAAAATCCGTTGTCCAACGCCGGCGTCCGTTTGGCGCAAAGCGCATGGCATACGCCTGCAGCGCTTCGCAGGCGTCTTCCTCCAGGCGCAGCAAGCCGGTTTTCGAAAGATCCACCATGTCCTGCCAGGCATAGCCGAACGAAACGGCGCGCAAGCATTGGGAAAGAAACCGGATCACCGGGTTGTGCAGCGCGCTGCGCTTGGTGTCCAAAAAGCAGGGGATTTCATATTCGGCAAAAACATGGCGAATTTGCGCCGCCAACGCGCTCACATTGCCGCATGCTATCATAAAATCCCTGTAATGGGCGCCCTGCGTGCGCACCATATAGGAGATGTACGCCGCGCAGGCTTCGATCTCTTCGTGCTGGTCAGAGGCGCTGACAACGGTAAGCTCCCCGTGCTGAGCGGACAGCCTCGTCATTTCACGGCCGGAAAATGCCCACGGAAGCACATCGCACAGCCCCGCAGGGGTCTCCGTGCTGCGCACCGCCTGAACCGGCACTCCGCTTTCCTTTGCGCTTTGCGTGAGCCGCCGGCCAATGCGCAGCATGGGCTCGTAAATGTCTTGAACGGCTTCCTGACGGGGATACGCCAGGGAAACATTTACCTGCCGGCACAGCTGCATGAGGGTCTCCACCAAGCGGCACTCCCGAGGCGTAAAATAGCTGAACCCATCAAAGTAGGCAACGCTGTCCGCCATGGAGGGATCCGCTGCCAACGCGCCCAGCAAATAACCCAGCTGATCGCTTTGATCCATGTATTGATGCTGATCCAGGTGATCCTGCATCGCTTCGCACAGCAGCGCCATGTCCTGCAGCTTGGCTTTGAGCAGCATGCCGTCGCCGGTCTGTGCGTCGCGCAGATCATCCGGCTGTACATCGCACTGCTTCATGCGGTCCATAAACTGCAAAAACACCTTTGCAAAGCCGGAATAGTGGGTCAATCTTCCGTAAACCTGCAGCTCGGGCAGGGCGTTTTGCGCCACACGGGTAAAGACCATCGCCAGTCCTCGCCGATCCACAAGCGTGCGGAGGGGCGTTTGGGTGCGCCCGAAAATCTCCCGGGCAAAGCGCGAGGGGCTCATGATGCGCAAGCGAATAAAACCCACGCGCCCGAGCTGACTCAGCATAGCCTGCTCTGCCTGTAAAGTAAATTGTTCCGGCACAATTAAATATACCGGAGCGTCTCCCGGCTGCTCCAGGGCTTCGCTGATCTGCCGGGCGGTAAGCGCGGTGCGCTCCGCCTGGTTTGTCCCCAGCAATAATCTAAGCTGCATGAAATTTTTCTCCAATTTTGTTCTTCTTACGGTATAACCTTGCGCACGGGGGGCATACTGCAAATGCAGGAAGCCAACGCAAATATTCCTGCGTGCTTCCTATATTCTCCTCTCCCCAAAAAAGCGCCGGCCATAAGATCATAGCCGGCGCTTTTTCATCTGCTATTTTGTTGGCGCTTCTACCCGATTGATCATGGAAGCGATCTGCTTTTGTTCCCGGGCACCAGCCGTATAGCCCAAGCCGCAAGCCAGCACGTTCACCGCCAGGGGCACCAGCGCGAGCCACGGCAACGCGGGCTCCCAAGTAATAAAGAGCTGGGAGTACATGATAAAATAACCCCGCAGTACGGTTTCCGCCAGGCTACCGTCGGGTGAAACCGGCATGACGACCGCTGCCCAAATCAGCAATCCGACAGGAATGATCTGCGCGATCGCGCCCGCCCAATATCCGCGCCCGGGCGTATAAACAGGGCTTTGGGGAAACTTTTCCGGGCCGTCGTTTTTGTTTTGCGCCTGCTGGCGAATGTAGTTTTTCTTTCCCTCTTCCGCCGCCGTCTTATAAAGCAAAGTCAGGCAGATGGAAATAAAGATCACATTGGCGATCCACTGCAGCAGCGCATTGCCGCCCCGCGCAAGCAGCGCGGCAATAGGCGTCATCAGCACCAGAGAAACGAGTGAACCGGCCAGCCCGAAAACGATCAACAGCCCGATCAGGCGCAACAGGGGTTTTTTCATCTTTCAATTTCCTTTCTCTCCATCCAGCACTGCGGCACCACCAAAGCGGTCACCCGCCGGTCGGTGTGCTGTGCGGGAACATGCGGCAAAAGCTGAAAAGCAAAAGCCGCGCCCACTGCCACACAATCCGAACGAACGCTTGGCAACAGCCTGTCGTAATACCCTTTCCCATAGCCCACGCGATAGCCGTATGGATCAAACGCCAAGCCGGGAACGACGATCAAGTCAGGGATAAGCGGGGAAGCTTCCGGTAAAGTCTGTTTTGGCTCTCGGATGCCGAAGGAGCCGCTTTCCAGATCGGCCGTCAGATCCTGCACACGGTAAAGCCGCAGGGTATCTCCCGGCGCGCAGCGCGGCAGCAGCAGCTCTTTTCCGTCCTGCAGCACCTGCCAGCTCAGCTCCCGTACATCCACCTCGCCGCGGATCGGCATATAGGTCATGACACAGCGCGCTTGGTAATAGCACGGCTGTTCCAAAACATGCTGAACGATCCGCCGCGAAGATTCCTGACTGACAGAAAGGCTCTGCTGTGCGCGCAGTGCAAGCATGTGCCTGCGCAGCTCCGTTTTTTGCATCATAGCCGGTAAATACGCGGCACGCGCATTCCCACGCAGGTGATAATTTCATAGTGGATGGTGTCCGCCCACTGCGCAAGCAGCGCCGCCGAAATCTCTTCGCCACCCTGCTTGCCCATCAGTACGGCTTCCTCCCCGTAGAGCACCTCGCCAATGTCCGTTACGTCCACCATGCACTGATCCATGCACACGTTGCCCACGATGGGCGCACGCTTCCCGCGGATGAGTACATAGCCCTTGTGCCCGAAGGAGCGCCTGTATCCATCTGCATACCCCACAGGGATCGTGGCAATGAGGCTGCGCCGCTGCGTCCGGGTGGTGCGGCCGTAGCCGATGCTTTCCCCCGCCTCCAGCCATTTCACATGGGTGACATGGGTTTTCCAGCTCATCGCCGGCACCAATCCCACCGGCTCGGAGCCGTCGGGCTCCAACCCGTACATGGCAATGCCCAGGCGGATCATGTCCAACTGGGTCTCCAGACCTCTCAGGGCAGCCGCGCTGTTCCCCAGATGGCACTTCGGGCGCAGTCCTCTTGCGCGCACCTGTTCGGCAGCCTGCGCAAAAAGCGCGATCTGCCGCCCCGTGTAAGTGTCTTCCTGCAAATCATCGGCCACGCTGAGATGGCTGAACATACCGTCCACCACGATTTCTGGGCAGTCTTGCACAGCGTCCAGCACGTCCTCCAGCGCTTCTCCCGGCATGGCGCCGATGCGGTTCATGCCGGTCTCGACCTTTAAATGAACCAATGCCCGGCAAAGATCCTCCCGGCAAACCCGAGCCACATCGTGTACCATCTCCGGCGTATAAACCGTTAGAATCAGGTCATAGGCCAGGGCCATGTGGATCTGCTGAGGCAGCACGCCGCCCAAAATGAGGATGGGCGCGATAATACCATTTTGCCGCAGGAAAACGCCTTCATCCGGCTGCGCCACCGCAAGGTAAACCGCACCGGCGTTCAGCGCGGCCTCCGCGACCTGGATCGCGCCATGGCCATAGGCATTTGCCTTCACCACCGCCATGATCCCGGTTGTGGGCGGCAGTGTTTTTCTGACGTAATCAATATTATGCGCGATTGCGCCCAGAGAAATTTCAGCAATTGTGTTATTCAAAATATGCCTCTTAAATTTTCAGTAATTCTTCCTGCTCCACCATGCGCAATCCGTTGTGCTGCATCGCATCCATTGCCCGCTGAATATCGTCCACCTTAAAGAGAATCAACGCGCTTTCTTCGGGCTTACGCACAAAGGAATACAGATATTCCACGCCGATGTCCGCGTCGTTCATGATGCGCAGAACATCTGCCAACCCGCCGGGCTTATCCGGCACCATGACAGCCAGCACTTCGGAAACCGCCACGGTATAGGCCTCCGCTTTCAGCACTTCCACCGCCTTGTCCAGGTCGGTCACGATGGCGCGGAGAATGCCAAAATCCGTTGTGTCTGCAATGGACAGCGCCAAAAGGTCTACGCCCGCGTCGGACAGGATGCGGGTCATGTGTGCAAGGCGCCCCTTACTGTTTTCCAAAAAAACCGATAGCTGCTTAACCATGTCCAAGTCCTCCCTATCCGTTATTAGTCATATTTGCGGTTGTCGATTACGCGCTTGGCTTTGCCCTGGCTGCGCTCAATACTCTTGGGCTCCACCAGCTTCAAATTGACGCCCAACCCCAACACTGATTCCAGATCCGAGCCGATCTTGCGGCGCACTTCCTCAATGCGGCGCACCTCGTCGGAAAAGAGCTTCTGGCTCATCTCGATTTGCACCTCGAGCACGTCGAGGTTGCCGATGCGATCCACCACCAGGAGATACTGCGGCTCTACATCGGAGTAACGGGTCAACACACTTTCCACCTGGGTGGGGAACACGTTAACGCCGCGGATGATGAGCATATCGTCCGAACGGCCCATGATGCGGTTCATGCGCACATGGGTACGCCCGCACGCGCAGGGTTTGTTATTCAGATTGGTCAAATCGCGCGTGCGATAGCGGATCACGGGGAAAGCCTCTTTGGTGAGGGAGGTGAAAACCAATTCTCCCGTCGTTCCGTAATCCTGGCGCGCTCCCGTCGAAGGATCGATGATTTCGGGGATGAAATGATCCTCGAAAATGTGCAGGCCGTCCTGCTGCTCGCACTCAATGGACACACCCGGTCCCATTACTTCGGACAGACCGTAAATATCCGTTGCGCGGATGCCCAACCGCTCCTCGATCTTGCGGCGCATACCCTCCGTCCAAGGCTCAGCACCGAAAATGCCATAACGCAGCCGCAGATCTTCGGGGCGAATCCCGCTGTGCTCCATTTCCTCCGCCAGATAAAGCGCATAGGAAGGCGTGCAGGCCAGCAGCGTTGTGCCGAAGTCCTTCATCAGCATCAGCTGTTTCTTCGTATTTCCGGCAGACATGGGCACCACGGTGGCGCCCAGCCGCTCTACGCCGTAATGCAGCCCCAAGCCACCGGTGAACAAACCGTAGCCATAAGAGATCTGCACGACGGAGTTGCGATCTGCCCCCGCTGCAACCAGGCAGCGCGCGGTCAGTTCGCTCCAGGCATCAATATCCTTCTTTGTATATCCTACCACAATTGGCTTGCCGGTAGTACCCGAAGATGCGTGGATGCGCACGACTTCGCTTTGGGGCACGGCAAAAAGCCCGAAGGGATAGTTATCGCGCAGATCCTGTTTGGTGGTAAAGGGCAGCTTCTCCAGATCGTCCAGCGTGCGAATGTCGGCGGGAGAAAGCCCGGCCTGCTGCATTTTGGTGCGGTAAAACGGCACGTTTTTATAAACATGGTTCACCGTGGCCTGCAGTCTTTCCAGCTGAATCCGCTCCAGATCGCTGCGTTTCATGCATTCATAGGTTTCGTTCCAATATTTCATAAATGTGCTCCCGAATTTTTTTCAAAGGCTCGGCCGGCGGCAAAAGCCTTTTTGTTCACCTCAATCGTTTTGGCAGGCACGCATTGGGCAATGGCCTGCTCCCAGACGCTCTCATCCAGATCCATCTCGCGGGATACGGCGCCCAGCATCACGATGTTAACGGTTTTCGCGCTACCGGCCGCCTCGGCC
>JAQUVY010000041.1 GCA_028693155.1 Eubacteriales bacterium
CCAGTTTGGCTGCCAGGCGTGCGATGACGGCAATGGCCTCCTTCATTTGGATGGCTTCCTGCTCGCCCAGCGCGTCGATCTGCGCCAGCGTTTTGTCCAAAAATTGATTGCAGTGGCCCTCAATAAGGCATCGCCCTCCTGCGTGGTGGATATGCGAATGATGCGGCGGTCGTGCTCGTCCGAGTGGCGAACGGCAAAGCCGATCTCCACCAGCTTGTTGACAATCTGCGTCATCTGCTGCTTGGGCATGTTCATCTTTTCCGCCAGCTCGCCCATGGTAAGCAGCCCATACCGCTTGAGAATGCTCATGGTGCTGAACTGCATGGTGCTCAGCTTTTCCTTAAAAATATCCCCAAAAGGCTTCTGTATTTTTTCTTGCGTCAGAAGCAGAAACTGAAACAACTCCTGCTGGGAGGAAGACAGTTTGCGGGACATGGCAAAACCTCCTATAATGGACTTAATTGTATTATACCCGATATTATTCCTTTTGCAATTCCGTTCTTGTTTGAGAAATGATTTGCCCGAGGGCATTTCTTCAAAAAAGCAACAAAAACCGCGAAAATTCCGCCGCGTTTCGGAAATATTTTACAAATTAACATGCCCAAATCTGTTCGTTTTGATATATACTAAGGACAAATATGTTTTCACCAACGGAGGCGCTCATTTATGAAATATATCGTTGCTTTGGATCAGGGGACCACCAGTTCCCGCACAATCGTATATGATAAAGATATGAACGCTGTCGCGTCGGCTCAGCAGGAGTTTCGGCAGATCTATCCCCAGCCGGGCTGGGTGGAGCACGACCCTTACGACATTCTGAATTCTCAGCTGGATACGCTGCGCGCCGCGGTGGAAAAGGCGCAGATCGATCCGCGGGATATCGCGGCCATCGGCCTGGCCAACCAGCGGGAAACCACGCTGGTGTGGAACCGGGAAACGGGCGAGCCGGTGTACAACGCCATTGTGTGGCAGTGCCGCCGCACCGCGCCCTTTTGCGAGGCGCTCAAGCGCGAGGGAGCCGATTTGGCCATTCAGCGGCGCTCGGGGCTCATCATTGACGCCTATTTTGCCGGAACCAAGATCAAATGGATTCTGGATCATGTGGAGGGCGCGCGGGCGGCTGCGCAGGCCGGCAAGCTGGCCTTTGGCACGGTGGATACCTGGCTCATCTGGAACCTGACGCACGGCCAGCGCCATGTGACCGACGTCACCAACGCGGCGCGCACCATGCTCTTTAACATCACCACCCGGCAGTGGGACGACGAGCTGCTCTCCCTGATGGATGTCCCCCGCTCCATGCTGCCCGAGGTTTTGCCCAACTGCGCCGACTTTGGCGGGATGGTTGCCTCGGTGCTGGGTGTGGGCATTCCCATTTGCGGCGTGGCGGGCGATCAGCACTCGGCGCTGTTCGGCCAGAACTGAATCAACGACGGCGACGCCAAAAATACCTACGGCACGGGTTGCTTCCTGCTGATGAAAACGGGTGACAAGCCCATCTTTTCCAAAAGCCGGCTGCTCACCACTCTGGCGTGGGATCTGGGAAAAAATGGAAATGGCCCGCAGTACGCCTTGGAGGGCTCCATTTTTATGGGCGGCGCCACCATTCAGTGGCTGCGCGATGAGATGCGGCTGATCTCCACATCGGCTGAATCGGAAAAGGTCGCCCAGCAGGTGCCCGATTCGGAGGGCGTTTATTTGGTGCCGGCCTTCACCGGTCTGGGCGCTCCCTGGTGGGATATGTATGCCCGGGGCACCATTGTGGGCATGACGCGGGGCACCGGCCGGGCGCATATCGTGCGCGCCGCGCTGGAGGCCATCGCCTACCAGTCCTATGACGTATTGCAGGCCATGCAGGCCGACACGGGCATGACGCTGAAAAGCCTGAAGGTGGACGGCGGCGCCACGGCCAACAATTTGCTGATGCAGTTTCAGGCCAACCTGCTGGGCGTGCCGGTGATCCGTCCCCGCTCGGTGGAAACCACGGCCATGGGCTGCGCGTATTTGGCGGGGATCCACACCGGTTACTTTGACGGAACAAAGGAGATCTCCGAAAACTGGAAGGCCAGCAAAACCTTCCGCCCCACCTTCACCAACGAGGAGATCAACCAGCACATCACCGGCTGGCACCGGGCGGTGGAGCGTGCCTCGGCTTGGGCCAGCAAATAGCGCAGGAAATGTTTCACGTGAAACCATGACCCCAACAGCGAAAAAAAGCGCATCCGCCAAAAGAAGAGCTTCTTCTCTGGCGGATGCGCTTTTTTGCCGGCTCAGGTGGTGCGGATGCCGGGCTGGGTCATGGCTGTAATATCCAGCAGACGATCCAGCTCGTCCTCACTGAGCAGCTTGCTTTCCAAAATAACCTGACGCACCGAGCAGCCTCGCTCCTGTGCCTCGTGCGCGATTTCAGCGGACTTTTGGTAGCCCAGACGGGGGCAAAGGGCCGTGACGATGCCGATGCTGTGCTCCACCAGCTCGCGGCAGTGCTCCACATTGGCGGTAATGCCGCTGATGCAGTTGTCTACAAAGGTATTGACGGCGTAGGTCAGCGTGTCGATGGACTGAAACAGGCAGTAAAAGATAATGGGCTCGAACGCGTTGAGCTCCAGCTGCCCGCCCTCTGCGGCCATGGTAATGGTCAGATCGTTGCCGATGATGTTGAAGGCCACTTGGTTGACCACCTCGGGAATGACCGGGTTGACCTTGCCCGGCATAATGGAGGAGTCGTTTTGCCGGGGCGGCAGGGTAATCTCTCCGAAGCCCGTGCGGGGGCCGGAGGACATCAGTCGCAGGTCATTGGCGATTTTGGACAGCGTGACGGCGCAGGCCTTTACCGCGCCGGATACGGCCACAAAGGCGTCAAGGTTTTGCGTTGCGTCGATCAAATCGTAGGCCTGCACCAGACCAAGGCCGGTGATGCGATCCAGCGTAGGCACAACGCGCTGCAAATATCTGCTGTCTGCGTTTAGCCCCGTGCCGATGGCGGTGCCGCCCAGGTTCAGCGTGCGCATTTCATCCTTGGCCTTTTCCATGCGATGAATATCACGCATGACCGCCACCGAGTAAGCCTGAAACTCCTGCCCCAGACGAACGAACACGGCGTCCTGCATCTGCGTGCGCCCCATCTTCAGCACATCGTCAAATTCCTTCGCTTTTTCCTTCAGCGCGTGATACAGCCGGGTCAGCTCCGTGTGGGCTTTCTGCAAAAGCTTCAGCGAGGTGATCTTTCCCGCCGTGGGCACCACGTCATTGGTCGACTGGCCGAAATTGACGTGATCGTTGGGATGCACCAGCGTATAGTCCCCTTTTGTGCCGCCCAGCAGCTCAATGGCGCGGTTGGCGATGACCTCGTTGGCGTTCATGTTAAGCGAAGTTCCGGCACCACCCTGAATGGGGTCAACGATAAACTCGTCGTGCAGCTGCCCGTCCAAAATTTCCTGACAGGCGCGCACAATGGCGTCGGCAATGCCCTTGTCCAGCAGCCCCACCTCGCAGTTGGTCATGGCCGCGGCCATTTTGATCTGCGCCAGGCTGTTGATGATCTCCTCGTGGATGGCCAGGCCGGTGATGCGGAAATTTTCCGCCGCCCGCATGGTCTGTACGCCGTAGTATACGTTTTCCGGCACCTTCAGCGTGCCGATGGAATCTTTTTCACTGCGATAGGTCTCGCTGCCTAAATCTTCTGTTGCCATTATATTCGTCCTTCCCTATGCGTGAATTGACAACGCAAATAAAAATAAGAAAAGGCGAATCCCGAAAAAGGGATCCGCCCGTTTTTCGTGAAAATAAACGCTATTTTCGGTATTCTTCCATCAGCTTGCGCCAAGCCCCTTCGGAACGGTGGATCATGTCCGTTTCAACGCAGTAGGCCACGCGCACATAGCCCGGTTGGCCGAAGCCCTTGCCGTCCACAATGAGAATGTTTTCCTTTGCCGCCGCGGCCACAAAGGCTGCGCTGTCCCCGCCTGGCACTTTTGGGAACAGATAAAACGCGCCGTCGGGCTTTACGCATTCCATCCCCAGAGAGGTAAGCAGGTGATAAAGCAGATCGCGGCGCTGTCGGTAGATCTCCACATCCACGCTGACCTCCAGGCAATCCCCGATCACCTTTTGCAGCAGGGAGGGCGCGTTGACAAAGCCCAGCGTGCGGTTGGCAAAGGCCAGCCCGCCGCACAGCATGGCGCAGTCGTCGGCGGCCGGATTTACCGCCAAATAGCCGATGCGCTCGCCAGGCAGGCACAGCGACTTGCTGAATGAATTTCCGATGATGCCGTTGCGGAAAAAGCGGAACAGCGAAGGCACCGGCTCGCCATAGCACAGCTTGGCATACGGCTCGTCGGAAATGACGTAAATGCTGCTGCCGTACTGCTTCTCCCCCGCCGCTAAGGCCTCAGCCACCTCGCGCAGCTTTTCGGGCGTATAAATGACTCCGGTGGGGTTGTTGGGGGTGTTCAAAATGATGGCCTTGGTGCGGGCGGTAAGCGCCGCCGCAATGGCGGCTGCATCGGGCTGGAAGTTTTCATCGGTCTTTACCTGCACCGGCACCCCGCCGTGGTTTTGAATGTAATAAACATACTCCACAAAATAGGGCGACAAAATGATGACCTCATCACCCGGGTTGAGCAGCGTCTTGAGGGCCACGTTTAAGCCGCCCGCTGCGCCCACGGTCATCACCACCTGCGGGATTTCCAGCTTGACGCCGCCGCGCTTGCCTTCATAATCGGCAACCTTCTGCCGCACGTCCTCATATCCGGCGTTGGACATGTACTTGTGAATGTTCGGCTGCTGCAAATAATGCGCAAAGGCCTGCTTTACCTCGACAGGCGGTTCCAGGTCGGGGTTGCCCAGAGAAAAGTCGTAAACCTTATCTGCCCCGTAGATTTTGCGCAAACGGTTTCCCTCTTCAAACATTTTGCGGATGGCCGAGCCGCCGGTTACACCGGCTACCACCTTTTCGTTCAGCATGGGGAGTATCCTCCTGTGTGTAAAAATGAATATGTTTCACGTGAAACATATTTTGTGCGTGTTGGTCGCAATCCTTTCCTTTCGTTCCGGATTGCCGTATAATAAATTATATTATAGCACACAGCATCCACTCAGGGGAGGAAAACATTTTGAGCATGATCGTGGCAGTTGCCAATCAAAAAGGCGGCGTGGGCAAAACCACCACCGCCGTTAATATCAGCGCGTGTATCGCCAACCAGGGCTATCGCGTGCTGCTGGTGGATATGGACCCGCAGGGAAATTCCACCAGCGGATACGGCGTGGATAAGCCCGCCATCGAACACTCCAGCTATGACCTGCTGATCAACGACACCACGGTAGAGGAAGCGGCCATGGACACCATGCTCCCCGGCCTGAAGCTGGTGCCGGCGGATGTGGAGCTGGTGGGGGCCGAGGTGGAGCTGGTGTCCGCCATTGCCCGGGAGCACATCATGAAAGCCAAGCTGGACGCGGTGCGCGGCCAGTACGACTATATTTTTATCGACTGCCCGCCGTCGCTGGGGCTGCTGACGCTGAACGCGCTGACCGCGGCGGATCGCCTGCTGGTGCCCATTCAATGCGAGTTTTACGCGCTGGAGGGGCTCTCCCAGCTGGTTAATACAGCCACTCAGGTAAAAAAGCATTTAAACCCCGGCCTTACTGTGGAGGGTGTGGTGCTCACCATGTTTGACTCCCGCACCAATTTGTCCGTGCAGGTGGCGCAGGAGGTCAAGCGGCATTTCCAAAACAAGGTGTATCGCACCATGATCCCGCGCAACGTGCGCCTAAGCGAGGCGCCCAGCCATGGCCTGCCCGTGTTGTTGTACGATCCGCTTTGCAGCGGCACCGAGGCCTATCAGCAGCTGGCAAAGGAATTTATTGAGCAGACCCAAGGAGGAAAAGCGTAATATGGCAAGCAAAAAGCACGGCCTGGGTCGCGGGCTGGACGCCCTGCTGGCTCCGGTGGAGGAAACCGCCCCGGCGCAGGTGAACGAAGGCCAGCGGGAGGTTCCGCTGAATTTGATTGATCCCAACCCGGATCAGCCCAGAAAAGAATTTGACGCGGCCAAGCTCAACGAGCTGGCCAATTCCATTCGCGAGCACGGCGTGCTCCAGCCCCTGCTGGTGGTGCCCCGAGGCGAGCGTTATTTGCTGGTGGCCGGCGAGCGGCGCTGGCGCGCGGCGCGGTTGGCCGGGCTTACCCAGGTGCCCGTGCTGCTGCGCGACTACAGCGCTCAGCAGATCGCCGAAATCGCGCTGGTGGAAAACCTGCAGCGCGATGACCTGAACGCACTGGACGAGGCCATCGGCATTCGTGCCCTGCTGGAGACGTTTCATCTCACCCAGGAGCAGGTATCCCAGCGGCTGGGCATGAGCCGGCCGGCGGTCACCAACTCCCTGCGCTTGTTGGCGCTGCCTGCGGCGGTGCAGGACAGCCTGCGCCGCGGACTGCTCTCCCCCGGTCACGCCCGGGCGCTGGCCGGCTTGGCGGACGACATTCCCGCCATGGTAAGCCTGGCGCTGCAGGCCGAGGAGGGAAAGCTTACCGTGCGCCAGCTGGAGGAGCAGGTGCGCAAGGCCAAGCAGCCCAAGCCCGAGCCAGGCGCAAAGGCACCCGGGCAGGACTTCGGCGAGCTGGAGGAAAACCTGATGCAGGCGCTGGGCACGCGGGTGCATGTGCAGGGCACGCTGAGAAAAGGGAAGATCGTGGTGGAATATTTTAACCGGGATGATCTGGAACGCATTTTTGAGCTGGCCGCCCGCCTGGCTCAGGAGAACGGCGGTAAGGCATGAGCCCCGAGGAAACGATTTTTTGCCGCGCGCTGGAGGAAAAGCTTTCGGGCTGGGGCGTAACGCTGCCCGACGGTGTGCTGGATAAGATGACGGCCTTTTACAGCCGCATGGTGGAGACCAATAAGGTGATGAACCTGACGGGCATCACCGCGCCGGAGGAAGCGGCAGTGCGCCACTTTGCCGATGCGCTGAACCCCTTTGCCCTCTCGGCGCTGCCTGCCGGCGCGCTGACGGCGGACGTAGGCACGGGCGCGGGTTTTCCCGGTATGCCGCTGGCCATTGCCCGCCCGGACTGCCGCTTTGTGCTGGTGGATTCCATGGCAAAGCGCACCCGCTTTCTGGAGGAGGCGGTGCAGGCGCTGGGGCTGACCAATGTGACGGTTTGCACGGCGCGGGCCGAGGATTTCGGCCGCAGCCGTTATCGGGAAAAAATGGACGCGGCGCTTTCCCGCGCGGTGGCGCCCATGAACGTGCTGCTGGAATATACGCTGCCTCTGCTGAAGCGGGGAGGCGTATCGCTGGCGTATAAGGGCCCGGCGGGGATGGCCGAGGCCGTGGCTGCCCGCCATGCCGCGCAGGTTTTGGGCGGTGCGGATCCGGAAACTACGCCCTATTCCTTGGCGGATGAGCTGCAGTTGTGCCTGGTCGTAACCAAAAAGGTTCGCCAAACTTCCGCAAAATATCCGCGGCGCAACGGGATCCCGCAAAAAACGCCGTTGTAAAAGCAAGCTCCCCGTCGAGGGAGCTCTTTTTTTTGCTTTTTATGCAAAACGATTTTTCCCGGAATATGTTTGCGGGCAAAAGGAATATGCTCAACGGTATGGAATAAATAGCGCGAACGGAGAAAACCGTTCTGCGCGATACGCGCAAGAACCTCCTCTTTCCTTGCGCCGGGCCGTCTTGGCTTACTCTCTCCCCAAGCGTAAAGGCGGCCCAAATTTTATTTATTATCAACTGGAGGCGTTGACATGGTACAGCCGCAAGTCGTTTCCATGACGGACAACAGGGCCGTTGCCTTGCCCGCCGACCGCATTTTGCCCAGCCCTTACCAAACGCGCCGGGTGTTTGATCCCGCCGCGCTGCAGCAGCTGGCCGAGTCCATCGCCCAGCATGGTCTGCTTCAGCCCATCACGGTGCGGCGCACCGAAAACGGCTTTTATCAGCTCATTGCCGGCGAACGGCGGTGGCGAGCCTGCCGTCTGATTGGGATGCGCCACATTCGCGCCTACGTGCTTCAGGTGGAGGATTACGAGGCGGCGCTGCTGACCATGAGCGAAAACTTGCAACGCGAAGACCTAAACTTTTTTGAAGAAGCGCTGGGCTATCAGCTGCTCATGCAGCTGCAGGGCGTGACCCAGCAGCAGCTGGCCGATCATCTGGGGGTCAGCCAGGCCGCCGTGGCCAACAAGCTGCGCCTGCTGCGCTTTAGCGAGCCGGTTCGCGCCGCAATTCTTACTAAGGGCTTAACCGAGCGCCATGCCCGCGCCCTGCTGAAGCTGTTTGACGATCAGGATCGCCTGGAAGCCATCGAATTCATCAGCCAGCGTCGGCTTTCGGTGCGTCAAACGGAAGAATGGGTGGAAAAACGCCAGCAGGCACAGCTGCAAAACGGCGGGGATGCCCATCGCCGCCCCAGCATCACCCACTCCTGGCGGGACTGGCGGCTGTTTGCCAACAGCATGAAAAGTGCAGTAGGCGAGCTGCGCCAGGCCGGGCTGCCCGCCCGCTTTGAAATGAGCGAAAGCGGCACGCAGGTGCAAATGAGCATCATCGTGCCCAAAGGATAGCAGAAAGGTTCCTGTCTGTGTTGTTTCCCTTCTTAAAAAAATGGCCGGGCTCCGCTTGGAACCCGGCCGTTTTTCAATTGCCCCGGCAAATGCCGGGAGCTTGTTCTCGCTTTGCGAAAGTGCGTTCTAAAACTTGTCGTAGGAAACGATGTCCTCAAAGGCTTTGCGGTCGCGCGGGCGGCCCTGCGCGGCGGGATGTCCCAGCGGAGACACCGCCACCACCTGATAATCCTCGGGAATATCCAAAACGTCCTTGACCTTCTCCTGCGAGAAGGCGCCCAGCCAGCAGGTGCCCAGCCCCAGCTCGGTGGCCTCCAGCATCATGAAGGACAGCGCAATGGAGCAGTCCACCGGCGCGGTGTGCTGCCCGCAGGGCATGGGGCGATCCTCCCCCGCGCAGACAACCAGCACCACCGGCGCCTGCCCTACCATGGTCTGCCCGTTGCAGGCCTCCATCATTTTCTGGCGCGTATCGGCGTCGCGCACGGCGATGATGCGCCAGGTTTGCCGGTTGGCGGCCGAGGGCGCGATGACGCCCGCCTCCAGAATGCGGCGCAGCGCCTCCTCCCCTACCGGTTCATCCGTATAGGCACGAATGCTCTTGCGCGCTTGAATGCTTTCCCAAACGGTCATATGCCATCCCTCCTTATGCGTTTTTTTTCAGTGTAGAGCCATAAAAAAGGTTTGTCAAGGGCGCTTGACTTGGGGTTTTGGGCGGCTCATAATGAAAAAAACACTTGTGGAAAGAGGGATGTCCATGTATTTTGACGCAAAAAACCAAGCCAGCATTGCACAGGGCGTTTTGCAGGGAACGGCCACCCAAACGCCGGGAGTCACGGCCTTTTTGGGCGTGCCTTTTGCCGTGCCGCCGGTGGGCGCGCTGCGCTGGGTCCCGCCCCAGCCTCCCCAAAGCTGGCAGGGCGTGCGCCCGGCTGTGGCTTACGGCAAGGTGGTGCCCCAATACGACCTGCCCTGGGGCTCGTTTTATCAAAAGGAGTTTTACCCCACCAAAAAAGTGTGGGATGAAGACGGATTGTTTTTGAACGTGTGGAGCAATGCGCCCGCGCCCGACGCGAAGCAGCCCGTGTTCGTGTGGATCCACGGGGGTGCTTTTGTGGAAGGCGGCGGTTCGGCGCTGCAGTTCATCGGCGAAGGGCTGGCCGCGCTGGGCGTGGTGGTGGTGACCATCAACTATCGCCTGGGCGCGCTGGGCTTTTTGGCGCATCCCGCGCTGACGGCTGAGGCCGGCGCTTCGGGCAACTATGCCTTTCTCGACCAGATCCGCGCGCTGGAATGGGTGCAGGAAAACATCGCGGCCTTCGGCGGCGATCCCGATCGGGTAACGGTGGGCGGCCAGTCGGCGGGCTCCATGAGCGTGAACGCGCTGCTGGTTTCGCCGGCGGCAAAGGGTTTGTTCCGCGGCGCGGTGATGCAAAGCAGCAGCGCGCTGCTGCGCCCCACGGCGGGAACCACGCTGGCACAGGCCGAAGAGACGGGGCTGCGCTTTCAAAAGACGCTGGGGGTCTCCTCTTTGGCGGAAATGCGCGCGCTGAGCGCCGAGCGCATTTTGGACGTGGGCGAGCATTGGGGCGAGCGGTTTTACCCGCTGGTGGACGGTGCTGTGGTGCCCGCGCAGGGCTATTTGGCGGTGCTGCGCGCTGCCCGGCAAAACAAGGTGGCGCTGCTGGCCGGTGCCTGCGACGGTGAGGACACGCTGCACACCCTAAATGAAAAGGATTATGAAACCTATTGCGCCATGGCCGCGGCCTATGGGCCGCTGGAGGCGGAGTTCCGCGCGGCCTTCCCCGCAGTGGATAACGAAACCGCTTCGGCGCAGATGAACCCCATCCGCTCGGCGGGTGCGCTGGTGGGGATGCGCGCCCTGGCGGCGTATCAGCACGCGGCGGGTTGCCCGGCCTATCTATATTGCTTCGATCACCGCCTGCCCGATGAAAACGGAACCACCATCGGCGCGTTCCACTCTTCCGAGCTGGTGTATGAATTCGGCACGCTGGACACGGGCTGGCGCCCCTGGAGGGAGGAGGACTATGCCCTCTCCCGGCGCATGATGCGCTATTTGGCCAACTTCTGCGCCCAGGGCGACCCCAACGGGGAGGATCTGCCCCAATGGAACGCGTTCGCGCCCGCCGCGCGGGAGGTCATGCGCCTGAACCCCAAGGGCGGCATGGGTCCCCTCCCCTTCGATGCGCAAATGGCTTTTTTGGAGAAGGTGCTGGAGCGGGCTTGACGCAGGCGCGTGCGCTGTGGTATGCTGAACAGGCTTCATGAGGGAGTAGTTTGCGCTGGGAGGGCCCGGCGTGTCAAGTCAACATAATGGCTGTCAGCAGCCTGGCTTGCCTGAAAGAACAAGACTCATGTATCGGCTTTTCCGATACATGAGTTTTTTTATGTTTTTCATCATAAACTTTTTTGTGGGAGAGTGGCTATGAGCATTTGGGAAATTCTTTTGGTTGGCCTGGGGCTGAGCATGGACGCGGTGGCCGTTACGCTGTCCAACGCGCTGGTGTGCGGCGATCATAAAAACCGCTGGCTGATGCCGGTGTTTTTCGGCGCGTTTCAGGGCATTATGCCCATCATCGGTTATTTTGCCGGTTCGCTGTTTGCCGAGGTCATCGCCAAATATTCCGGCTATGTGGTGTTTGCCATTTTGGCCTTTATCGGCGGGAAAATGCTCTGGGAAGGGCTGCATCACAAAGAGGAGGAAGCTCCCCCCGCGCTGAGCATCCAGCTGCTGCTGGTGCAGGCCGTGGCCACCAGCATCGACGCGCTGGCGGTGGGCGTGGGCTTTTCCGTGTCGGGCACCGGGGTTTGGGTGCCGGCGGGCATCATTGCGCTGACTACCGCCGCATGCAGCCTGGCTGCGCTGCTGCTGGGGCGCAAGGTGGGCAAGCATCTGGGATGCAAGGCCGAGGTACTGGGCGGTGTCATTCTCATTTTGATCGGCGTCAAAGCTTTGGTGAGCTGCTTTATATAAGCAGTGTGTATTTTTGCCTGCCCCTTGTTCTTGGGGGCGGGATTTGTTATATTTGGGGCAAAGTATGCGCCCGCAGACGGCGCGCGGAAGGAGCGGTCTTTTATGCCCACTTTGCAGGATAAGTTTTACGGCTGTATTGCCGGGTGTCACATCGGGTCGGCCATGGGGGCGGCCGTGGAAGGGATGACCTACCCTCAGATCGAGGCGAAGCACGGGTTCGTCACCGATTTTTTGCCCTATGAGCACTACAACAACGGCTGGAAGCGCGAGCCGGGCACCACAGAGGACGGCGTGGAGCGCCAAAAGCTGATGATCACCGCCATCATGGAAAAGGGCGGCCGGGTCAACGCCGAGGACGTGCGTGCCGCCTGGCTGGCGCACATGAATCCCCACGCGGGGGGACTGGTTTCCGAGCCGTTTGAGGATAAGCTGTACCAGATGGCGCAGGCGGGCATCCCCGCGCGGGACATCGGCAAATACTGCGATTACGCGGGGCTTAACAGCTTTTCCCGCGCCTGCCACGCCATCGGCCTGATCAACGCCGGCAACATCCGCACCGCGGTAGAGGACATTCTCGAAGTGGGGCAGCTCTACCAGACCAGCAACAGCCGGGGGTTGAAGTGGGCCTGCGTCACCGGTGTGGCCATCGCCGAGGCCACCCGCCCCGATGCCACGGTGGACAGCGTCATTTCCGCCGTGCTGGAAACCTGCGATCACGACATGGTTTCCCGGGAGATCGAGACCCAGCTGGAGGCCACCCGCGGCATTTCGGATATTCGCGAGCTGCGGCAGTATTTTGACGGCGTGTACAACGGCGTGGGTATGCCCTATTGCTTCAGCTATGCCAACGAGGTGGTCACCAAGGGCATGGTCATTTTCCGCATGGTGGGCGGCAACACCCGCGAGGCGGTGCTGGCCGGCGTGAACATGGGGCGGGATACGGACTGCGTGGCCGCCGTGGCGGCGGGCATCGCCGGTGCGCTGGACGGCACCTCTTCCCTGCCTGAAAAATGGATCGCCCAGCTGGAATACGCCACCACTCTCAACCCCCATACCAATTCCAAGCGCACCATGAAGGAAAATGCCGACGGCCTGTACCGGGCGTTTAAAAACCGCCTGAGCGAGGAAGCGGCCTACGCCCGCGCCATGGACATCGACTAAAGGGAGGATGCGGTTATGACCATTGCCATTGGCAGCGATCACGCGGGCTATCCGCTCAAGGCCAAGCTGCTGGAAGAATTAAAGAAAAAATATGACGTGCTGGACTTCGGCTGCCACAGCGAAGAGCCGGTGGATTTTCCCGACATTGCCAAGCTGGTGTGCGCGGCGGTGCTGGATGGGCGCGCGCAGCGGGGCGTCATGTTCTGCGGCACCGGCGTGGGCGCGGCCATCGCCTGCAATAAAATTCCGGGCATTCGCGCCTGCGTCTGTCACGATGTGTATACGGCGCACCAGTGCGTGGAGCATGACGATGTGCAGGTCATCGCCCTGGGGAATCAGATCATCGGCTACACCGCGGCAGCCGAGCTGATCGACCTGTTTTTAAAGGCGGAGTTTTCAGGCGGAGAGGCGTTCCGCCGCCGGGTGGAAAAGCTGGCGGCTTTGGAGCGGCGCTTATAAATTTACAGTTTTAAGCAACACACACCCTTGTTCTGCGGGGTGTGTTTTGCTATATTGGGCTTGTAATCTTTCGTTGTTGGAGGAATGTAGGATGTGTGCAAAATATGCCATAGGTGTGGATTACGGTACCCAGTCGGGCCGGTCGGTGCTGGTGGAGCTGGGCACGGCTCGCGAGCTGGCTACGGCTGTGAAGCAATATACGCATGGGGTCATGGATGAGCAGCTGCCCGACGGCACGCCGCTGCCCCCGGATTGGGCGCTGCAGCACCCGGCGGATTATGTGGAGGTGCTGCGGGAGACCATCCCGGCGGTGATGCGCCAGGCCGGTGTATCCCCCGAGGACGTGA
The DNA here is from genome assembly GCA_028693155.1 of Eubacteriales bacterium. Lineage (GTDB taxonomy): Bacteria > Bacillota > Clostridia > Christensenellales > UMGS416 > STF2-111. The sequence goes on from JAQUVY010000041.1 coordinate 13,524, forward strand.
TCGGCATCGGCATCGACTTTACCGCCTGCACCGTGCTGCCGGTGTATGCCGACGGCCGTCCCCTGTGCGAGGATGAGGATCTCAAGGGCAATCCCCACAGCTATGTCAAGCTGTGGAAGCACCACGCCGCCCAGAAATACGCCACCGCGCTCAACGAGGCGGCGCAGCAGCGCGGAGAAGCTTTCCTGGCGCGCTACGGCGGCAAAATCTCCAGCGAGTGGCTGTTCCCCAAGGCGTGGCAGCTGCTGGAGGAAGCGCCTGAGGTATACGCCCGTGCCGACCGTATCATTGAGGCGGCGGACTGGGTCGTTTGGCAGCTGTGCGGGCAGGAGACCCGAAATTCCTGCACGGCGGGCTACAAGGCCATTTATTCCAAAAAGGAGGGCTATCCCAGCCGGGACTTCCTTGCCGGTCTGGATCCTCGCCTGGCGGACACCGTGGACGAAAAGCTCTCCCGCGAAATCGCTCCGTTGGGCAGCCGTGCCGGCGGTTTGACCGCCGAAATGGCCGAAACGCTGGGCTTGAAGGCGGGCATCGGCGTGGCCGTGGGCAATGTGGACGCGCACGTGTCCGTGCCGGCGGTGGGGATCACCGGCCCGGGGAAAATGCTCATGATCATGGGCACCTCCACCTGCCATATGCTGGTGGGCGAGGAAGAAAAGATCGTTCCCGGAATGTGCGGCGTGGTGGAGGACGGCATTTTGCCGGGCTTTGCGGGCTATGAGGCCGGTCAGTCCTGCGTGGGCGACCATTTTGAGTGGTTTGTGGAAAACTGCGTTCCCGCCGCGTATCTGGAAGAGGCAAAGAGCAAAAACATGGGCATTCACCAGCTGTTGACCGAGAAAGCCGCCGCCCTCAAGGTGGGCGAAAGCGGTCTTGTGGCGCTGGATTGGTGGAACGGAAACCGTTCGGTGCTGGTGGATGTGGATCTGACCGGCATGATGCTGGGCATGACGCTGCTCACCAAACCCGAGGAGATGTACCGGGCGCTTATTGAGGCCACAGCCTATGGCACGCGCAAGATCATTGAAAACTACCGCGCGCACGGCGTGGCGGTCGATGAGCTGTATGCCGCCGGCGGCATCGCGCAAAAAAACCAGCTGATGATGCAGATCTATGCCGATGTTACGGGAATGGACATCCGCATTGGCCGCTCCACCCAGACCCCTGCCGTGGGCAGCGCCATGTTTGGCGCGGTGGCCGCCGGTAAAGCGGCCGGTGGATACGACAGCATCTTTGAGGCCGCCGCCGATATGGGCCGCGTCATGGATCGGGTGTATCACCCCATCGCCGAAAATGCCGCCATCTACGAGAAGCTGTATGCCGAGTACGAAACGCTGCACGACTATTTCGGCCGCGGCACCAACGATGTGATGAAGCGGCTCAAGGCCATTCGTGCCGCGCAAAAGCAGCACAGCTGAGGCCTTTTCACGGAACGGATGCGGAAAGGAACCCTTGCAAGGGGCGGTCGCCCCTAACCAGTGCCGCCCCAGCGGCGCTGGCAGCGGAAACACGCTCAACCTAAGCGCAATATTGCCGCGCAGCGGCAATATGGGAGCGGTGCAAAAAAAGATAGCAAGAATCTCCACAAGGGATGGTATCCCTTGACCCTTTTTGCGGGGAAAGGCTGCTTTGACGACCCGGGGTCTGGGGTGTCCCCAGCCGGGAGGGGTGCTGGGGATCGTTAAGGGGAACAAGGGGACGCATCGGAACGTCCCCTCTTCCCCTTAACCCACGCCGGAGGCGAGTTCTCCTTAGGGCAGTTGACGAAAGCCCCAAGGGATGGTATCCCTTGACCCTTTTTTCGGGGAGTGGCTGCTTTGACGACCCGGGGTATTGTTCCCGAGGGCAGACGACCTGCGGCGAACCATTTTGCGTTTCGCGGCGGCCTTTCGGAGCACCTGCGGTGTTCCTTTCGGCATCAGCGTCAGCAGACACCCTTGGCTGCCCTAGCCCCTCGCCTTTGGCGAGGGGCTTTCTGCTGGCTCGCGGCGCTGTCATAGGGCTGCCGCCCTATTGGCGCTTGCTCGCTTTTCAGTGTCAGCAGTTGCTCTTAGCTGCACTCGCGTTTCGCCGAAGGCGAAACGCTTCCGGGGCGTCCTCAGCCGGGAGGGGTGCTGGGGATCGTTAAGGGGAACAAGGGGACGCATCAAACCAGTGCCGCCCCAGCGGCGCTGGCAGCGGAAACACGCTCAACCTAAGCGCAATATTGCCGCGCAGCGGCAATATGGGAGCGGTGCAAAAAAAGATAGCAAGAATCTCCACAAGGGATGGTATCCCTTGACCCTTTCTTCGGGGAGTGGCTGCTTTGACGACCCGGGGTATTGTTCCCGAGGGCAGGCAGAGCGCGGCGAACCCACTGCTTTTTCCCAAAGCGGACAGGGCAGAACAAAAAAGCGGGAGCTTGTAAGCTCCCGCTTTTGGCTATGCTGTGCAGAATGTTCTTATTGCACGGTGGGATTCTGCTTGGCCAGCTTGCGGCCGATGATAAAAACGAAGATGGGCTCGCATACCGACACCAGAATGGACAGCACCAGATAAAGCACTTTGTTTTCGGGTGCGTATTTGTTGTAGATTTCATACAGCGCAAAGTAGGAGATCACCGCGGCGGCCATGGGTCCCACCGCCAGAATTGCCCCAATGAGAGGAATGGCGGTCAACGCCGAAGCGCACATGCCGCCCAGGATCCACCAGCGCATGTACCAGTCCTTGCGGCCCGATTCTACGACCAGCTGATCGCCCACCCAGCCCAGCAAATAGGAGCTGGCAAAGGGAATCCAAGCCATCCAGGAATATTGGCTGCCCCGCTCCTTGGCGATCTGCTGCAGACCGTAAGAAGACAAGACATAGGCTGCTATGCCGAACAGCGCCGCGACCAGGCACACGATGACAATAATGATGATGCCGATGCCCCCCGCTGCCGTGGCAAACAAGTCCGAAGGATCAAAGTGATAAGACATGCTCATAAGAACCTCCCCACATGATATTTTGTTATATCGTAATATAGTATACCCAAAATTCGGGAAAAAGCATAGCAGGATGATTTTTTGCGGGCTTGAAAGCCGGGTGCGGGCAGCTAGACTGCCCCGAAAAAATATTTTTCGCCTCATTGACAAACAACCGGGCGCATGATATTATTACAACCAATAAACGGCAAACCTGCGATTAAGAAGAGTAGGCATGGCTGTTCCGCTTCCAAGAGAGTTGCGAGTGGGTGAGATCGCGGCAGGCGGCGCAATGCTGAATGGACTTATGAGGGTGGGACGAAAGGCGGAAGCGCTGAGTAATGCCCAACGGGAACTCCTCCCGTTATCCTAAGGAGCGCATATGGTTGTATGCGAAAAGAGCGGGCGAGCTTTATCAGTTCGTCAAGTTAGGTGGCACCGCAGAAGTTCACGAGAGCTTTTGTCCTACAAAGGACAAAGGCTCTTTTTTATTTCTCATCCGCCGGGCACGCCGTGAAAAAAGGAAAGGGGAACCCAATATGAAAAATGTACCGCACCGTCTCTATCTGACCGAGGAGCAAATGCCCAAACAGTGGTACAACCTGCGTGCCGACATGAAAGACATCCCCCCGCTGGTCAATCCCGGCACCGGAAAACCCGCCACGCAGCAGGAGCTGGAGCAGGTGTTTTGCACCGAGCTTGCCCGTCAGGAGCTGGATAACACCACCCGCTTTATCGACATTCCCGAAGAGATCCAGGAGATGTATAAGATCTACCGCCCCTCCCCGCTCATCCGCGCATATCAGCTGGAGCGGGCGCTGGATACGCCGGCGCGCATTTACTACAAATTTGAGGGGAACAACACCTCCGGCAGCCACAAGCTAAACTCGGCCATCGCCCAAGCCTACTACGCCAAGGCGCAGGGGCTGAGCGGCCTGACCACCGAAACCGGAGCCGGCCAGTGGGGCACTGCCCTTGCGGAAGCCTGTGCCTATTTCGGCTTGCCGCTCACGGTTTATATGGTCAAGGCGTCCTATGAGCAAAAGCCCTTCCGCAAGGCCATCATTAAGACCTTTGACGGCGATGTGATCCCCAGCCCCAGCATGACCACCGAGGCCGGCCGGCGCATTCTGGCGGAGAATCCCAACACCGCCGGCAGCCTGGGCTGCGCCATCTCCGAGGCGGTGGAAAAGGCCGTCACCACGCCGGGCACCCGTTATGTGCTGGGTTCGGTGCTCAACCAGGTGCTGCTGCACCAGTCCATCATCGGGTTGGAAAGCAAAATTGCCATGGAGCAGTTGGATGAATATCCCGACGTCATCATCGGCTGCGCCGGCGGCGGCTCCAACCTGGGCGGCCTGATCGCGCCCTTTATGCGGGATAAGTTGGCAGGAAAGGCCGATCCCCGCGTCATCGCCGTGGAACCGGCCAGCTGCCCCTCCCTTACCCGCGGTCGCTATGCCTACGACTTTTGCGATACGGGCCGCATTACGCCCATGGCCAAAATGTATACGCTGGGCAGCGGGTTTATTCCCTCGGCCAACCACGCCGGCGGCCTGCGCTATCACGGCATGTCCCCCATCCTGTCCAAGCTGTATGACGATGGGTATATGGAAGCCATGTCGGTGGAGCAGACTAAGGTGTTTGAGGCGGCCACCTTCTTTGCCAAGCGGGAGACCATTTTGCCCGCGCCCGAGTCGGCACATGCCATCTACGGCGCCATACAGGAAGCGCTCAAGTGCAAGGAGACAGGCGAAGCCAAGACCATTCTTTTCGGCCTGACCGGCACCGGTTATTTTGATATGACCGCCTACACCGCCTATCAGGAAGGGCGCATGACCGATTATGTGCCCACGGATGCGGATTTGCAGCGCGGGTTTGACCAGCTGCCTAAACTGTAAAAGGAACAAAATATGTTTTAAGCCGGTATCGCCGCAGCGATGCCGGCTTTTTGTTGGAATCCCATAAGGGGCGAAGCACGCTCAAACGAAGCGCAATATTACCGCGCAGCGGCAATCACGGCAGCGGCGTAGGAAGAAAGTAAGTAAGAGCCCCTGCAAGGGGCGGTCGCCCCTTGACCCCTTCATCGGGAAAGGGCTACTTTGACGCTCGTATTATATGGGTGTAGTCATAAGAGACCCCTCATGAGGGTTTATGTGCTACACTGTAAGGGATGCTGTGGACTGGTTCTTTGACGCTACCGCCAGACGGTTTTCGTAAGCGTAC
>JAQUVY010000151.1 GCA_028693155.1 Eubacteriales bacterium
GCATCGTTCCCGAGGGCAGACGGCCTGCGGGGAACCGGTTGCTTCCTCACAAGCCCGGCGGCAAAAAACACCCACTAAACTTTTTATGTACCCATGAAGGGTGCAGGGCGACGCCCTGCAAACCAGTGCTACTCCGGCGGCACCCCCAGACCCCCGCGCCCATCTGAGAAAGCCGCCATGGTGCAGATAAACAAAGCGCTACGCCCAAGAGTGGGCAATGCACGGCGAACCATTCTGCGTTTCGTGCCGGCAGCTACTTTTGGTCGCCCGAAGCCTCAGCTTTGCATTGGGTCAACAGCACCGCTTGGCACAACGGGTTTTGCACCAGCGCCGCAACAATGTTTTGCCGCTCAGCGTCGGGCAGGGCGGCACATGGTACCTGCGCGGCGAACGGGCGGGTGGGAAGCTCACTCCCCCAAACCGCCAGCGGCATAACGTGAGCCGATGCGCCGTCGCGGGGAAATTTCCCGCGCACCAGCAGCGGAGTGCCGCAGCGAGCTTGCAGCTTTTCATAAGCGGAAAAGGGAATCTCCTCTTCCCCGGCGTCAATCACCATAAAAGTGCTGCGCGCAGCCGCCTGCGCGCGCTGATAAAGGAGGTGTTTCAGCTGACGAAAGCACGCCTCCAGTTCATCCGCGGCAGCCTTGGCCAACTCCGGCGAAGCGCCCCAGTCCTCGCGCAGCTCCAGCTGAGGCATTTTTCCCAAATGCCACACGGCCGAAGTGGCGTGGGGAGCAGGCACATATTCAATATCCTTGAGAAAACTGTGCAGACGAATCACATCCCGGGGCAGCTGGAGAAAGGGCTTTTCCGGTGCGCCCTGAGCGCCGCTGCGGCAGGTCATTTTGCCGGCGGGGGTATACAGCGCGGTGAGCAGCTCGCCCTGGGCATTTTTTCGGCGGGTAAAGGCGCTGTGGGGATGATGACGCAAAAAGGGCGAAGGAATTTCCTGCGCCCACGAAAAGCAAGGGATGCGATGTTCGGATTGGTTGATTTCCTTATTTTCCATAGCTTTAGTATATCACAACCCGCCGTCCCGCTGCGACGTTTTTTACAGGCAGGGCGGCCCGGGCGGCGGCGCGTCGGTGCGGGCGCGGATGAGGCAGGCCAGAGCTGCCAGCACCAGAGATGTAAAATGGAAAAAGCAGCCCAAAACCAGACCCCGCCAAAACACGGGAAAACAGGCCTGCGTAAGCTGCAATGCCGTTCCTCCCGGCAAAATGGCCAGGGAAAAACCCGCGCACCAATAACAAAACGCTGCCGGAAAGGCTGCCTTTTGCGCGGCAGCCGCGGTGCGCTGCAGGCGGCGGCACAGCACTGCCGCGCTGCGGATCCCCGCCGGCCGGGGAAACAAAAAGGAGGGCTGCATGGATTCCCCTTTCCCGCCCGTTTCCGGCAGGAGCCGGGGCATGGGCTGCATGATAATGCTTATATATAGTCGCCTGCGGAGAAAATCATGCAACAAAAAAAGCTTCGCCGAAAAGGCGAAGCAAAGGGTCAAACCGTCAGGAAACTTCTTTTAGAAAATCAATGAGCTTGCGCTGTGCCTCGGGCGAAAGCCCGGAAAGCGTTTCGTCCATGACTTGCCGTGCGCCTCCACTGCGCGAGCGGGAAATGCCGATAAAAAAATCCTCCAGAGAGATCTCCATGGCGCTGCACAGCTTGTCCAGCGTTTGCACGGTGGGCGATTTATAGCCGTGCTCAATGGCGCTGATGGTGCTTTGGGAAAGCCCGGCGCGCTTGGCAAGCAGGTTTCCTGAAATGTTTTTCTGCTTGCGCCATAACTTTAGCTGCCGACCAACCTCATAATTCATCATGTTTTCGGTCATTTCGCGAAAGCCTCCTTCCCTCCCGAACGGGGTTATTTTTTTGATGATTTTATTATAAGGGATTCCCCGCGGCGGAAGCCATGACTTTTTTGTTGCCTGCACAAATATTTTGCTCTTTTGCGATAATCTTGTGCTTTTCGTATTATCTTGTTGGAAATGATTTGTGTCGGTGCTGAAAAGGCATGCAAGCGTTTTCGTAAATTTTACACTGTAATAGAAGGATTTTCACCCGCATTGCGACAATTTTCGCAGGAAAAACAGATTATTTGAAAACGTTTCGGGCGGGTATCTCCTGCGATAAAAAAAGTGGCGCTTTTGCATAAAAACAACACGGATTTCGCATTTTATACCCCTTGCAAGCCACCCGTCTGCCACTTATAATGAAATCAGAATAAAACCGAAAAGGAGAAAATCATTATGGGTTTGAATATCGGTATTATCGGTTTTGGCGGCATGGCGCACTGGCATGCTACCCATGCCTCTAACATCGAAGGCGTTAAGTATGTCTGCGCGTACGACGTGGATCCCAAGCAGATGGAATCGGCAAAGGAAATGGGCATCCGTCCCTGCGCTTCGCTGGAAGAGCTGCTGAACGATCAGAGCATCAACTTTGTTCTGGTTGCCACGCCCAACCACCTGCATAAGGAAATGGTCATCAAGGCGCTGCGCGCCGGAAAAAACGTCATGACCGAGAAGCCCGCCACCCTGAGCGTGGCCGACTGGGACGAGATGGTAGCCGAGTCGGAAAAGGCCGGCAAGATCCTCACCGTGCACCAGAACCGCCGCTGGGATAAAGATTATCTGGCCATGCGCCAGGCCGTGGAAGCCGGTACGCTGGGCAAGGTCTATTCCATTGAGTCCCGCGTGTTCGGCACCGTGGGCGGCATGTACGGTTGGCGCGCCTTTAAGCAGTATGGCGGCGGCATGGTGCTGGACTGGGGCGTACACCTCTTTGACCAGCTGCTGTTTATGTATCCCGACAAGAAGATCGTGGACGTCAAGGCCGAGCTGATGCACCTGCTGGAAGTCAACAAGGAAGTGGACGACTACTTCAAGGTGATGCTGAAGCTGGAAGACGGCCCGGTGCTCACCGTGGAAGTGGGCTCCTACGCGTTCCGCGCGCTGCCCCGCTGGTATGTGGTGGGCGACAACGGAACCTTGGAGATCGTGGACTTCACCATGGGCAACGATGGCAAAGAAGGCGGCGGCATTACCCGTCCCCGCTTTGGCATGGAAGGCAAAGTCGCGCCCGTTGTGGTGCAGACCCCTGCCGGCCCTACCCGCATGATGGCCCCCCGTCCCCCGGAAACCCGCGAGGAACTGCCGCTGCCCCGTCCCGAGGCCGACTGGACCGAGCTGTATAAGAACCTGGTGGACGTGATCGACAACGGCGCCAAGCTGATCGTCGAGCCCAAGGGCGTGCGCCGCGTGCTGCGCCTGATGGAGCTGGTGTTTGAATCCGCCGAGTCCGGCCATTCCATCGCCTGCGACCTGTAACCCAAACAAAACCGAGACCCCTCGTGCCGTGTGGCAGGAGGGGTCTTTTTTCATGGGCGGAGCGGCTGCCGTGCGCGGCGGGTCTTTCGGCAGCGTCTGCCGCCGCAGCGCTACGCGCCCGCTGTTTGAAGTGCGCGCGTGAGCCCGCCGCGGGGCAGTATGCGCGTTGGCGGGAAGGAGGGTAGATTTTACGACAGGCTGCGGCTTCAAGGCTGAAAGCTTTCGACGCTCTTTTTTCAGCCCGCGCTGCTTCTCGTCAAGCCACTCCTCGGTCATGCCTTTTCCGATGCTGTACCTTGCGAAACCGGAACTTTTTTCGCCGGACTGGTTGCTTTTTTGGGTTGAGGTGGGTAGGCTCTTATCAAGAGCTGTACCGCGACTCGCTTCGGGCGTATTGATAAGGGCTTGTTCACTTATCGGCGTGGCAAGGCTCCCTCCATACATCGTTTGCACCCGCAAGTCGATATGCTTATGTTACCATCAACGACGAAAACATTAAGATGCTGCGGGACGCTATGCCGAAGGAAAATGCATTGCAGCACGATGAAGACATTGGTACAATAGAATCCGTAGGAGGTGGAGTAAATGAACGGCGAG
>JAQUVY010000042.1 GCA_028693155.1 Eubacteriales bacterium
CTTTTCACGCTTCGCACAGGCGCTCCCCGCGCAGTTGTGTGTCATAAAAAAGACACATCATCTGTGCTTTCACACAAGTGATGTGTCTAAAAAGATAAAACTATTTTTTCTTTGACTGCGTCAAAATATTATTTCTGACTTTCTTCCACAGCCACGGCTACCGCCACGCTCATGCCGACCATGGGGTTGTTGCCGGCGCCGATCAGACCCATCATCTCCACGTGCGCAGGCACGGAGGAGGAGCCGGCGAACTGGGCGTCGCTGTGCATACGCCCCATGGTGTCGGTCAGGCCATAGGAGGCGGGGCCGGCGGCCATGTTGTCGGGATGCAGGGTACGGCCGGTGCCGCCGCCCGAAGCCACGGAGAAGTACTTCTTGCCGTTGTCGACGGTCCACTTTTTATAGGTGCCGGCGACGGGGTGCTGGAAGCGGGTGGGGTTGGTGGAGTTGCCGGTGATGGAAACGTCCACCTTCTCGTGACGCATGATGGCCACGCCCTCGTTCACGTCATCGCAGCCGTAGCAGCGCACGTTGGCGCGTTCGCCCTGGCTGAAAGGACGGACTTCCGCAATTTTCAGCTCGCCCGTGTAGTAGTCATACTGCGTGCGCACATAGGTGAAGCCGTTGATGCGGGAGATGATATAGGCGGCGTCCTTGCCCAAGCCGTTCAGGATGACCTGCAGGGGCTCTTTGCGCACCTTGTTGGCGGTGCGGGCAATGCCGATGGCGCCCTCGGCGGCGGCGAAGGACTCGTGGCCGGCCAGGAAGCAGAAGCACTTGGTCTCTTCGCGCAGCAGCATGGCGGCCAGATTGCCATGACCCAGACCAACCTTGCGCTGGTCGGCAACGGAGCCGGGGATGCAGAACGCCTGCAGGCCTTCGCCGATGGACTCAGCGGCCTCGGCGGCGGTCTTGCAGCCCTTCTTCAGGGCGATGCCGGCGCCCAGGGTATAGGCCCAGGCGGCGTTTTCAAACGCGATGGGCTGGATGGAGCGCACGATGCCGGCGGCATCCACGCCCTTTTCTTTTACAAAAGCAGCTACCTCATCCAGATCGGTGAAGCCATACTTAGCCATGCAAGCTTCGATCTGTTTGATCCGTCTGTCATAACCTTCAAAATTAGCCATTTGTCATTTCCTCCTTATGCCTGACGGGGGTCGATGACCTTGACGGCCTCAGCAAAGCGGCCGTAGGTGCCGATGTTCTTCTCATAAGCTTCCTTAGGATCGACGCCCTTGCGGATGGCTTCCATCATCTTGCCCAGGCTGACGAACTTGTAGCCGATGATCTCGTTGTTTTCGTCCAGACCGATACCCAGCACATAGCCCTCGGCCAGCTCCAGATAACGGGCGCCCTTGGCGCGGGTGCCGAACATGGTGCCCACCTGCGAACGCAGGCCCTTGCCCAGATCCTCCAGGCCAGCGCCGATGGTCAGGCCGCCCTCGGAAAATGCGCTCTGGCTGCGGCCATAGGCGATCTGCAAAAACAGCTCACGCATGGCGGTGTTGATGGCGTCGCACACCAGGTCGGTGTTCAGAGCCTCCAAAATGGTTTTGCCGGGCAGAATCTCCGCGGCCATGGCGGCTGAGTGGGTCATGCCGGAGCAGCCCAGGGTTTCCACCAGAGCCTCCTCAATGACGCCCTCTTTTACGTTCAGCGACAGCTTGCAGGCACCCTGCTGAGGGGCACACCAGCCGACACCGTGGGTAAAGCCGGAAATATCTTTGATTTCACGGGACTGGATCCATTTTCCTTCCTCGGGGATGGGCGCGGGACCGTGGTTGGGGCCTTTGGCCACGCATACCATTGCATCCACTTCTCTGGAATATTGCATGTCATTTCCTCCTTTGCGGTTAAGTGAATAATTTGGCTTGATAATTATATCACAACTTCACGCGGGTTAAAAGCGGTCGGCGGAGAATTTTGCCGGCTTTACAGCCGCGTCAGCTGCCCGGCGGGCAGCACCGCCGCTTCGCCGTCCGCCCTGACCCATACGTCGGTGGCGGTGGGGTTGAAGAAGGTGCGCCCGTCGGTGCCCGCGCGGATGGCGCGCCGGGCGTGAACGTAGTCCACAATCTGAATGTTGGTGGCGTACCAGGTGTCGGCGCGGCCGCCGGCGCGCTTGCAGAACTCCTCCATCAGCGCCCAGTTGTCATGATCGTGAAACTCATAGCTGTGGCCCCACAGATCAAACACCCGGCCGTTGTCAAAGCGCTGGGGCGCAAGAAATTCGTCCAGCTTGTCCAGCGCGTTCTCCCGGTGGTGGCAGGTGGGGTGCCACGCCATAAAATCCTCGGGCAGGGCAAAGGCGCCGGTGGAGCGGGTGGTGCGGCTGTATTCCATGCCGGCTGCCCGCAGCAGGGCGATGACCCGGGCGTTGTAATTGCCAAAGGGATAAGACATTCCCCGCACCACATAGCCGCACAGCGCTTCCAGCGCCGCGCGGTCATCCAGCCCCTCGCGCAGCACGGCGGTATCGGCTTGATAAACGGGAAAGGGATGGGTGACCAGATGGCAGGACACCTCATGCCCGGCGTAAAGAGCGGCCACTTCGTCGGGGCGAATGTGGTTTTCCGTGCCCAACGTACCCGAATTCAGGTGAAAGGTGCCGCGAATGCCGTAGGTGTTGAAGATCTCCACCAGACGGCGGTCATGAACGGTGCCGTCGTCATAGCTCAGGGTCAGCGCGTGGGTGGCGCCGCCAGGAAACAGAGTAAACTCCACTTTCATGCAAACACGCTTTCCGCGGAAGCCCGCAATGGTTTTCTTCATTTTAGAATAAGCGTCCCCTGTCGTCAATTCCCTGCGCGGCAGGACTTGCGCCCGGCAAAAAAATATTGTATGATAAGCAGCGTTGGGCGCCAGACGAGCGCCTCGTTGGGTCCCGTGCAACCAAACGCCGTGAATCATGTCAGGTCCGGAAGGAAGCAGCATTAAGCGGAGAGTCGGTGTGCCGCGGGGGTGCCTGGCGCGGCGTTCGTCCCACGCCCAACTTTTTTTACCTTTTTTGCCTATATAATTGCTAAATACATCAAAAAACAGAATCGCCCGCCCCGGGATTTGACGGCGGTACGTTGACTTTATCAGCGAAAATGGCGTAAAATAAAACGTTCGATTTTACCAACGCAAGGAGCAAGACCATGCCAATGAAACCGGCGCCCACGGACGAGATCCTACGGCGCAGAACTTTTGCCATTATTTCACACCCCGACGCGGGCAAGACCACCCTGACTGAAAAGCTGCTGCTGTACGGAGGCGCCATCCATTTGGCCGGCTCGGTCAAAGCGCGCAAAGCCTCCCGCCATGCCGTTTCGGACTGGATGGAGATCGAGAAGCAGCGCGGCATTTCGGTGACCTCCTCGGCCATGCAGTTCGATTACGAGGGATACCGGATCAACATTCTGGATACGCCCGGGCATCAGGACTTCAGCGAGGACACCTACCGTACTCTCATGGCGGCGGACAGCGCCGTGATGCTCATTGACGGTGCCCGCGGCGTGGAGCCCCAGACCATCAAGCTTTTCCACGTTTGCCGGATGCGCGGCATCCCCATCTTCACCTTCGTCAACAAGATGGACCGCGCTGCCAAGGATCCCTTCGCGCTCATGAGCGAGATTGAGGACGTGCTGGGCATCCACTGCTGCCCCATGAACTGGCCCATCGGCACCGACGGCGACTTCCAGGGCATCTATAACCGGGAAACACGGCAGGTGGAGTTGTTTTCCGGCGATGAAAGCCATGGTGCCAAAGCCATAGAGGCCACCCAGGGCATTCTGGAGGAGGAAAGCATCCGTCAGCGCCTGGGTGAGTACCACACCAAGCGCCTGCAGGACGATCTGGAGCTGCTGGACGGCGCGGGGGAAGAGCTGGATCGGGAGCGCATTGCCCAAGGGCAGCTCAGCCCCATGTTCTTCGGCTCGGCCATGAACAACTTCGGCGTGGAAAGCTTTCTGGGCTATTTTCTGCAAATGGCGCCGTCTCCCGCACCGCGCAAGGCGGATACCGGCCTCATCGAGCCCGAGGATCCGCGCTTTTCGGCCTTTGTGTTTAAGATTCAGGCCAACATGAACCCCGCCCATCGCGATCGCCTGGCTTTTATCCGGGTGTGCTCGGGCGTGTTTGAAAAGGGAATGAGCGCCACGGTGGCGCAAAGCGGGCAAAGCGTGCGCATGGCGCAGCCGCAGCAATTTATGGCCAACGAACGCGAGATGGTGGAGCAGGCCTATCCCGGCGACATCATCGGCCTGTTTGACCCGGGTGTGTTCCACCTGGGCGATACGCTGACCGACGGTTCCAAGTTCTGCTACGAGGGCATCCCCATGTTCGCCTCGGAAAGCTTTATGCGCGTTTCCACGCTGGACAGCATGAAGCGCAAGCAATTTGTCAAGGGTGTGAACCAGCTGGCCGAGGAGGGTGCCATCCAGGTGTTCAAACAGGTGGACATCGGTCGGCAGGAGCTCATCATCGGCGTGGTGGGCGTGCTGCAGTTTGACGTGTTCGCTTACCGCATCAAGGGCGAGTACGGGGTGGATATCCGTATGGAGAGCCTGCCCTATCGTTATGTGCGCTGGGTCACCGATTATCAAGGAGAGCTGGAGAGGATCGCGGTGACCAGCTCCACGCTGCACGCCGCCGACGCGGCCGGCCGCCCCGTGCTGCTGTTTTCCAACGACTGGTCCATCCAGTGGGCGCTGGACAACAACAAGGGGCTGGCGCTGTCCGACACGGCCAGCCGTGTGTGGGATGTGGAGGATTGAGTCGGCGCGGTTGAAAAAACGCCCCGTCTGCCGTATACTGAAACAGGATCGCGCGGGCGGCTGCGCCGCGCCAAGGAGAGGTATTTTATGAGCGAAAAAATCATCATCGCCGTAGACGCCATGGGCGGGGATCATGCCCCGCAGGCCATCGTGGAAGGCGTAAAGCTGGCGGCGGCGGCCGACCCGGCGCTGGACTTTGTGCTGGTGGGCCGGGAGGGGGACATTCGCGCCTGCCTGGGCGAGGATGCCGACCGGTTTCGCATCGTGCACACCGACGAGGTGATCGACACCGGGGAGGACCCGCTGATCGCCATTCGCAAGAAGCGCAACGCTTCCATGCTCATCGCCTTCGACCTGCTGAAGAAGAAGGAAGTGCAGGCGGTGGTTTCGGCGGGCAGCACGGGCGCGTTTTTAAGCGGGGCGCTGTTCCGCGCCGGCCGCATCAAGGGCATTCAGCGCCCGGCGCTGGCCCCGGTCTTCCCCACGAAAAGGGGCGGAGCCATGCTCATTGACTGCGGTGCCAATGCCGAGTGCACCCCTGAGTTTCTCAAGCAGTTCGCGCTGATGGGCACGGTCTATATGAAGAATATGTTCGGCATTGAAAATCCCCGGGTGGCGCTCATCAACAACGGCGCCGAAGAGGAAAAGGGCACGCCGCTGTACAAGCAGACCCATCAGGCGCTCAAGGCGTCGGGGCTGAACTTTGTGGGCAACCTGGAGCCCCGCTATATTCCAGACGGCGATGCGGACGTGATGGTATGCGACGGGTTTGCGGGCAACATGGTGCTGAAGTCTTACGAGGGCGCCATGATGTACCTGTTTGACCTGCTCAAGGAGGAAATGATGTCCTCCCTGCCCAACAAGCTGGCCGCGGCCGTGCTGAAGAAGAGCTTCAAGCGGGTAAAAAAGAAGCTGGACTTCAACGAGGTGGGCGGCGCGCCGTTGGTGGGCATTGACGGGTGCGTGGTCAAGGCGCACGGCTCCTCCAAAGCCCAGCCCTTTGCCAACGCGCTGGCGCAGGCCGCCACCATGGTGCGCACCGGCGTGGTGGACAACATCAAGCGGGATATTGAGGCGTTTTTGGAGCAGTGATCTTTGGGTGTTATTGCCAAACGACATGGATTTATCATATATGAGGAGGAACAGACCAAATGATTTTTGAAAAAGTGCGTGACATCATTGCCGAGCAGCTGGAGCTGGATGCGGCGACCATTACCGAGGCCTCGTCGCTCAGCGAGGATCTCAAGGCCGACTCTGTGGAGGTCGTGGGCATCATCATGAACATCGAGTCCGAGTTCGGGCTGGAGTTCCCCTATGAAGAGCTGGAGAACATCAAGACCGTGGGCGACGCGGTGAAGTACATCGAGGCCCATCAATAAGGAGCGACAATTTGACACACGGCGAAAAAGGCGATTCTCTGGAAAGTCTGCAGAATCGCCTTTCCTATCAATTCACAGACGTTTCTCTGCTGCGCGAGGCGTTGACCCACGCATCGCGCACCAACGAGGCGCCCGACGAGCCCTGCTATGAGAGGCTGGAGTTTTTGGGCGACGCGGTGGTGGAGCTGCTGGTGACGCACCGGCTCTACGCCGCGCATCCCGACTGGGGCGAGGGGCAGATGACCCGCACCCGCGCCAGCGTGGTGTCCGAGCCGGCCTTAAGCGCGCTGGCCGCCGCTTTGCGCCTGGGCGAGAACCTGCGCATGGGCAAGGGCACCGCCCGCCTGGGCGGCCGAGAAAGACCCTCCATCCTGTGCGACGTGTTTGAGTCGGTCACCGGCGCGGTTTTCTTGGACGGCGGCATGGAGGCGGCCGAGCGGGTGATCCTGCCGCTGCTGGAGCAGGCGCTGGCGCGCGCCGCTGCCAACGGCGTGGCGGGCGACTATAAAACGGCGTTGCAGGAAAAATTGCAGCAAAGCGGCGAACGGCATATCGTCTACCGCTCGGTAAGCGAGGAAGGCCCGCCCCACGACCGCACCTTTGGTGTGGAGCTGGCGGTGGACGGAGAGGTGCTTTCCCGGGGCGAGGGGCACAGCAAGAAAGCGGCCCAACAGGATGCGGCGCGCATTGCGCTGGAAGCGATGAACGAATAAAAGGCGGAACACCAACTTGAAACTGAAGAAACTGGAAATGTACGGGTTTAAATCCTTCGCTGAGCGCATTGAGGTGCGCTTTGACGAGGGCATCACCGGCATTGTTGGCCCAAACGGCAGTGGCAAAAGCAACATCGGCGACGCCATGCGCTGGGTTTTGGGCGAGCAGAATGCACGAATGCTCCGCGGCAACCGCATGGAAGACATCATCTTCGACGGTGCTTCGGGGCATAAGCCGCTGTCCTGGTGCGAGGTGGCACTTACCTTTGACAACGCCGACGGCACCCTGCCGGTGGAATATGCCGAGGTGACGGTGCTGCGCCGGGTATTTCGCAACGGCGACAGCGAGTATTACATCAACAAAAAAAGCTGCCGGCTCAAGGACATCATCGATCTGTTTCGAGACACGGGCATCGGCCGGGATGGGTATTCCATCATCGGTCAGGGGCAGGTGTCTCAGATCATCGACAGCCGCGCCGAGGATCGGCGTAGCGTGTTTCACGAGTCGGCGGGCATCAT
This sequence comes from Eubacteriales bacterium, assembly GCA_028693155.1. Taxonomy (GTDB): domain Bacteria; phylum Bacillota; class Clostridia; order Christensenellales; family UMGS416; genus STF2-111. Next base: position 7,369 of record JAQUVY010000042.1, read on the forward strand.
GAAATATCGCGTGCGCAAGGAGGAGGCGGAGCGCCGCCTGGCCAACACGCGGGACAACCTGGAACGCCTGGGTGACATCATGAGCGAGATGGAGAGCCGCCTGGAGCCGCTGCGCATCCAAAGCGAAAACGCCAAGCGCTATCTCACCCTTTCCGGCGAGCTGAAAGATCTGGAGATCAACCAGTTCCTGCGCTCCTATGAGGAGAGCCGGGAGAAAATTGCCCAATGGAAGCAGCAGGCCGCCGACAGCCGCCAGGAGAGCGAAAAAGCGGCGCAGGCGCTGACCCAGGCGGAGGAGAAATCTCTGGAGCTCAATCGCCAGCTGGACGAGCTGGAGGCGGCGCTGGCCGCCGCGCGGGAGCAGGCCGCCCAGACCCAGGCCGAGGAACAGCGCCGCCGGGGCGAGGCCAACTTAACTGCCGAGCGCATTCGCAACCTGGAGACCGAGCACGAGCGCCTGACCGCGGAGGAAAAGCAGAACCGCGAGCGCGCCGCCCAGATGCAGGCCGAGGCCGAGACGCTGGAAACGGCGCTGAAGCAAGCGGGCGAGAATGCCCAAAGCGCGCAAAAGCAGCTGGACGAATGGGAAGCCCAGCGCGCGGAAATGGCCGACGCCCTGCAAAAGGCCGAGGACGAGGCCGAGCGCTTTAAGATCGGCGCCATGGATAAGATGAACCGGCTGGGGGACATCAAAAACGCCGTCACCCGGCTGGAAACCATGGCAGAGGCCGTGCAGCAGCGCATTGCCCAGGTGGAGAGCGGCCGCGGCGCGCTGGAGGAAGAAATGGCGCATACCCGCGCGGCGGGGGACGAGATCCGCGCGCAGGTAAAAACGCTGGAGGAGCAGCGCACCCAGCTGCAAAGCCGCTGCAACGAAACGGTGGCAGGGCTGAACGAGCTGCGCGCCCGGCGGCACGACGCTATGGAAAAGACCGGCAAACTGCGCGAAGCGCTGCAGGCTGCCCAGACCCGCCAGCGGATGCTGGAGGCCATGAAGCGCGATTACGAGGGCTTTGCCGAGGCGGTGCGCCGCCTGCTGCGCGACAGCGCCGCCGGCCGCACCGAAAACTGGGTGCAGGGCGTGGTGGCCGAGGTGATGCAGGTGCCCAAGGAGCTGGTGCGCGCGGTGGAAACGGCGCTGGGCCCAGCCATGCAGAACATCATCACCTCCGACGAGCAGGACGCCAAGCGCCTGATCGAGTATTTGCGCCGCAACAACTACGGCCGCGCCACCTTTTTGCCCATCAGCCGCATTCAGCCGCGCACGGTGACGCCGCAGGAGCGCGCCGCGCTGCGCAGCGAGGGCTGCGTGGGCGTGGCCGCCGAGCTGGTGCATACCGACGCGCGCTACGCGGATATTATTTCCAACCTGCTGGGGCGCACCGTCATCGCGCGGGACATGGACGCGGCCATCGCCATGGCCCGCGCCTGCCGCAACTCCCTGCGCTTTGTCACGCTGCAGGGCGATGTGATCAACCCCGGCGGCTCCATGTCCGGCGGCTCCGCGCAGTCGCGCTATACCAGCCTGCTGGGGCGGGAGGCCGAGACCGAGGAGCTGCGCAAGCGCTGTGCGGCCATTCAGGGCGAGACCGAGGCCGTGCAGCAGCTGGCTGAAAAGCTGGACGCGCAGGTGGAGGCCGGGAAGGCCGCCCAGAGCGCGCTGGAGCAGCAGCTGCACGACAGCGATTTGAGCTATACCCGGGAGAAGGAGCGCCTGCTCAAGGCGCAGCAAAACGAACAGCGCATCGCCGAGCAGATTGGGCAAACCCACAGCGACGCGGAGCAGCTGCGGGAAAACCTTTCGGATATTCGTTCGCAGATGGATTCGGCGCAGGGGCAGCAGGGCGCAGAGGAGCTGAACCAGCAGAGCGTGCGCGGCGAGATCGTGCGCGTGCAGCAGCGGGTGAACGCCCAGCGGGAGTCCTACCAGGCGTTTGTGGAGAAGATCAACGAGCTGAAAATCGCCATGGCGTCGGATGAATCCCATAAGGACAGCCTGGGGCAGCAATCCCGGCGTATGCGCGCCGATGCCCAGCGCCTGGTGGACGACGCCCAGCGCAAGCGCGCCGACAGCGAGGACGCGCTGCGCCGCCTGCGGGAAGAGCGCCGGGCGGACGCGGACAGCGCACGCACGGCGGGAGACTATGAAAAGACCATGAGCGGGCTGCGCCAGGGCATTTCCGCCCTGGAGGAGCAGCGTGCCCAGCGCCGGCAGGCGCGGGACGAAAACAGCCGCGCGGCCAACGCCCAGCGCGCCATTGCCGACGAGATGCGCGAACGCGCCGGGCGTCTGGAGATGCAGCTGGTGCGCATGGAGGCGGACTTTGACAACGCGCAAAACCGCATTTGGGAAAACTACGAGCTGACCTATGCCAACGCCTGCGAGCTGCGCCGGGAAGATTTTGACACGGCGGGCGCGGGGCGACGCATTGGGGACATCCGCTCCGAGATCCGCAAAATGGGCACGGTCAACGTGGGCGCCGTGGAAGAATATGAGGAGCTGGGCGGGCGCTATGAGGATTACCGCCGCCAGACCGCCGATCTGGACAAGGCGCAGGCGGATCTGCTGGCCATCATTTCCGGCCTGGCGCAAAAGATGGAGGAACGCTTTCGGGAGCAGTTTGCCAAGATTAACGAATACTTCGGCGCCACCTTTACCGAGCTGTTCGGCGGCGGCACCGCGTATCTGGTGCTGCAGGATGAGGCGGATATCCTCAACTCCGGCATTGAGATCAAGGCGCAGCCGCCGGGCACCGAGCTGAAGCTGCTGTCGCTGCTCAGCGGCGGAGAAAAGGCGCTCACCGCCATCTCGCTGCTGTTTGCCATGCTGCGGGTGAACCCCTCGCCCTTTTGCGTGCTGGATGAGATCGAGGCGGCGTTGGACGACGCCAACGTGCGCCGCTTTGCGCAGTACCTGCGCAACTTCACCCAGACCACACAGTTTGTGGTGGTTACCCACCGCAAGGGCACCATGGAGGCCTGCAACAGCCTCTACGGCGTGACGCAGGAGCAAAAAGGAATTTCCCGTATGCTTTCGGTGAAGATGGAAGACATCCCCGAGGGCGCGGCGCAGTAAAGGAGCCAACATGGACGAGCAGGAAAAATTGGGCTTTTGGGGCAAGCTGAAGAGCTCCATGAAAAAGACCCGCGATTCTCTGGGCGGGCGCATCGACGAGCTGGTGAAGTATTACAAAGAGATCGACGACGAGTTTTTTGAAGAGCTGGAGGCGGTGCTCATCTCCGCCGACGTGGGCGCGGAGTTTTCCGCCGAGCTGGTGGAGCGCGTGCGTCAGCAGGTGAAAAAGCAGAAGATCGGCGACTCTTCCCGCATTCGGGAGCTGCTGCAAAGCGAACTGCTGGCCGAGCTGGGGCAGGTTGAGCCGCTGCGCCTGGATGAAAAAAGCGTGGTCATGGTGGTGGGCGTCAACGGCGTGGGAAAAACCACGTCGGTGGGAAAGCTGGCTGCCAATTTGCAGCGCGGCGGCAAGCGCGTGCTGCTGGCGGCGGCCGATACCTTCCGCGCGGCGGCGGCCGAGCAGCTCAAGGTCTGGGGCGAGCGCGCCGGTGTGGATGTGATCTCTCAGGCAGCGGGCAGTGACCCCGCCGCGGTGGTGTTTGACGCGGTGCAGGCCGCCAAGGCCAGAAATGTGGATGTGCTGGTGTGCGACACGGCGGGGCGGCTGCACAACAAGGTCAACCTGATGAACGAGCTGTCCAAGATGCGCCGCATTGTGGATCGGGAGTACCCCGGCGCGCATTGTGAAACGCTGCTGGTGCTGGACGCCACCACCGGGCAAAACGCGGTGGTGCAGGCCAAGACCTTTGCCCAAGCCTGCGATGTGACGGGCATCATCCTCACCAAGCTGGACGGCACCGCCAAGGGCGGCGTGGTCATCGCCATCGCTTCGCAGTTGGGCGTGCCCGTGCGGTATATCGGCGTGGGCGAGGGCATCGACGACCTGCAAACCTTCGACGCCCAAAGCTTTGTGAAGGCGATGTTTGCCGAAGAAGGATCGCTGTAAAGCATTTTCCCTTGACAACTGCTGCCGAATCGGTATAATAAACCCGTAAAGGTTTTTCCCTTTACGGGGTTTTTTATGGAACATAACGTGGAAGTGGCACTGCTGATGGATTTCTACGGGGCGTTTTTGACCGCCCGGCAGCAGACCGTCATGCAGATGCATTACGAAGAGGATATGAGCCTGGGCGAAATCGCCGACGGCCTCGGCATCACCCGCCAGGGCGTGCACGACGCGCTGCGGCGCGGCGAAACGGCGTTGGGTGAATGCGAAGCGCGCTTGGGTCTGGTGGGCAGGTACCGCCAGGTGCAGCGGCTCATCGGCCAGGCAAGAGAGCTGACCCGGGACGGACGCGCCCTGAGCGCGCAGGAATGCGCCAAGCTGGATCGCCGCCTGGGAGAGATCGCCGAATTATGGGAGGGCAGCAATGGCCTTTGAAGGTTTGAGTGAAAAACTGCAAAAAGTAATCAAGGACCTGACCGGCCGCGGCCGCTTGAGCGAGAGCGACGTCAAGCTGGCCATGCGCGAGGTGCGCATGGCGCTGCTGGAGGCCGACGTGAACTTCACGGTCGTGCGCTCCCTGGTCAAGAAGATCACCGAACGCGCCTGCGGGCAGGACATCCTGGACAGCCTGACCCCCGGCCAACAGGTGGTCAAGATCGTCAACGAAGAGCTGATCGAGCTGATGGGCTCCACCCACAGCACGCTGCAATATTCCCCCCGCACGCCGTCGGTCATTATGCTGTGCGGCCTGCAGGGCGCCGGCAAGACCACCATCGCCGGGAAGCTTGCGCTTTATCTGAAGAAGCGCCACAATAAGCGCCCGCTGCTGGCGGCCTGCGACGTGTACCGTCCCGCCGCCATCGAGCAGCTGAAGGTGGTGGGGGAGCGCGTGGGCGTGCCCGTGTTTGAGCAGGGGCAGGGCGACCCCGTGGCCATTGCCCGGGCGGCCGTGGCTTACGGCGCAGCCCATTCCAACGATGTTTTGGTCATCGACACCGCCGGCCGTCTGCACATCGACGATGCGCTGATGGAGGAGCTGGAGAAGATCAAGGCGGCGACCGAACCGGCGGAGATCCTGCTGGTGGTGGACGCCATGACCGGTCAGGACGCGGTCAACGTGGCCGAAAGCTTCAACAACCGGCTGGATATCACCGGTGTCATGCTCACCAAGCTGGACGGCGATACCCGCGGCGGCGCGGCGCTGTCCGTCAAGGCGGTCACGGGCAAACCCATTAAGTTTTCCGGCACGGGCGAAAAGCCCGAGGATTTTGAACCCTTCCATCCCGAGCGGATGGCGTCCCGCATTTTGGGCATGGGCGACGTGCTTACCCTCATCGAAAAGGCGCAGGCCAATGTGGATGAGGAAAAGGCAAAGAAGCTTACCCAGAAGATCAAGGAGCAGAAGTTTGATCTGGAGGATTTTGCCGAGCAGTTCAAACAGATGCGCTCCATGGGCGGCGTAGGGGCCATGCTGAAAATGCTGCCCGGCGCAGGCCAGATGAAGGTGGACGAAAGCCAGATTGACGAAAAGGCCATTTTGCACATGGAGGCCATCATTTCCTCCATGACCCCGGCCGAGCGCCGCAACCCCAACATCCTCAACGCAGGCCGCCGCCGCCGCATTGCCCGGGGCGCGGGTGTGGAGGTGCAGGATGTCAACCGCCTCATCAAACAGTTTGAGCAGACCAAGGCCATGATGAAGCAGTTTTCGGGCAAGGGCATGAAGAAGTTTTCCCGCGGGGGACGCCTCCCCTTTTAAATGCGTATTAAGTCGTTTTAGACTTAACAATAAATTATCTATTTTTCAGGAGGAAATACACAATGGCAGTTAAGATCAGACTGAAGCGCCTGGGCGCTAAGAAAAAGCCCTTCTATCGTATCGTGGTGGCCGAGGGCTCCGCGCCCCGTGACGGCCGTTTCATCGAGGAGATCGGTTATTACAACCCCGTGTCCGAGCCCGTGGAGCTGAAGATCGACAACGAGAAGGCTCAGGATTGGATCAAGAAGGGTGCCCAGCCCACGGATACCGTTCGCGCGCTGCTGAAAAAGTCCGGCGCGATCTAAGGAAGGTGTTGGCTTTGAAGCCTGAAGAGTTGCTGAAATTCCTGGCCCAGTCGCTGGTGAAGGCACCGGATCAGGTGGAGGTCAAGACGGTGGACAAGGGCCGCACCATGGTGCTGGAACTGACCGTTGCGCCGGATGACATGGGCAGGGTGATCGGCCGTCAGGGCCGAATCGCCAACGCCATCCGCGCGGTGGTAAAATCCGCAACCTCCAACAGCCGCAAGAAATATGTGGTGGACATCGTATGATTTATACGGGTGATCGCAAAAAGGGCCATCTTCGGGTGGCCGTTGTGGCCCGCCCTCAGGGGCTGAAGGGTCATGTGAAGGTGATCCCCTGCACCGACGACCCGGACAGGTTTACCGACCTATCCGGGCTTTGTGTATGGGACAAAAATTGCTTCCGCCCCATCGCTCTGGAAGAGGTGCGGGTGAACGGCAAAGAGGTGGTGCTCAAGCTGAAAGGCGTCGACGACCGGGAGTCGGCCGAGACGCTGCGGGGCACCGAGCTGTACGTCGAACCCCAGGACGAGGCACCGCTGCAAGACCACGCTTACTTTATTGCCGACCTGATGGGCTGCCGGGTGGAGCGCAGCGGGGAGGAGTACGGTACGATGAGCGAGGTGATGCAGCACGGCGCGGCGGATGTATACGTGGTGACGCTGCGCAAGGGTGGCGTCATGATGTTCCCGGCCATCCGAAAGGTCATCCGCCGGGTGGACATTGCCAACAAGGTGATCGAAGTGGACGCAGAGGCGCTTCAGGAAGTCGCGGTCTATGAAGATTAGCATTCTTACGCTGTTTCCCGAAGCCATGCAGCCCTATCTGGACAGTAGCATTTTGGGTCGCGCCGAGCGCGCCGGGCTGCTGGACGTGGCCTTTTATCCCATTCGGGACTACTCACTGGATAAGCATAAAAAAACCGACGACTATCCCTTTGGCGGCGGCGCGGGGCTGGTGATGACACCTCAGCCCGTGTTTGACGCCATGGCGGCGGCGCGGCAGCGGCATCGCCCCTCCTGCAAGGTGATTTACCTGTCACCCCAGGGCAGACGGCTGGACAACCGCCTGGCACGGCAGCTGGCCGGCGAGGAGGAGCTTATCCTGCTGTGCGGTCATTACGAGGGCATCGACCAGCGCATCGTGGATCAGCTGGTCGACATGGAGGTTTCCATCGGGGATTATGTGCTCACCGGCGGGGAGCTGGCGGCACTGGTGCTGGTGGACAGCGTCAGCCGCTTTGTGCCCGGCGTGGTGGGCAACGAAAACGTGCACGAGGACGAAAGCTTTGAGGACGGCCTGCTGGAATATCCGCAGTATACGCGCCCGGCGGACTTCCGGGGCTTCGCCGTGCCGGAGGTGCTGCTGTCCGGGCACCATGCCCATATCGAGGCCTGGCACAAAGAAAAGGCGCTGGAAAAAACCCGGGCGGTACGCCCCGATCTGCTGGGAGAAGAGCAGAAACCCGAGGTTTGACAGCCGCTTTTCCCCGGCATATAATTTGACCCAAACGGAGGTGTTCTTATGATTGATCGCGTGGCCTTCACCGTATTCGGTAAGGATATTTACTGGTATGGTATTCTCATCGCCACGGCAATGCTGGCCGGCATTTTGCTGGCTCGCAAAACGGCCAAGCACGCGGGGATGGATCCCGATTCCATCTTCGACATCGCGCTGCTGGCTGTGCCGCTGGCCATTATCGGCGCCCGCATCTACTATGTGGCCTTTACCTGGGACTACTATTCTCAGATGCCCTTTTCCGAGGTGTTTAAGGTCTGGAACGGCGGCATGGCCATCTACGGCGGCGTCATCGGCGGCGTCGTGGGCGTGTGGATCTACTCGCGCTGGAAGAAAGTCAAGATGCTGACCCTGCTGGATGTGCTGGCTCCCTGCTTGATTCTGGGGCAGGCCATCGGCCGGTGGGGCAACTTCGTAAACCAGGAAGCTTTCGGTTATGTCGTGAGCAATCCTGCGCTGCAATTCTTCCCGTTGTCGGTGTACATCCAGAACGAAGGGGTGTGGCATTTGGCCACCTTCTTTTACGAATCCATCTGGGACTTCGGCGTGTTTGCCTTTCTGATGTTCTATACCTTCCGCAAAAAGGAAGGGCAGCCCGGGCATGTGTTCCTGTACTATCTGCTGCTGTACGGCCTGGGACGTATGTTCATTGAAGGCCTGCGTACGGACAGCCTGTATTTCCTCAACATCCGCGTGTCTCAGTGGGTGAGCGGCGTTATGGTGCTTACCTCGCTGGGTATACTGATAGCAGGCGCAGTGAAGCGGCGCAAGGCGGCTGCATCGCCGCAGGCGGCCGCAGCCCCCGCACAGGAGGCCGACGACGAGCAGCCCGCCCAGGAAGCGGCGCAGCCCGAGCAAGCCCCCGCGGCGCAGCAGCCGGAAGAGACTGCGGCGCAGCCCGATGGGCAGGAGTCTGCGCAGGAGGAGGAGAATCATGAAGAATAAGAGTATGATTTTGTGGGGCGTCATTCTGGTGGCGGTAGGCGTTTTGCTGGTGCTGACCCAGGTAGGCGTGCTCCACATCACAGGCGATATGCTGCCGGCAGTCATTATGCTGGGCGTAGGCGTGTGCTTCCACATCGGCTTTGCGCTTTCCGGGGGCAAAAACCCCGGTTTGCTGGTGCCGGGCGGCATTTTGCTGGTCTACGGCGGGCTGTATCTGGCCTGCGCCATCGGCGGGTTTGGCATGATGGCCAAGCTGTGGCCGCTGTACATCTTGGGCGTGGCGCTGGGGCTGTTTGAGCTGTATGCGTTCAGCCGGGGCCGTTCGGGCTCCATGATCCCCGTGTTTATCCTCACCACCGTGGGCGGCGCGTTCCTGCTGGGAAACTACACGCAGCTTTCGGGCGTCATCGTGGTGGGCATTGCGCTGGTCATTCTGGGCGTGGTGCTGTTTGTGAACGCGTTTGAGCGCGCCAAGCGGCGGGAAAACCAGCCCGAGGCGCAGCCTGCCGAAGCGGCGGCCGCTCCCGAAACGCCCGCGCAGCCCGGGCAAGCCGCTGCCGCGCAGCCGGTGAACGCCCGCGCCGAGCAGCAGGCCGAGGAATTTCACGATGCGCCGGAGGTAACGGTGCAGCCTGAGGAGCCGGCGGCTGCCCAGGAGCAAAACGAGGAGAACGGCGTGCAGGGATAACCGGCGTCTGTTGAAAAGAAGGAAGATATTTATGCGCAACCTGACAATGATGACCGATCTGTACCAGCTGACCATGATGTATGGTTATTTCCGCAAGGGTATGGAGAAGCGTACGGCTACGTTTGATATGTTTTTCCGCCGCGGCAATGTGAATATGTACGCCGTGGTGGCCGGTCTGGAGCAGGCCATTGATTATGTCAAACGTTTGGAATTCAACGAGGACGATTTGGCATACCTGCGCAGCCTGAAGCTGTTTGATGATGATTTCCTGGCGCTGCTGGGGGATCTGAAATTTACCGGAGATATTTACGCGCTGCCCGAGGGCAGCATCGTCTTTCCCGGGGAGCCCATCGTGGAGGTGACGGCGCCCATTTTGCAGGCGCAGCTGGTGGAGACCACTTTGCTGAACATCATCAACCACCAGACGCTGATCGCCAGCAAATCTTGCCGGGTGTGCATGGCCGCGCAGGGGGACGATGTTTCCGAGTTCGGCCTGCGCCGGGCGCAGGGACCCGATGCGGGCATTTACGGCGCGCGCGCCGCTGTCATCGGCGGGTGCACCTCCACCTCCAACGTGATGACCGGGGAAATGTATCACATTCCCATCAAGGGGACGCATGCCCACAGCTGGGTCATGAGCTTTGACGATGAGATTTCCGCCTTCCGCGCCTATGCGGAGGTGTTCCCCACGGCCTGCCTGCTGTTGGTGGATACCTATGACACCCTGCGCAGCGGCGTGCCCAATGCCATCACCGTGTTCCGCGAGCTGCGTGCCAAGGGCTATGAGCCCATCGGCATCCGCCTGGACTCGGGCGACCTGGCCTACCTGAGCAAGCGCGCCCGCAAGATGCTGGACGAAGCGGGGTTCCCCAAGGCCAAAATTTTCGCCTCCAACGATCTGGATGAGAACATCATCTGGGACTTGAAGGCGCAGGGCGCCGCTATTGATTCCTGGGGCGTGGGCACCAAGCTCATCACCAGCAACGACTGCCCGGCGCTGGGCGGCGTTTACAAAATGGTATCCGAGAACGACGAACAGGGCAATGAGATCCCCAAGATCAAGATCTCGGAGAATGCCGAGAAGATCACCACGCCCTGCCGCAAGAACGTTTACCGGCTGTACGAGCGCGCCACGGGCCGCGCCATCGCCGACCTGATGACCCTGCGCAGCGAAACCATAGACGACACCAAGCCGCTGACCATTTTCCACCCCGAGGCGCCCTGGAAGCGCATGGAGGTGACGGACTTCAAGGCGGTGCAGCTGCTGCAGCCCATCTTCGTGAACGGCCAGTGCCGCTATGAAACGCCGGCGCTGCTGGACATTCAGGCTTACGCCAAGAGTCAGGTGGAAACGCTGTGGGACGAGTACAAGCGCTTGAACAATCCGCATGTGTACAAGGTCGACCTGTCTCAGCGGCTGTATGACATCAAGCAGCACATGCTCAGCGAAGGGCGAAAGGCCTAAGCAAACCGGCCGCGCCCCGAAAACAACATCAAACAAAGACCTGCCAAAGGGAGTGCAACTTAGGGATTTGAGAAAATCAAGTTTTTAAGTACGCCTCCCCAAACGGTGCAAAGAGAATAGCGACTACGCAAGAGCAGAAATGCTCCTGGGTGGTCGCTTTCTTTTTGTAAATAGATTTATATAAAGATTGAAAAATTCACTTTTGCGTGATATACTTTAAGCATATCGGCTAACAGGATTAATGGAGGTGTGATATGGCAGTCAGTTATAAAAAACTGTTTCATTTATTGATTGAAAAAGATATGACAAATGCCCAGTTGATGCAGGAGGCAGGGTTCTCTGCCAACATCATCACACGGCTAAAACGCAACGGATATATCTCCCTTGACAGTGTGGAGAGTATTTGCCGTGTGCTGCACTGTGGCGTAGATGATATTTTGGAATTTATTCCAGACGAAGACGGAGGAAAAGAAAATGGTTGATACTAAAAAGGAACA
>JAQUVY010000043.1 GCA_028693155.1 Eubacteriales bacterium
ATGCTCCCCGTTTACCGTGGGGTTGCGCCCCACGTTGGTCATGGCCGCCCAGCTGCGCCCGTCCACTCTGGCTATGGCCGCATACACGCCCTCGGGCGGCAGCAGCTTCTCAGGTGCGGGCGGCAAATTCGCCGTGGGAAAACCCAGGGTGCGCCCCAATTGTTTGCCCGCGGTCACGACGCCGCTCATCTCATACGGCCGCCCCAGCAGCTGGGTCACCAGCGCGAGATCGCCTGCCAGCAGCGCCGCACGCACCGCCGAGGAGGAAACATTGCCGCCCTCCGCCTGCACCGGCGGCACAACCGTCACGGCAAAGCCGTAGCGCCCGCCCAGCTGCTTGAGCAGCGCCGTGTCTCCCTGCGCGCCGCGGCCAAAGCGAAAGTTTGATCCCACCACCATGCCTCGCAGCATATCCCCGGCGCACAGCGACCGGATGAAAGCCTCCGGCTCCATGCTCCACAGGCGGTGCCCGGCGGGAATGCGCGCCACCGCCTCCGCGCCTGCCGCTTCCAGCAGCGCGCAGCGCTCTTCCCAGGGCGACAGGTGGCTCTCCTGCTCAAAATAAAAAACATAGGCCACCCGCCGGCAATGCTGACCCTGCACGGTCAGCTGCCGGAAAATGGCCTGATGCCCCAAGTGCATCCCGTCGAACTTTCCCACGGTAAGCACATAGGGTACTTCAAATTTTTCGAGCGGTTCTATGAAGATCACAATTGCTCCCCCTGCAGCAGTAGTTTCATTTTCAGCATGGAAATACCCTGCTCCTGCCAGCCTTGCCCCAGCCCCAGCAAAACACCCCGCAAATAAACCCGGCACAGCCCCGCGGGCGCCAGCTCATCGGCGATGGCAACGCCGTTGTTGAGCGCCTTCTCCCACGAAGGATCGGCAGCAAAGGCCGGATAATGGGCCAGCGCTTTTTCCAGAGGATACGCCGCCTGCCCAAGCTGCCCTTGTGCCACCGCCTGTTCCAGCTGCTCCAGCGTCACCGCGTCCTTGATGCCAAAGCTGCCCGAGCGCGTGCGGGTCAGGGCGCTCATCACCGCGCCGCAGCCCAGCGCCTGCCCCAAGTCATGGCACAGCGTGCGGATATAGGTGCCCTTGGAGCAGGCCACCCGCAGCACAAAGCGGTTCTCGCCCGGCTCCTCCTCCACCGCGATGGAATCAATGATCACCGCGCGAGGGGGGCGATCCACCACCTGCCCGGCGCGCGCCAGCTCATAAAGCTTGCGCCCGTTTTGTTTAATGGCCGAATACATGGGCGGGATTTGCTGAATCTGCCCGATAAAACGCGGCAACACCTCTTCCAGCGCCGCCCGCGTCACACAGGGCTGCCCTTCGCTGTGCTCCAGTTTGCCCCAGATGTCCTGCGTATCGCTGGTCAGGCCGAAGGTGATCTCAGCCACATATTCCTTGCCAGCGTCCTCAAAGTAATCAAACAGCTTGGCGGCTTGCCCGACGCACACGGGCAGCACCCCTGTCGCCTGGGGATCCAGCGTGCCGCCGTGCCCCGCGCGCTTTTCGCCCAGCAGCCGGCGCAGCCGCTGCACCGCCGTGTTGGAGGTCATACCGGCGGGTTTGTTCAAAACAAAGATGGCGTTCATGCGTGGAAACCCAGCTGCCGCCGCAGCACGCGCAGCACCGCCGCCTTTGCTTCCTCGGGTGTACCCCCGCAGGAAAAGCCCGCCGCTTTGGCATGGCCGCCTCCGCCGAACTCGGCGGCCATAGCCGATGCGTCAAACGCCCCCGAGGAGCGCAGGGAGCATTTATAGCTGCCCGGCGCGGTCTCCTTTAAAAATACGCCGGCCTGCACGCTTTCGATCTCCAGCGCGTAATTCACCAAATTTTCCGTATCGGCACCGGTGGCGCCGCAGTCCTGCATGTCCTTAAGGCTCAGGAAGATCAGACCCGCCTTTGCATCGCACTCCAGCGTCAGGTTTTCGATGGCGCGCCCCAAAATGCGCGTTCTTGCCAAGGATCGGGTGCGAAAGACCCGGTTGTTGATCTGCGCCAAATGCGCGCCCCGCTCCACCAGCTCCGCGCCCATGCGCAGCGTTTCCGGCGAGGTGGAGTCAAAGGAATACTGCCCGCTGTCGGTCAAAATGCCCGTGTACAGGCAATCGGCCATATCCTGCGTGATGGGCAGCCCCGCTTCAAGAAGCAGCCGCGTTATGATTTGCGCGGTTGCCGCGGCAGAGGCGTCAATGCAGTTGAGGGAGGCATAAGCCGGGTTGCTTTTGTGGTGGTCGATGCACACGCGCACCTGCGCAGCGTCAAAAGCCGCCTGCAGGGTGCCCATGCGGTCGGGCGCGGCGCAGTCAATGGCCAGCGCCAGCGCGTAATCGCCCTGCGCCGCGGTGCGCACCTGCTGCGCCCCGGGCAGCCAGGAATACACCGCCGGGACTTCGTCCTGGCAGCACACGTCGGTCTGTATCTGTTGGTGTAAAAAGTGCGCATAAAGCGCCAAAGCGCTGCCCAGCGTATCGCCGTCGGGGGCAATGTGGCTGATGATCAGCACACGCCCGGCGGGATCGCGCAGCAGCGCCTCAATTTGGCTATTGTTCATCCTGATGAATCTTCTCCAAAACCTTTTGTATCTCGATGCTGTGCTGCACCGACTGGTCGCCCACAAAGGAGAGCTTGGGGGTATAGCGCAGGTCAATGCGCATTCCCAGCTGCTTGCGGATAAAACCCGAAGCTCTGTTGAGCGCGTCCACCGCCTGCTGCAGCGCCTGCTCATCGCCCAGCACGCTCACGCGCACCTTGGCAAAGCTCATGTCCGCTGCCACCTCCACGCCCATCACACTGCACATGAGCGGTACGGAGGGATCCTTGACCTCCTCGGCGATGATGGCACTGAGCACCTTTTGCATCTCCCCGGCGATCATATCCCGTCTTTTATTTGCCATTTAGTCTTCCCTTTCGATCTCCACACGGTTGTAGGCTTCGATCACATCGCCTTCTTTGATGTCGTTGTACCCATCCACCGTGACGCCGCACTCATAGCCCGCGGCCACTTCCTTCACGTCGTCCTTGAAGCGCTTGAGGGAAGAAAGCTTGCCCTCGAAGATGATCACGCTGTCGCGGGTAATGCGCACCTGATCCTGACGAACGATCTTGCCGTCGGTGACGTAGCAGCCGGCCACGGCGCCCACGCCGGTGATCTTGAACACGCTGCGAACCTCAACATGCCCGCTGACGACTTCCTTGAACTCGGGCTCGAGCATACCGTTGAGTGCCTTTTGCATGTCCTCGATGGCGTTATAGATGATGCGGTAAACGCGCACGTCCACACCTTCGCGCTCGGCGGCCGCCCGTCCCTGGGGATTGGGCTGCACGTTGAAGCCGATGACAATGGCGTTGGAAGTGGCGGCCAGCATGATGTCGTTCTCATTGATGGCGCCCACGCCGCTGTGGATGGTCTTAATGCGCACCTCGGGCGTACTGAGCTTCTCCAAAGAGGACTTCACAGCCTCGGCGCTGCCGCGCACGTCGGCCTTGATGATGATGTTGAGCTCTTTCATGTCGCCCTGAGATACGCGGTTGAACAGATCGTCCAGCGTAACAGGCAGCGCCGCCGGGGTCATCTGCGTTTCACGCAGCTTCTTGGCGCGCTCCTCGGCCACCTGCCGCGCGATGCGCTCCTCGGCCACCGCATACAGCAGTTCGCCCGTATCCGGCGCATCCTCCAAGCCCAGCAGCTCCACCGGGGTGGAAGGAGACGCGATTTCCACGCGCTCGCCCAAGTCGTTGAACATGGCGCGCACACGGCCAAAGGTCGTGCCTACGACCACCATGTCGCCCACATGCAGGGTGCCGTTCTGCACCAGCACGCTGGCAACGGGGCCGCGGTTCTTGTCCAGCTTTGCTTCGATGATGATGCCCTTGGCGCTGCGGTCGGGATTGGCGCGCAGCTCCTGCACATCCGCCACCAGCAAAATCATATCCATCAGCGTGTCCAGCCCTTCGCCGGTCAGCGCCGATACGTTTGCCATGACGGTGTCGCCGCCCCACTCTTCGCACACCAGCTCATATTCGGTGAGCTGCTGCTTTACGCGCTCGGGGTTAGCTCCGGGGCGATCCATCTTGTTGATGGCTACAATAATGGGCACACCTGCCGCCTTTGCGTGGTTGATGGCTTCTACGGTCTGCGGCATCACGCCGTCGTCCGCCGCCACCACCAGCACGGCAATATCGGTAGCCTGGGCACCGCGGGCACGCATGGACGTAAACGCCTCATGTCCGGGGGTATCCAGGAAGGTGATGGTTCTGCCCTTTACATCCACCTGATAGGCGCCGATATGCTGGGTGATGCCGCCCGCCTCGGTGGCGGTGACGCGGCTCTTGCGAATGGCGTCCAGCACGGAGGTCTTGCCGTGGTCAACGTGACCCATGATGGTCACAATGGGCGCGCGCGGCTGGGTGTCTTCGTCCTCACCGGCCTCGTCGTAGGCGTCCACCATCACTTCTTCGTGGGTCTTGGCGATCTCCTGCTCCAGAATCACGTCAAACTCCGCCGCGACGCTGGCCGCCGTATCATAATCAATATCCTGATTGATGTTGGCGAGAATGCCCAGCACCAGCAGTTTTTTTACAATAACCACCGCGGGCTTGCCGATCTTTTCCGCCAAAACCTTGATGGGCACCGTTTCGCCCGAGATGGTGGCGGTCTCGATGATCTTTCGCTCAATTCTCTGCTGCTTGGGCACGCGCTTGAGCTTGCGGCGGGAACCCATCGTCATATCGTCGTCTCCCTGCAGCAGCAGCTGACGGCGGTTCGGCTCCCCGGTACGCCCGGCTTTGCGGGCGGCGTATTCATCGTTGGTGTTGCGGCGCTCATAATTGCCCTTGTTGGGGTTAAACGCGCTGCTCTTGGTCGGCACCAGCGGCTGCTTGCGCTCTACGCCGGCGGGACGCGGTGCGCCCTGACCCTGCGGGCGCTGGCCGTAGCCGCCCTGACCCTGCGGGCGAGGCTGATAGCCGCCCTGGCCTTGGGGGCGCTGTTGATAGCCGCCCTGACCCTGCGGGCGAGGCTGATAGCCGCCCTGACCCTGCGGGCGCTGCTGATAGCCGCCCTGGCCCTGCGGGCGCTGCTGATAGCCGCCCTGGCCCTGCGGGCGAGGCTGATAGGTCGCCTGGCCCTGCGGGCGAGGCTGATAGGTCGCCTGACCCTGCGGGCGCTGTTGATAGGTCGCCTGACCCTGCGGGCGAGGCTGATAGGTCGCCTGACCCTGCGGGCGCTGTTGATACGTCGCCTGACCCTGCGGGGCCGGCGTCTGCTGCGCGGCAGCGGGTGCCGGCGCAGGCTGCGGGCTGGGCTCGCTCTGCGCAGCGGGTGCCTGAGGCGCGGGCGCCTCGAGTGCGGAAACCGGTGCGGCCTCCGCAGCGGCCGCTTCCTCCGCCGCTCGTTTCAGACTTTCTTCACGCTGCTTGGTCTTTACCGCTTCTTCCAATCCCTTGAGCGTATTCAGCTGCTCCTGGGTGCGCCGCCGCGTCTCCTGAATCTTTTTCAGCAGCTCCTGGGACGAGCCCTTCAGCTCATCGGTAACTTTCAGTACGTTGTTTTTTGCCATTCAATCAAGGCCTCCCAAAGGATTTGGTTCAATATCCAAAAAAGCGGTAATCCGCTCTCTTAAACAGGTTTGTTATTCCGCCTTCAGCGCCTGGCGCAAAGCCTTGGCGAAACCGCCGTCGGTGATGGCCATCACGGTCAGGTTGGCTCGTCCGGCTGTGTTGCCCAGGAAATCCGAAGGCACGATGACGCAGCGCGTATCAAAGGTATCACAAAGATTTTGCACATAGGCCGAGGTGTTATGCGATGCGCGGCCGTCCAGCAGCACCAAGAACGCCTTTCCCCGGCGAACGCTGCCCTCTACGGCACCCATTCCCATGGCCGCTTTGCCCGCCTTGATGGCGAAGCCCAGCAGCCCCCTGCATTTACTCTCGATCATCGGTACCTTCCTTTATGTTTTGCTCCAGCGCCCTTCTCAATTCCTCATAAATTTCCTGAGAAACGGGGGCTTCCAGCGCACGCTCCAGTGCTTTGCTCTTTACGGCCTTTTCCAGACAGGCCGGGTTATCCGCGCACACATAGGTTCCTCTGCCGGATTTTTTTCCGGTGGGATCCAGCACAACGGCGCCCTCCGGCGTGCGCACCACGCGCACCAGCTCGCGCTTGGGGCGGCGGGTGCGGCAGCCCATGCACATGCGCATGGGGATCTTGCGGGGCTTTATCATGGGGTTACTCCTCTTCGTTCTCCAGCAGCTCCACCTCATCGTCGGCCTTCGGCTGCGCCGACGCCGCCGCCAGGATCTGCGACTGACTCTTGATGTCGATCTTCCAGCTGGTCAGGCGGGCAGCCAGGCGGGCGTTCTGCCCGTCGCGGCCGATGGCCAGCGACAGCTGGTTGTCCGGCACGATGATGCGGGCCATTTTGTCCGGCTCGTTGATCTGCACCATGCTGACCTTTGCCGGGCTGAGCGCCGCGGCGATATATTCCACCGGATCGGCATTCCAGGGGACGATGTCAATCTTCTCACCCTTGAGCTCGTCCACCACTTTTTCCACGCGCATGCCGCGCTGACCCACGCAGGCACCCACCGGATCCACGTTGGGATCGCGGGAATACACGGCCATTTTGGTGCGGCTGCCGGCCTCGCGGGAAATGCTCTTGATCTCCACCACGCCGTCCTGAATCTCCGGCACCTCCATCTCAAAGAGGCGCTTCACCAAGCCCGGGTGCGACCGGGAAACCATGACCTGCGGGCCTTTTCCCGTGTGGCGCACCTCGGTGAGGTAGACTTTCAGGCGGTCGTTGGGATAAAACTTTTCGTTGCGCATCTGCTCCTGCGGGGGCAGGCTGGCCTCGGTGTGACCCACGGTTACATATACGATTCCCCGCTCTACGCGGTTGATGATGCCGGTCACGACCTCGTCCTTCTTGTCGGCAAACTCATCGAACACCATATTGCGCTCGGCCTCCCGGATGCGCTGCACCACCACCTGTTTGGCAGTTTGAGCGGCAATGCGGCCGAAATCGGCCGTCTTGATCTCCCGCTCAAAAATATCGCCGATCTGCAAAATGGGCTTTATGGCCTTGGATTGCTCGTAAGCGATCTGCGTGGTGGTATCCTCCACCTCTTCCACGATCTCCAGCAACGCATAGACATGAATATCTCCGGTGTCGCGATTGATGGAAACGCGCACATTCTGAGCATCGCTGTAGGTGCGCTTATAAGCGGCGGTGAGCGCCGCGTCAATGGCCTCGATCATGACATCCTTGCTGATGCCCTTTTGTTTTTCCAGCTCCTCCAGAGCATCCATAAACTCGATATTCATGTGGTACTCCTTAATCAAATTCTATGCACAGACGCGCCAGCGCGATGTTGGAACGGGGCATGGTTACCTGCTGCTCCCGACCTCTTTTCGCGATGGCCAGTTCGATCTTATCTTCATCCACGGCAGTCAGTATGCCTGCCATCTCTCGTTTTTTATCATAGGGGGTCAGCAGCTTCAGCTCGATCTTTTCGCCGATATGCCGCTCAAAGTCCCGGGTGGTCTTCATGGGGCGATCCAGCCCGGGCGAAGAGACAATGAGGTGGTCATGCTTGCCCGACACCTCGGGATCTTCGTCCAACAGGGGGTCAACCAAATGGGTGATCTCTTCACAGTCGTCTAAGCTGAGGCCTTCGGGTTTGTCCGCATAAATAATCAGGTTCCAACCGCTGCGTTCCTTCTTGAACTCCAGATCCACCAGCTCATATCCGGTCCCTTCAAAAGCCTTTTCCACAACGGCCTGGGCGGCCAGCACTACCGTATTGCTCAACGCGTTTCCTCCGCACACAATGCGAAAGAGTGGGAAAACCCACTCTTTGCATTAAGAGTTTATCAAGATGCTCCTATTATACCATCGGGGTGTTTTCTTTGCAACTGCTTTTTCCCGGTTAAACGCAGGCATTTGATGGTTTCGCCGCCTTTTTGCGCAAGTCAAGGCGATTATCCTTTACATCAGCCGTCACGGCGTCGCCCAGCGCAATGTCACCGCTGAGCAGCTTTTCCGCCAGCGCATCCTCGATGAGCCGCTGCATGGCGCGGCGCAGCGGCCGCGCGCCGTACTCCGCGTCGAACCCCTCTTTGGCCAGGTAATCCAGCGCCGCTCCGGTGGCGGTCAGATCAATCTGCTGCTCGGCCAGGCGTTTGGTGATGGTGCCCATCATCAGCTCCACAATGGCGCGGGCGTCCCCCTCCTGCAGCGCGTGGAACACGATGATCTCGTCCACCCGGTTGAGAAACTCCGGGCGGAAGGTGCGCTTCAGATCCTCCATTACCCGTTCTTTCATGGTTTCATACGCCGCGGCGGAGGCGTTTTCTTCCCCGCCAAAGCCCAGGCGGCCGGTGGTCTTTCCGGTGGACGCGCCCACGTTGGAGGTCATGATGATGACGCAATTGCGGAAATCCACCGTGCGTCCCTTGCCGTCGGTCAGCCTGCCGTCGTCCAAAATCTGCAGCAGGATGTTGAACACATCGGGGTGTGCCTTTTCGATCTCGTCAAACAGCACCACCGAGTAGGGCTTGCTGCGCACCTTATCGGTCAGCTGGCCGCCCTCGTCATAGCCCACATATCCGGGAGGCGATCCCACCAGCCGGGAAACGGTGTGCTTTTCCATATATTCGGACATATCCACGCGGATGAGCGAGTCTTCATCGCCGAACATGGCCTCACCCAGCGCCTTGGAAAGCTCGGTTTTGCCCACGCCGGTGGGCCCCAGGAAAATAAAGGAGCCGATGGGGCGCTTGGGATCCTTGAGCCCCGCGCGGGCACGGCGAATGGCGCGAGCCACGGCGGTCACGGCTTCCTCCTGCCCCACGACGCGCCGGTGCAGCACGTCCTCCAGATGCAGCAGGCGCTCGGACTCGCCCTGGGTCAGTTTTTCGGTGGGGATCCCCACCCACGACGACACAATGTGGGCAATATCCTCCGCCCCCACCTCGCGCCGGGCGGTATTTTGGTCGTTCTCCCAGTCGCTGCGCAGCTGGGTCATGGCGGTGTGCAGGCTCTTCTCCTCATCGCGCAGCTGGGCGGCGCGCTCGAAATTCTGGTTGGTGATGGCCTCGTCCTTGTCCTTGCGCACGGCCTCCAGCTTGCCCTCCATCTCTTTCATATCCGGCGGCGCGGTGTAGCTCATGATGCGCAGGCGAGAACCCGCCTCGTCGATGAGGTCGATGGCCTTATCCGGCAAATACCGGTCGGTGATATATCGATCGGACAGCTTGACCGCCGCCTCGATGGCTTCATCGGTGATGCGCACCTTATGATGCGCTTCGTAACGGTCGCGCAGCCCCTTGAGGATGGCCACGGCCTGCTCCTTGGTGGGTTCCCCCACCATCACCGGCTGAAACCTGCGCTCCAGCGCCGGATCCTTCTCCACATGCTTGCGATATTCGTCGATGGTGGTGGCGCCGATGGCCTGAATTTCGCCGCGCGCCAACGCGGGCTTTAAAATATTGGCCGCGTCGATGGCACCCTCGGCCGCGCCCGCACCGATGATGGTGTGCATCTCGTCGATGAACAGGATGACGTTCCCCGCCCGCTTCACCTCGGCCATGGCCTCCTTGAGGCGCTCTTCAAACTCGCCGCGGTACTTGGCGCCCGCCACCATGCCGGACAGATCCAGCGTGACCACGCGCTTTTCCTTGAGCAGCTCGGGGATGTTGCCCGCCACAATGCGCTCGGCCAGCCCCTCGGCCACGGCCGTCTTGCCCACGCCGGGTTCGCCGATGAGCACCGGGTTGTTCTTCGTGCGCCGGGACAGAATCTGCACCACGCGCTCGATCTCCTTTTGCCGGCCGATGACCGGATCCAGCTCGCCGTCGGCCGCCGCGCGGGTCAGGTCGCGGCCGAATTTATCCAGCTTGGGGGTCTTCCCGTTGGGCGAGGCGTCGTTTCCGCCCTGCTCGCCGCGCTCCATGACGTTTTTGATGACGGCGTCCCGCATTTCCTTGAGATCCACGCCGCAATCCATCAAAATGCGCGCCGCCACGCTGGCTCGCTCGCGCATCAGCGCCAGCAGCAGGTGCTCGGTGCCCACATAGTTATGCCCCAGAGATTTGGCCTCCTTCAGGCTGTATTCGATGACGTTTTTGGTGCGGGGCGTGAACCCAAAGGCATCGGTAAAGTGAAAATCGCCTTTGCCGATGAGGCGCACAATGTCCTCCTTTACGGCGGAGGCGGTGACGTCCTTTTCCGCCAGGCTGCGGGCGGCGGCGCTGTCCTGCACCGCCAAAATGCCCAGCAGCAAATGCTCCGTTCCCACGTAATTATGCCCCAAAGACTGCGCCTCCTCCTGGGCAGTCTGCAGGGCACGGCGGGCGTTTTCAGTAAATTTCGCTTCAAATGCCATTGTCGTGCTCCTCATTGTTTTTTTCGATCAGCTCCTGCAGCACCGTGGCGCGCAGGGCGTTGCTTTGCTCTTGATCCAGCTTGCTTCCGCCGCGGGCCTGCACCATGGCAGGCTGCCCCAGCAGCAGCATACGATCCACCGTGTGCATACTCAAAGCCGGAATGATGCCCAGCGAAACGCCCAAACGGACGTCCGAAAGCATCTGCATGAACTCATTGGGGTCAATGCGCCGGGCGTAGTTCATCACACCCCAGGCGCGCAGCACCCGATCCTCCACAGCCAGCGTGTGCTCCTTTTTCAGGTAGGCGCGCGCCTGACGCTCCTTTTCCAGCAGGTGGGCGGCGATCTGCTCCACCACCGCGATCAGCTCCTCCTCGCTGGAGCCCAGCGTGGTGCGGTTGGAGATCTGGTACAGATCTCCCAGGGGCTGGCTGCCCTCGCCGAAGGTGCCCCGCGCCACCAGCCCGGCTTTTGTAACCGATTCCAGCAGTGCCTTGAGCATACCCGTCATTTTGGCGGCCGGCAGGTGCATCATCACCGACGCCCGCAGCCCCGTGCCCACATTGGTGGGGCAGGTGGTCAAATAGCCCAGCGTATCGTCAAAGGCAAAGGTAAAGCGCTCCTGCAGCTTCTCCTCTATGGCGAAAGCCTGCTGTGCGGCATTTTGCAGCGCCATGCCCGGCAAAATGCTCTGAATGCGCAGGTGATCCTCCTCGTTGACCATCACCGCGGCGGTTTCATCGGCGCTGACCAGCAGTGCGCCGCTCTCGGTGTTTTTTGCCAGCTCCCAGCTGGCCAGGTGCTTCTCCACCAGGATGCGGCGAGTCAGCTCGTCCAACCCCCGCATCTGGATGCACTTGTATGCGGGCTCGGCCAGACATTCCGCCGCCCCGCGGGAAATCTCAATGCCCTCGGCATCGTTCATGGCCGTGGGGAAGGCCGTGCCCGCCACGTTGCGAGCCAGGCGCACGCGGGAGCTGAGGATAATATCCTGCGCCTGTGCCCCCATTTTTTCCTCACTCATGGCAATCCTCCCCCTGCTCCTCCAAGGCCTTAATCTCATCGCGCAGCACAGCGGCGCGCTCGTATTCCTCCGTCTCGATGGCCGCCCGCAGCCTGCGGCGCAGCTCCTCCAGTGCCTCGTCTCCCGCCTCCACAGGCGCGGGCGTGGAGGCGGCAGGGCGTCTGCCCGTGTGGCGCGTCCCGCCCTGCACCTGCTTGAGCACCGGCTGCACGGCGTCGGCAAAGTGCTGATAGCAGGCGGGGCAGCCCAGCATCCCCTCCCGGGCAAAGCGATCCAACTCAAAACCGCATACCGGGCAGGTGCGACCGGTTTTCTCCGCGGCGGGCTTGGCGGCCGCCAGCCCCAGCAGCCCAACAATCACGTTGCTGAGCTGCCCGGCGCCGAAAAGCTCGGCATTGGCCTGCTCCGCGCAGCTGCGGCACAGGTGCAGATGGGTGGTCTTTCCGTTGACCACCTGGGTAAAATGGACCTCCGCCGGGTTTTCCCCGCAGCGTTCACACATCTCCATGCTTCAAACCTCCACTTCCGCGCCGCCGGCCAGCGCCAGCAGCATACTTTTCAAAACAGCCGCGCGCAGAATATCCTTTTCATGGCAAGCCGCTTTGAGCGTTTGGTCGGCCACCGCCGCGCGCATCAGCCGCGCTTCCTGCCCTTGTATGACTTCTCTTTCGTACAAACGGTCGATCAGGGCGCGCGCCTGGCTTTCGCGGATCGCCTCGCCGATACCCTGGCTGATGAGCGCCATCAGGTAGGCTTCCTTGTCTATGTTTATGCGCAGGATGCGGATGTATCCGCCGCCGCCGCGCTTGCTCTGGATGACGTAACCCAGATCCGGCGCAAAGCGGGTGGCCAGCACATAATTGATTTGAGAGGGGGCGCAGTGAAACTGGGCGGCCAGCGCCTGCCGGCACAGCTCCACCTGGGGCAGATCGCCCATGCTCGCCTTAATAAACGCCTCAATATGATCGCTCAATACGGACATATTTTGTCCCCACATTTTACTTTTGCTAATAGTATACCCATTGGTCAGAGATAGTCAACAAGCCTTCTGTGACAGCGCGGCGAAAATTGCGCAAAAAAAGCGCGGCCCGTTGGGGCCGCGCTTGGCTGCGTTGTTTTCTTAGGACGCAGGCGTTCCTTCCTGCTCGATGACGTTTTCCTCCAGCATGGATTTCTTCATGCGTTTGGGGGCATAGCGCAGCTCGGGAGCCACGCTTTGGGTGATCACCCGCTCGGTGATGCGGCAGGCCTGCACGTCGGTGACCGAAGGCAGGTCGAACATCACGTCCATCATGGTGCTCTCCAAAATGGCGCGCAGGCCGCGGGCGCCGGTTTTACGCTCCACCGCCAGGTGGGCGATGGCGCGAATGGCGTCCTCGTCAAAGATCAGCTCCACATTGTCCATCTCAAACAGGCGCTTGTACTGCTTTACCAGCGCGTTGCGCGGTTCGGTCAGGATGCGCACCAGCGCCTCCTCATCCAGCCCGTGCAGCGTCACAATGACGGGCACGCGCCCCACGAACTCGGGGATCAGGCCGAATTTCAGCAGATCCTCGGGCAACAGCAGCTTGAGGATCTCGCCGATGTCCTTCTCCTTGGAGGATTTGACGTCGGCGCCGAAGCCCATGGTCTTTTTGCCCGTGCGGTTTTCCACGATCTTCTCGATGCCGTCAAAAGCGCCGCCGCAGATGAACAGGATGTTGGTCGTGTCGATCTGCAAAAACTCCTGATGGGGATGCTTGCGGCCGCCCTGAGGCGGCACGCTGGCCACGGTGCCCTCGATGATCTTCAGCAGGGCCTGCTGCACGCCCTCACCCGAGACGTCTCTGGTGATGGAGGGGTTTTCGGACTTGCGGGCGATCTTGTCGATCTCGTCGATATAGATGATGCCGCGCTGGGCACGCTCAATGTCATAATTGGCCGCCTGAATGAGCTTGAGCAGGATGTTCTCCACGTCCTCGCCCACATAGCCCGCCTCGGTAAGCGAGGTGGCGTCGGCGATGGCAAAGGGCACGTCAAGAATCTTTGCCAGGGTCTCGGCCAGCATGGTTTTGCCGCAGCCGGTGGGACCCAGCATGAGAATGTTGCTCTTTTGCAGCTCCACTTCATCCGAACGGCTCTTGGAATAGATCCGCTTATAGTGGTTATAAACCGAAACGGCGAGGGTCTTCTTCGCGTCGTCCTGCCCAATGACATACTGATCCAAAATGGCCTTCATCTCACGGGGCTTGAGCAGCGTTTTAGGATCCGGAGCCGCCGGTGCCTGGGTCTCTTCTTCCACGATTTCGCGGCAAAGCTCAATGCATTCGTCGCAAATATACACACCCGGGCCGGCCACCAAGCGGTTGACCTGATCCTGTGTTTTGCCGCAGAAGGAGCACTTCAGCGTATTGTTGTCTTCATTTCTTGGCATGTTGTCTCCTGGTTCTTATCTTTAAAATCGGCCTTACCTGCGCTCGATCACCGTATCGACCAGGCCGTAGGTCTTGGCTTCGGCCGCGTCCATGAAGAAATCGCGCTCCACATCCCGGGTGATGCGGGCAAGGGTTTGCCCGGTGCGCTCGGAGAGGATCTGGTTCATACGCTTCTTGGTGCGCAGGATATGATCGGCCTGAATGGCGATGTCCGTGGCCTGGCCACTGGCGCCGCCGCTGGGCTGATGGATCATGATCTCGCTGTTGGGCAGCGCCTTGCGCTTGCCCTTGGTGCCCGCGGCCAGCAAAAACGCCCCCATCGAGGCGGCCATGCCCACACAAATGGTGGACACGTCGCACTTGATGTACTGCATGGTGTCAAAAATGGCCATGCCGGAGGTAATGACGCCGCCCGGGCTGTTGATATAAAGGTTAATGTCCTTTTCGGGATCCTGCGCTTCCAGGTAGAGCAGCTGGGCAACCACCAGGTTGGCCATCTGATCTTCAATCTCCCCGCCCAGGAACACGATGCGGTCGTTCAGTAACCGGGAATAAATATCATAAGAGCGCTCACCCCGGCTGGTCTGCTCGACGACGATTGGGATCATTTATTTCTCTTCCTCCTCGTTTTGGGCGGTCTTGGCAGCCTTGGCGGCCTTCTTGGCCTTGGCCGCGGAGACCTTGGCGTTGTCCACCAGGAACTCGACCGTCTTCTTCATCAGCATATTCCCGCGATAGTACTCTTTATCCGCATCCTGCAAAGAAGCTTCAAATTCTTCCACGGGCTTGTTGCGCTGGCCGGCCATGCGCTCCACCTCGGCCTTCCACTCGTCCTCGGAAATTTCGATGTTCTCCTCTTTCTGGATCTTCTCCAGCACCAGAGAAGTGCGCACGCGCTTTTCCGCCTCTTCCTTGGACTGCTCTCTCATCTGGGAGAAGTCCATGCCGGTCATCTTCACATAATCTTCCATCTTGATGCCCTGGAAGCCCAGCTGATACTGGAACTCCTGCATCATGCGGTCGATCTGCTGCTCCACCATGCAGGCGGGCAGGTCGATGGTGGCGTTCTCCACGGCGGTGCTCACCAGGGTATCGCGCAGCTCGTTGTCTTCCTGCTCCTGATTGGTCTTTTCCAGGCGGGCGCGGGTATCGGCGCGGAACTCGTCCAGCGTGTCAAACTCGCTGACGTCCTTGGCAAACTCGTCGTCCAGCTCGGGAAGCTCCTTGGCCTTGATCTCCAGCACCTTCACATGGAACACGGCCTCTTTGCCGGCCAGCTCGAGCGCGTGATATTCCTCGGGGAAGGTCACGGTGACGTCCTTCTCCTCACCGGCGTTCACACCCACCAGCTGCTCTTCAAAGCCGGGGATGAAGCGGCCGGAGCCGATCTCCAGCGACTGGTTCTGGGCGGTACCGCCCTCAAACACCTCGCCGTCCACCGATCCGGAGTAATCCAGCATGATACGGTCGCCCGTCTCCACCGCACGCTCCACGTCTACCCAGCGAGCCACGCGGTTGCGCGCCGCGTTGATGTCGCCATCCACCACTTCATCGGTAACGGGGTAGGAGGGGCGCTGCGCCTTGAGACCCTTGTATTCGCCCAGCGTCACATCGGGCTTCACGGTCACGGTGGCGGTGAACACGAAGTCCTTGCCGGTGCCCACGTCCACGATCTCTACCTGAGGACGGTCCACCGGGAAGAGGTTGTTCTCCTCCACGGCCTTGTCGTAGGCCTCGGGCAACAGTATATCCATGGCGTCTTCGTAAAATACCGCCTCGCTGTAATAATTCTCGATGACCTTGCGGGGAGCCTTGCCGCGGCGGAAGCCGGGGATGCTCACCTGGGGGCGCACCTTGCGGTAAGCCTTTTCCATGGCCTCTTCAAACTTGTCGGGGCCCACAGTAATGGTCAGTTTGACCTCGTTGGGATTGGTGTTTTCAACCGTTGCGTTCATATTACGATAACCTCCGTGCGTCTTTCCATTTTCATTGGAATGAATCTATCTTAGGGTTTACCCCATATTGACCCATTGTACATTGCACTGTTAAAATACTATACCATACGAAAAGCGACGGTGCAAGACAGGATTTTTGCGTATTGCCCCGGCTTTGTCCTTTGCTATAATGAAAGAAAAGGAGTGTGGCGCAATGAACTGGGAGCTGACGTTTATCGGGCACAGCGGCGTGCTGTGCCGGGGCGGGGACGCGGCGCTGCTGTTTGACTATTTCACCGGGAAGCTGCCGACGCGCGCCTTTGAACAGGCCGACCGGGGATGGGTGTTTGTCAGCCACGCCCACGCCGATCATTATCAGGAGCGCATTCGTGCCCTGCCCCATGCGCGCTTTGTCTTTTCGCAAGATGTCGATGCGCCGGCCGACGCGCACCTTGCGCCCGGGCAGCTCTGGCAGGACGGCGATGTGACGGTGCGCGCCTTTGGCAGCACCGATGCGGGCGTCAGCTTTCTCGTTGCGCTGCCGGGGCTTTCCCTTTTTCACGCAGGTGATCTGAACCTGTGGAGCTGGAAGGATGAATCCACGCCTAAGGAGATCGCCCAGGCCACGCAGGATTTTCACCGCGCGCTGGAGCCCCTTCGCGGCATCCCGGTGGACATCGCCTGCTTCCCTTGGGACAGGCGCATGGGCACAGACTACGATGAAGGGCTGCTGGAATATGTACAAGCGGTGTCGCCGCGTTATCTGCTGCCCATCCACTTCACCTCGGGCTTTGCGGAGCTGGCTGCTTACGCCGCCGCCCACCCCCTGGCGCACACCCGCTGGCTGCTGCCCGCTCAAAACGGCAGCACGTTTACCCTGACACTTTAAGGAGGATACCCCATGCGAATTACCTTCAATCACTTTAATTTCAACGTGACCGATCTGGAGCGCTCCATCGCCTTTTACCGGGAGGCGCTGGGGCTGCGCGTGGCGCGGCGCAAGGACGCCGCCGACGGCAGCTTTACCCTCGCCTTTTTGGAGGACGCCCACGGCACGCCCTTTTCTCTGGAGCTGACCTGGCTGCGAGATCACCCCCAGGCTTACGATCTGGGCGAGGAGGAGTTCCACCTGGCCTTCCATGTGGACGATTACGACGCGCTGCACACCCGGCACGAGCAGATGGGCTGCATCTGCTTTGAAAACGCCGCCATGGGCATTTACTTCATCAGCGACCCCGACGGTTACTGGATCGAGATCGTGCCGGAAAGCCGTGCCTGAGATGGAACGCACGGCGCAAACTTGTCCCTACGGAACCTCTGTCGTCGTGACCGGCGCCTCATCGGGCATTGGGTTGGCCTGCGCGCAGGCCTTTACCGAGGCGGGGTTCACCGTCTGGAGCGTGGCGCGGCACCTGCCGCTTGCGGCTGAAGGCGCCCGGCGCAGCCTGCCCATGGACGTGACCGACGAAGCGTCGGTGCAGGCTGCGGCTGCCGTGATGCTGCGCAGCGATGCGCCGCCGCGCATCGTCATACACTGCGCAGGCTTTGGCATCGGCGGCAGCGCCGAGGAAGTGCCCGCGCAGCTGGCGTTAAAGCAGCTGGACGTGAACTATCTGGGCGTGCTGCGCGTCAACACCGCGCTGCTCCCCCATCTGCGGGCGCAGGGCGGCGGGCTTGTCCTGATGATCGGCTCGGTGGCCGGGCGGGTGGGCATTCCCTTTCAAGGGCACTACTCGGCCAGCAAATTTGCGTTGGAGGCCTACGCCGAGACGCTGCGCATGGAAAGCGCGCCCTTTGGCGTGCGCGTATGCCTGCTGGAACCGGGCGACACGCGCACCGGGTTTACCGACGCGCGGCAATCCTTTGTGCCAAAGGATTCTCCCTACGCCGCGGCGGCGCGCGCCGCCATCAAGCAGATGGAAAAGGACGAGCGCGGCGGGAGACCGCCGCAAAGCGCGGCGCGGCTGGCGCTGGCCATGGCCTGGCGCCGCAGGCCGCCGCTTCGCCGGGCGGTAGGCGGCGAATACGCGGCGCTGCTGTTCGCAAAGCGCCTGCTGCCCGACGCCTGGGCCGAAGCCATTTTGAAAAAAATGTATGAAAAAGCCTAGTAAGCCGACGAAGGGCTTGGCCGAGCAGCAAGGGCCGGAAAAGAGCTTTCTCTTTTCCGGCCTTTGGTTTCCTTCCCGTTGTTTGTGGCTACTTCTCTTGTGCCGCGCCACGCTTTATATATTGTTTTAGTATCAAATTAACATATTGCGAAAATGAGCGATCGCTCTCCTCAGCCAGGAGCTTGACTTGCTCCACCACATCTTCATCCAACGTAATACTGACTTTTTGCTTGATCGGACGCATCTTTTCACCTCTAAAAGTTACAATAGCATAACCGCAGTACCTATATTGATTTTTCCTACCAAGTAGGATAAAGTAGTGCTATTGTGAGGTGATTTTTACGCCGTTATTCCCGCTTCTTTATGCCGCATTTGTGCAGATAGACAACCTGCTGGATGAACACGAGCAAGCCGCTTTCCTCGCCTGTCCCTTTTGCACTTTATCCATTTATCATTTTGGTCTGGGCTTGCAGCTTAGAGAAATTCTGCTATATTCTGGCAGTCCTTGGGTTGCGCTGTTTTTGTCCTGTGGCATCGTGCACCCTGATGAAATGTCTATGCTCCTGATTCAATTTTACTATTTGCAAAAAAAGGCTGACGCCATACCTGCTAGGTAAATCGTCAG
>JAQUVY010000044.1 GCA_028693155.1 Eubacteriales bacterium
CAACCTCTCTAGCTTACCATGCCTTCATCCTTTTGTCAAGAACTTTTTTCACGGCTTCTTTTCGAGGCGCCGTCTCCCTCGCGGTGACAGCTTTGTTATCTTACCTCTTCTTCCTCTTTTTGTCAAGAAGAATTTGAAATATTTTGTCGCTTCCGTTTGGGGGCGCATTCGCCTTTTCTTGGAAGCGAATGTATCTTACCACACCGGAGCTTGAAAAAGCAACGTTCTTTTTCCTCTTTTTATCAAAAAACGTTCGTGTTTTCGTCACCGTTCGCGCGTTGACGGCGGCGCACCCTAAATAAACGAAAAAAGCGCCGAAAACTCGGCGCTTTTTGCAGCAAACATTTATTCCTTATTGTCAAAAAACTCGTTAAGACGATCTACCAGCGCGTTGACATCGATACCATGCACGGCACACGCCTGCTCCATGCTCTCCATGCTGGCCATCGCGCAGCCCAAGCAGTGCATTCCCGCTTCCATAAAAATAGGAGCCGTGTTGCGATCCATCTCCAGGATCTCGCTGATTCTCATGTCCTTGGTAACCATAATAGTATCTCCTTTCAAATGTTAAGATTCGGCAATCTGAACGCTGCCGAACACGCAGTCCAGCGTCACATTGCAAACCTGACTGTTCGAGTCGGGTTTCCGATTGATATTATACTCCGTCCCATCGGCAAATACAACACTCTCTCCTAAAGTTTCCACATTGGAAAAGGCCGTGGACACAACAACGGTTGCGCCATTTTCCGGTAAAAGCACCTGCGCCGATCCAAACACCACATCGATCTTCACATGGTCTGTGTCCGCCAGCGCGCGCAGATCCAGCTCCACCGAGCTGAACAGCACATCCAGCGTATCATCCTTTGCCAGATCCTGCGACGTTACTGCCACCGGTCCGCTGCGGAACAAATAATCGCCCGTGTCGCCCTGAAACCAGGTCGGGTACTCCTGAGAGAGCAGCAACGATGCGCCCACGCATAGCACCGCGATGGAAAACAGCGCGCTGCCCACGCGGACACGGAACTTGCCCGTGGATGCTACCGCCAGGATAACCAGCCCTGCCACGGAAATAATGATGCCGACCGCTATACCTATCTGCATGAAATCACCTTTCTCTTCAGCTCACGCTGCGCACCAGCTGGATCATGCTGATCTCAGGAGGATTGGCCACACGGGGCTGAAAATAGGACAGGGATAATCCCCTGCTTATGTATACCGATACGCCCTGGCGCTGATAAAGCCCGGCATCCGCCTCAGGAAAATTGCTGTTGCGCTTTATCATGTTCAGCAGGCCGTGATCCCCCACACGGACAATGCCCCCGTGGAGATGGCCGCAAAAGGCGATCTTCACATCCTGCTCCGCCCAAGCCTGCGGGTAATAAGGCTCATGAGAGAGCAAAATGCGGTACGCGTCCTCATCCTGAGCATCCTCCGCCGCCTGCGTGATATCCTCCCGCGCGGCAGTCAGCCCCAAAAGGTCCGAGTTCGCCCACCGGTCGGCGCGCTTCCCGGCCTTGATGTCGTGCAGCGCGTCGTCCACACCGATGATGCGGCAATCCACGCCGTGATACGAAAAGAGCTGAGAATCATTTTCCAGCAGGATAATCCCCGCGTCGCGGATCTGCCCGCGCAGCTCATCGAGCGCTTCATCGGACAGATAATGCTCGTGGTTGCCCAACACGGCATAGACCGGAGCGATGCTGGTAAGCTTATGGGCGATGTCAAAGAAGGTGCTGCCCTTCCAGATGCGCCCCTCGATCATATCGCCGGTGAGGAAGATCACATCTGGCGCGAATTCTTCCACCGACTCCAGCAGCGTATCCGCATCCCACAGCCAGCTTCCGTCGTGGTAATCCGAGATCTGCACGATCTTCATACCTGAGAGTTGCGTAGGAATATCATCCCGCGCGATGTCGACGGCAACAGCCTCCGGCTGGCAGAAGAAATATAACCAGTTCCAAGCGAGGAACAGGATAATCACCAGCGAACCTATGGTTGCCTTTGCCCGGTTGCTCATTTCTTCCTCGAAAAGTATTCGTAATATTGGCAGGGAATATTCCCGTTTTTAACAGGCCTCTTTTTATCCGCCCGCGCGCCGTACAAACTCTCAAACCTCTGGCAGGAGGTGATGACATGCACCGCCCAGCCGGTAAAAGGCCGGAAAGTCTTTCCCATGCCGCGATAGAGCTCCTCGGCGTCGCGCTCCTCACCCATGCGTTGGCCATAGGGCGGGTTACAGATGATGTTGCCCTGCGGCTCCTGGGGGCTGAACTTCAGCGCGTCCTTGCGGTCGAAGTGAATATCGCCTGCCACGCCGGCCATCTTCGCATGGTATCCCGCCATGGACAGCGCCTCTTCATCCAGATCTCCGCCGAAGATGGGGGCGATTTTTTCCACCTGCGCAGCGCGAGCCCGCTCCCGCTCCAGCTTCATCGCCTCATCGGGAAAAAAGGGCAGATGATCCGCCGCGAATTTGCGCCGGATGCCCGGCGCGATGTTGCGGGCGTACATCGCCGCTTCGATCACAATGGTGCCCGTGCCGCAGAAGGGATCGGCCAAAGGGCGGTCTCCCTGATATTTGGTGAGCAGCACCAGAGACGCCGCCAGCGTTTCCCGCAGCGCCGCAGGGCCGTTGAGCTTGCGGTAGCCGCGCTGATGCAGCCCGGGACCGCTCACGTCGATGCTCAACGTGACATGATCCTTATGAATATGCGCCTCAATGGCAGCGGGCGTGCCCGTTTCCAACAGCCAGGAAAGCTGATAGCGTGCCTTCAGGCGCTCGACCACCGCTTTTTTCACGATCTTCTGAATGTCCGAGAGACTCATCAGTTCAGAGGAAACCGCTCTGGCGGTGATGGGAAAGGCCATTTCCTGCGTAATATAGTCTTCCCAGGGCAGCGCTCGGCAGCCCTCAAAAAGCTCGTCAAAAGTCTTTGCGTCGTATTCTCCCACCACCAGGCGCACCCGGCCTGCACTGCGCAGGCATAGGTTGGCACGGGCCGCCTCCTCGAAGCCGCCCTCAAATTCCACGCGGGTTGGCAGAGCTCTGACGCTCTTGAGCCCTAAATTTTCCAATTCTCTGGCCGTCACGCCTTCCAGCGCGTAGCCTGTTGTTGCAATCCATTTCATCGTGCATATATAATAACATAGAATAAATGCGAAAGATAGCACCCCTTTTTTGGCATTTCAAGGAGGACGACATGCGCAAACAAGATTTGGATCAACTGCTTCGGCAGAGTTTTATGCTGGCCGACGGCTCCACCGGCGCCGAGCTTTCCCGCCGGGGCATGCCCGCGGGCGTAAGCACCGAGCTGTGGGCTCTGGAAAACCCCGACCTCTACACGCAGATGCAGCGTGACTACATCCAAAGCGGGGCGCAGATGGTGCTGACCTGCACCTTTGGCGGCAGCCCCATCAAGCTGAGCCACTACGGCGCAGCCGACCGCACCGAAGAGATCAACCGCCGCCTGGTGGAGCTGTCTCGCGCCGCCGCGAGAGAAGACGCCTATGTGGGTGCCGATCTGGGGCCCACCGGGGAATTTATGGCGCCGCTGGGAACCATGACGCTGGAGGACATGATCGCCTGCTACAAGCGGCAGGTGCAGGGGCTTTTGCAGGGGCAGCCGGACTTTTTTGTGCTGGAGACCTTCATGGACGTGGCCGAGGCGCGCGCCGCCGTGCTGGCCATCAAGGAAAGCTGCGACCTTCCCTTCATCGTCAGCATGACCTTTGACCCCAGCGGCCGCACCCTCACCGGCGCCACCCCCGAAGCCGTGGCCGTCACCTTTACGGCGCTGGGTGCCTCGGCGGTGGGCTGCAACTGCTCCGGCGGGCCCGAGTCTCTCAAGGCTGTGGTGAGCGCCATGCGCGCCGCCACCGAGCTGCCGCTGTACGCCAAGCCGAACGCCGGTTTGCCCGAGGTGCAGGACGGCAAGACCGTGTTTAAGATGCAGCCCGAAGAATTCGCCGCGGGCGTGTGTGAGCTCATCGGCGAGGGCGCGTCGGTGGTAGGGGGGTGCTGCGGCACAAACCCCGCCCATATCGCCGCGCTGCGGGATGCGCTGGCCGCCCTGACGCCTGCGCCGCTTCCCCATTTCAACGGCATTCGCGTGTCCTCCCAGCGCAAGGCCGTCACGCTGGGCGGGGATTCCTTCACGCTGATCGGCGAGCGGATCAATCCCAGCGGCAAACCCGATTTGATTGACGAGCTGAAGGACGGTTACCCCGACACGGCCATGGATCTGGCGCGGGCGCAGCAGGCGCAGGGTGCGCAGATACTGGACATCAACGCGGGCTGCCCGGGCGTTGACGAAAAGGAGACGCTGTGCATGCTGGTGGACGAGCTGTCCCAATCCATCGCCGCGCCTTTTTCCCTGGACTCCATGGATGCCGACGCGCTGTGCGCCGCGCTGCGCCGCTATCCCGGCAGTGCGCTGGTCAACTCCATCTGCCCCGGCCCCAACGCCGAAAAGCTTTTCGCCGCCGCCGCGCTGTACGGCGGCACGCCGGTGCTTATGCCCATGAAGGGCGGCTGCGTGCCCGCCACCGCGCGGGAGCGTCTGGAGTGCGTGACCGAGCTGCTGGCCATCGGTGAAAAATACGGGTTTCACCCCGGCAATGTGCTGGTGGACGCGGTGACGCCGCCCTGCGCCACCGGCTATGAAGCCCTGGGCGGTGCGCTGGATTTCATTTCCGCCGCTTGCTCCATGGGCTTCACCACCATCGCCGGCGTATCCAACGTTTCCTTTGGAATGCCCCATCGGGCACAGCTGAACCGGGCATGGATGACCGCGCTCATCTCCCGCGGGCTGCACTGTGTCATCCTCAACCCCACCGATGCCATGCGCAGCGCGGCTGCCGCGGCCATGGCGGTCAGCGGGCGCGACGAATTCTGCGGCGAATACATTCAGCACGCCCGACGCACAAAAAAATAACCGCACAAACAAACGCGGCAGGGATAATTCCCTGCCGCGTTATTTTTTTACAGCGCGCACACCGCCGCAAGCGCCAGCTCAAGGGACGGCTTTATCGCGCCGTTTCCCCAGTCGCGGGCGTCATACGTTTCGGCGTCGGCCAGCGTGTCGGCGGTATAAAGCAGCTGCCCGAACACCGCCCCGCGGAACTGCGCGCAGGCAGCCAGCGCCGCGCACTCCATCTCCACCACCGTGCAGCCCTCCTCCCGGCGATAGGCCACCATCTGTGCCGTCTCGCGGAAAAAGCCGTCTGTCGTCCAGGTGGTGCAGGTTTCGTAGGCCAATCCACGCGCCTTAAGCGTTCGGGCGATGGCCTGCACGGCCTCCCCGTTCAGCTCCGCCATGCGGGCGGGCGGCAGGTAATGGTACGACGCGCCCTCGTCCCGCAGCGCCCGAACCGGGATCAAAAACTCGTTCTCCGGAATGGCCTTCAGTGCGCCGCAGCTGCCCGCCGCCACGATCTTGCGCACACCGTTTCCAATCAAAAAATCCAGAAACTGCGCCGCGGCGGCCGCCCCCAGCGGCGCCTGGCACAGGCAAACCTCTTTTCCGTCCCGGCAAGTGCGAAAAATGGGAAACGTCTTGGTGATGGTCTCGAATTCTCCGATCTGCGGGCAAGCGCTGCTCCGGGCGTAATCCTCCACCTCCTGCCCCAGAAAAAGAAACGCCGCGCGCTCCGGGAACGCATTGTCGCCCTCCTTCCCCGGCTGGATCACCGCGCGAGGATCGGCGTCGTATTCTAAAATCGGGATCTCATGCTTTTGAATGCTCATGTGGCTTTCTCCTTTCGTGCGGTGTGTTTCATCGACCCACCAGTTTATCTTTAATAAGAACAATCTCGTCCGCCGGTACGCCGATGCGCGTAAGATACTGCGCAGCACTGCCTTCCTGTGCCAAAAACAGATCCAAAAAGGCATTCATGTGCTCAGCCCGGGGCGTTATGACCTCAGGATCCAGCTCGGGATGCTGCGCCAAGACCTGCCGCATGACGCCCGCCAGGCAGGCATGGCTGGCCGCATAATCCCGCACAACAGCCTCCCGCGCCACACCGACCAGCAGCAGCAACAGCGCCGCCACCACGCCCGTGCGATCCTTTCCGGCGGTGCAGTGGAACAGCGTCGTGCCCTTTGCCCGAGCCAGGCAGCCGAATACCTGCCGCATGGCTTCTTCCCCCTGGGTCATTTCCAGATAAGACGGCGGAACCTCCGCTGGGCAAACGGGAATGCGCCCGCCGCCCGCCAGCGCCCACGCGTGGCAGGCAAAGCCGGCCTTCTCCAGCTTGGTGGGGCGTTGGGCGCGCTCCACTTCGCTGCGCAGGTCGAGAATGTCCGTCACGCCCCAGGCGCGCAGCGTTTGCACATCCTTCGCCGTCAGCCCCACGGGGGCGTCGCTGCGCAAAAATGCGTCTTGCGTCGTCCTGCCGCCCGCCGCCGCATACCCGCCCAGAGAGCGGGTATTGTGTGTGTGTTCCAACGTCACCGGCTTCATGTGCGGTCTCCCTCCCGCGCGCACCAATCGGCGCGGTGATAAACATATTCGTAGCTGGAAAAGTTTTTGTTCAGCGATTCGGAATAAAAGCTTCCCTCGCCCTCCCGGGCAAAGCCGCACTTCTCAATGAGCCGGCGGGACGCCTCGTTGTCGGTAAAGCAGCAGGCATATACGCGCTGGGCGCCCCGTTCAAACAGCGCCTTGAGCACCGCCTCCACCGCCTCGGTCATGATGCCCCTGCGCTGGTAGGCGCGGCTGAGCACAAACCCAAGCTCCTTTACGTCGGGTCGGCCTTCCTCCGAATCGGGGTAGGCAGTGATGTGCCCCGCCACATGTCCGTCGCCCTTCCACACGATGGCGCAGGTATCCTGCGCGTCGTGCATCTTCTTTTCCAGCTCGGCGCGGGATTCCTCCCGGGAAGTATGATGCTTCCATCCTGCCGCCTCCCCCACGCCCTCCTGGCTGCAATAGGCAAAGAAATCCTCCAGGTCTCCCTCGCAAAAGGGCCGCAGCAGCAAACGCGGTGTGTCGATGCGCATTTTCTTCCCTTCTTTCCGAAATGTTGGGTTTATTATATAGAAAAAAACGCCGGGGAGCAATCGCTTCCCGGCGGTGTATGGCTTTGGGTCTATTTTTTGATCTGACGGCTTCCCGGCTTGACCACCGGCAGTCCCTGCCGGCACAAGGGGCAATCATCCGCATCGTAGGAGAGGATCTCAGCGCTGTACACCGCCTTGAAGGGCACGCCAAAGTCCACCTTTCCCGCGCTGCGATCCACAACCGAGCCCACCGCCGCCACGTTGGCGCCGGCCTCGCGGATGAGCTTGATGACCTCGCCCACCGAACCGCCGGTGGTCACCACGTCCTCCACCACCAGCACGTTGGCGCCTTCGGGAATGACGAAGCCGCGGCGGAAGGTCATCACGCCGTTTTCCCGCTCGGCAAACACATTGCGCACACCCAACTGCCGCGCCACTTCATAGCACATGATGATGCCGCCCAGGGCAGGGCCGGCCACCAGGTCGATCTTCACATCGGAAAACTGCCGTGCCAGCTCCGCGCACAGCGCCTCGGAATACTTCGGGCTCTCAAAAAGCCGTGCGCACTGCATATAGCGGTTGCTGTGGCGGCCGGAGGTGAGCAGAAAATGCCCCTCCAGCATGACGCCGCTGTCCTTCAAAATCTGCTCGATCTGTTCTCTTGTCATCAATAATGCCTCCTCAAACCTGTAATGTACCCACCAGGGTATTGATATCAGAAATCGCATGCTCCCGGCAATAGTTCTCCATGCCGGCGATGATCTTCGGGCAGGCCATGGGATCGGCAATGTTTGCCGTACCCACCATGACCGCCCGCGCGCCGCACACCATAAATTCCAGCGCGTCCCTGGCCGTCATGATGCCGCCCATGCCCACCACCGGGATCTTTACGGCGGTGGCCGCCTGGTAAACCATGCGCAGCGCCACCGGCTTGACCGCGGGGCCGGACAGACCCCCGGTCACGTTGGCCAGCAGGGGACGGCGCTTCTCCAGATCGACCGCCATGCCGGTGAGCGTATTGATGAGCGATACGGCGTCTGCGCCGGCGCGCTCGGCCGCCTGGGCGGTTTTGGTAATGTCGGCCGTGTTGGGCGACAGCTTGACCATGAGCGGTTTTGCGCACGTCTTGCGGGCAGCGCTCACCACATCAAACACGCTCTCGGGCAGCGAGCCGAAGGCCACCCCGCCCTGCTTGACGTTTGGGCAGGAGATGTTCAGCTCCACCATGTCCACATCGGCAGCGCTCAGGCGCGCGGTCATGGCGGCATACTCCTCTATGGTGCGTCCTGCGGCGTTGGCCAGGATGACCACGTTCTTTTTGCGCAGCTCGGGCAGCTCACCCGCCAAAAAAGCGTCGATCCCCGGGTTTTGCAGCCCCACGCTGTTGAGCATTCCCGAGGGTGTCTCGGCGATGCGCGGCGACGCATTGCCCTCCCGGGGCTCGGACGTGAGACCCTTTACCGAAATGCCGCCCAGTGCGGAAATGTCGTAAAACCGGTCGTACTCCCGGCCGAAGCCGAAGGTGCCCGAGGCGGCGATGACCGGGTTTTTAAACTCTACCCCGGCGATGACCACCTTCATATCGGGTTTATTCATCCAGCATCACCTCCGAAATAGGGAACACCGGCCCGTCGGCGCACACGCGTTTATGATGCCAGGCGTCGCCCTGCTTGATTTTGCAGGTGCACACCAGGCAGGCGCCCACGCCGCAGCCCATGCGCTCCTCCAGCGACACCTGGCAGGGTGTCTGAGGATGCGCCTTCATGACCTGTGCCAAGGCGCGCACCATGGGCATGGGTCCGCAGGCATAAACGGCGTCGTATCCTCCCGCTTGCAGCGCCTGCGCCAATCCCTGGGCGGCAAAGCCCTTTTCCCCGGCCGAGCCGTCGTCGGTGTACCAATGGGTGTGCGCCACCTGCGCAAACTCCTCCATGTAGTAAAGCAGATCGCCGCTGCGGCTGCCCGCAAACAGGTCAAACTCGACCTGAGGATTTGCCGCCATCAGTTGGTAAAGCGGTGCCGTGCCGATGCCGCCGCCCAGCGCCGCGGCGCGCTTCACCTGCGCGCCCACTGAGAAGCCATTTCCCAGCGGGCCCAGGCAATCCAGCATATCCCCGCTCACCGCGCACGAAAAGCGGTGTGTTCCCTCGCCCACCACTTGATAAAGCAAGGTGATGCCGCTGCCTTGGGCGCGGCAGATGCTGATGGGTCTGCGCAGAATGCGGCTCCCATCGCCGGGTACGGCAATGTGGAGAAACTGCCCCGGCGTCACGTCCAGCGCCTGGCCGCACTCCAGCTCCATTTCATAGATGCCCCGGGCGATGGCACGGTTGCTCACCACCCGCGCTTGTATGCTCTTTTCCATTTTATTTCTCTCCATGCCTGATCTGGTGCAGCCCCATGGGGGTGACCTCGCTCTCGCTCAAGCCCAGTTTCAGCGCCTGCACCAGCGCAAAGGCCGTGTCCATGGACGTCAGGCAGGGCACCTTATATTCGGTGGCCGCCCGGCGCATCTTGAAGCCCTTGCGCTCGGGATCCCGCCCGCGCGTGGCGGTATTGACGATGAGCTTCACCTTGTCCTGGCGCAGCAGCTCAAGCAGGTTGGTTCCCTTCTCCCCGTCAAAACCATCCAGCATACTGGCCGGCACATACATGGCGTTGAGCGCGTGAGCCGTGCCCGCCGTGGCGTAGATGCGATAACCCAGCGCCGCAAAATCCTCCGCCAGACGCACCGCTTCCTGCTTGTCGTTGTCCGCCACCGAGATGACCACGTCGCCGCCCTTTGAAATGTTCAGCCCCGCGGCCATAAGCCCCTTGAGCACGGCCTCGCCATAGGTGGGGGCAATGCCCAGCACTTCGCCGGTGGATTTCATCTCCGGCCCCAGGCTGACCTCCAGTTTGGGCAGCTTTTCAAAGGAGAACACCGGCACCTTAACGGCGTAGATATTGCCCGAGGGCACCAGTCCGGAATGATAGCCCTCATCCTTCAGCTTCAGCCCCAACACCGCGCGGGTGGCCAGCTCGATCAGCGGCACGCCGGTGACCTTGCTGATGTAGGGCACGGTGCGCGAGGAGCGGGGGTTGACCTCAATGATGTACAGCGCGTCGTTATAGATGATGAACTGGATGTTGATCATCCCGATGACGTGCAGCGCCCGGCACAGGTTCATCGTGCAGTCGATGATCTCCTGATGCAGGCGGGGGCTGATGCTGTAGGCGGGATACACCGAGATGGAATCGCCCGAATGGACGCCCGCCCGCTCCACATGCTGCATGATGCCGGGGATGAGGATGTCGTCGCCGTCGCAGATGGCGTCCACCTCGATCTCCTTGCCCAGCAGATATTTGTCCACCAGGATGGGATGCTCCTGCACGTTGATGTTGATGATGTCCATATATTCGCGGATGTCGCCGTCGTTCCAGGCGATCTCCATGCCCTGGCCACCCAGCACATAGGAGGGGCGAACCAGCACGGGGTAGCCCAGCTCGTTGGCCGTGTCCAGCGCCTGCTGCGCGGTAAAGACCGTGTGTCCCTTGGGTCGGGCAACGTTCAGCCGCTCCAGAAGCGCGTCAAACTCCTCCCGATCCTCGGCGGCGTTGATATCCGCAAGCGATGTGCCCAGAATGCGGAAGCCCGCCTCCTGCACGGACTTGGCCAGCTTGATGGCCGTTTGCCCGCCAAACTGCACCACCACGCCCTCGGGCTGCTCAAATTCCAGCACGTTCCACATATCCTCCGGAGTCAGCGGCTCGAAATAGAGCCGGTCGGAGGTATCAAAGTCGGTGGATACGGTTTCGGGATTGTTGTTGATGATGACCGTGTCGTAGCCGGCTTTTTTCAGCGCCCAGATGGAGTGCACCGAGCAATAATCGAACTCCACGCCCTGCCCGATGCGGATGGGACCCGATCCCAGCACCACCACGGTCTTGTTGCCGCTCTTGCGGGCCTCGTTCTCGTCGTCGTAGGTCGAGTAATAATAGGGGCTTACCGCATCGAACTCCGCACCGCAGGTATCCACCATTTTATAGGTGGGCAGGATGCTCCATTCCCGGCGCAGCGCGCGGATGTCCGTCTCCTTTTTGCCTGTCCAGCGGGCAAGGGCGGCGTCGGCAAAGCCCATTTTCTTCAGCTTGCGCAGATAAGCCGCGCTCAGGCAGGCGAAGCCCTCCTTTTTGACTCGCTCTTCCTGCTGCACCACGTTTTCCAGCTTGTGCAGATACCACTGGTCGATGCGGGTGATGTCGAAAATGTCCTGCGCGGAGATGCCCCGGCGCAGCGCCTCGGTCACCACATAAATGCGCTCGTCGCTTTGGAAGTGCAGCAGCTCGCGGATCTCCTGATCGTTATACTTGGCCGCGGACTTAAACTCCAGTGAGTTCATCCCCAGCTCCAGCGAGCGCACCGCCTTGAGGAACGCCGCCTCGAAGTTCGCGCCGATGGACATCACTTCGCCGGTGGCCTTCATGCGGGTGCCCAGCGTCTTTTCCGCGCGGGTGAACTTGTCAAAGGGCCAGCGCGGGAACTTCACCACCACATAATCCAGCGTGGGCTCGAAGCAGGCGAAGGTTTTGCCTGTCACGGCGTTGCGGATCTCATCCAGGCCGTAGCCGATGGCGATCTTGGCCGAAACCTTGGCGATGGGATAGCCGGTGGCCTTGGAGGCCAGCGCCGAAGAGCGGCTGACACGAGGATTGACCTCAATGACATAATAGCGCATACTGTCCGGATCCAGCGCGTACTGCACGTTGCAGCCGCCCTCGATCTTCAGTGCGTTTATGATGTTGATGGACGCCGAGCGCAGCATCTGATATTCTGCATCGCGCAGGGTCTGCGAGGGCGCCACCACGATGCTGTCGCCGGTGTGGATGCCCACCGGGTCGATGTTTTCCATGTTGCATACGGTGATGCAGTTGCCTTTGCCGTCGCGCACCACCTCGTACTCGACTTCTTTCCAGCCGGCCACGCTCTTTTCAATGAGGCACTGATGCACGCGGGAAAAGCGCAGGCCGTCCGAGCAGATCTGGAATAGTTCGGGCGGGTCGGCGGCGATGCCGCCTCCCGTGCCGCCCAACGTGTACGCCGGGCGCACGATGACGGGATACCCCACCTCGGCGGCGAAATCCAGCGCGGCGTCGGCATCGGTCACGATCACGCTGTCGATGATGGGCTCACCGATCTCCTCCATGGTTTCCTTAAACGCCTCGCGATCCTCGGCGCGGCGGATAGAATCCACGGTGGTGCCCAGCAGGCGCACGCCCACTTCATCCAGAAACCCCGATTCCGCCAGCTCCACCGCCAGGTTCAGGCCGGTCTGGCCGCCCAGCGTGGGCAAAATGCTGTCGGGCTTTTCCACGCGGATGATATTCTTGAGCACCTCGGCGTTGAGGGGCTCCAGATAAACCTTATCCGCAATGTCCTCGTCGGTCATGATGGTGGCGGGGTTGGAATTGACCAGCACCACCTCCACGCCTTCCTCGCGCAGCGCGCGGCAGGCCTGGGTGCCGGCATAGTCAAACTCGGCCGCCTGACCGATGATGATGGGGCCGGAGCCGATCACCATAACTTTTTTGATTCTTTCATTGCGCGGCATGCTTCACTCCCCCTTCTTCTGCATCATGCTCATAAATTTATCGAAAAGATACGCCGTGTCCTTGGGGCCGGGCGACGCCTCGGGATGAAACTGCACCGTAAAGGTGGGGTGGTCGGTATAAACCACGCCTTCGATGGTCATATCGTTCCAGTTTCGGTGGCTCACCCGCATATTGGCGGGCAGGGATTCTTCCACGATGGTATAGCCATGATTCTGGGAGGTGATAAAGACCCGATCCAGATCCAGATCCTTCACGGGGTGATTGCAGCCCCGGTGGCCGTAGCGCAGCTTTTCCGTATCCGCGCCGCAGGCCAGAGCCATGAGCTGATGCCCCAGGCAGATGCCGAAAATGGGTTTCTTCCCCACCAGATTGCGAATCTGCTGAATCACGCCGGGGTTGTCCTTGGGATCGCCCGGGCCGTTGGTCAGCATGATGCCGTCGGGCTCCACCTTCAAAATTTCCTCCGCAGTGGCATGGGCCGGAAACACAAACAGATGACAGCCTCTTTGCCGCAGGGAGGACAGGATGGAGGCCTTCAGCCCGAAATCCATCACCGCCACCGTGGGGCCGTTTCCCGGAACCTCAAACTTTTCCTGGCAGGTCACCACATCCACCGGCAGCTCGGCCCGATACGCTTCAATGGCGTCGAACGTCTCCTGCGTGGGCGCTTCCACGGTGATCATGCCGCGCATGGTGCCGGCGCTGCGCAGCTTGCGGGTCAGCGCCCGGGTGTCGATGCCCTGGATGCCGGCGATGCCGTTTTGCACCAGATAATCGTTGAGGCTGCCCTCGCTGTGCCAGTTGCTGGGCGCCACGCACAGCTCCCGCACGATAAAGCCCTTTACCTGCGGCTTCATCGACTCGGGATCCTCCCAGTTGACGCCGTAGTTGCCGATGAGCGGGTAGGTCATCATGACGATCTGCCCACAGTAGGAGGGGTCGGTCAACACCTCCTGATAACCGGTCATGCCGGTGTTGAACACCACCTCGCCGGCTACATCG
The DNA here is from genome assembly GCA_028693155.1 of Eubacteriales bacterium. GTDB lineage: Bacteria > Bacillota > Clostridia > Christensenellales > UMGS416 > STF2-111. The sequence continues at coordinate 13,595 of JAQUVY010000044.1, forward strand.
GCCAGCTTGCCAAAGGCCGCGCCTTCGTAGACCGTTCCGTCTTCCAAAACCAGATATGCCATAAAAACCCTCCTTACAGCCCCAGTGCGGCGGCCAGATCGGCCTGCATGGCCAACGCCGCGGCGCGCACTGCGTCAGGCCAGGCCTGCGTGCTTTTTTGCCAGGCGGCGATCAGGCCGCGGGAATTGTTGACCACCGCGCCGCCGCCTTTTTCATCGAACATGCCCACGATGTCCTTGCCGCCCGCGCCCTGCGCGCCATAACCCGGCAGCAAGAAGAAGGTGTGCAGCAGCCGGCTGCGCAGCGCTGCCCCCTGCTGCGGGTGCGTCGCGCCCACCACGGCGCCCACGCGGCTGTAGCCGCACGCCCCCACGGTGCCCTCGCCCCACTGCTCCACCAGATCGCCCACCGCCTCAAACACGGTGCGCCCGTCTGCCAGCGGCAGATCCTGCAGCTGGCTGGAAGAGGGGTTGGAGGTCTTTACCAGCGCAAAGATGCCCCGGTCAGCGTCCGCCTTCAGGAAGGGCTCGATGCCGTCCCAGCCCAGGTAGGGATTCACCGTGAGGATATCCGCGTCAAAGGCAGGCTTGCCCGCCCCGCCCAAAAAAGCGTTGGCGTAAGCCTCGGCGGTGGAGGCGATGTCGTTGCGCTTGGCGTCAACAATGACCACCAGCCCGGCCTGCCGCGCGTAGTCCTGCGTTTTGCAAAAGGTCTCCAGCCCGGGAAGCCCGTACATCTCGTAGCAGGCGATCTGAATTTTTACCGAGGGCACCACATCGGCCAGCAGGTCGATGAGCGCGCGGTTGTACTCCCAGATGGCATCCGCCGCGCCCCGGGCACAGCCACAGTCGTATTTTTCCCGAATGGCTCCGGGTACATGGCCAATGCGGGTGTCAATGCCGGCGCAGGTGGGATTCTTCTTTTCCTGAATGGCCTGACTCAGCCGATCAAATATCATGCTGTTCTCCTTGCTGAATATTATTCATTAGATTGTATATTTATTATATCACGATCTCGCCGTTTTTCCAGACCGTTTTTCCGCTGACCATGGTAAGGACCGGGCGGCCGCACACGGTCATGCCGCCAAAGGGATTGTTCTTGCCCTTGCTTTGGAAGTGCGACACGTCGATTTCGTAGGGTTCGGTCACGTTGGCCGCCATGATGTCGGCGGGCGCGCCCACCGCCAGCACGCCGCCTTCCCGCCGCAAAATTTGCGCCGGAGCGACGCTCATCTTGCGCACCAGCTCGTCCTGGGTCAATACGCCGCCCTTGACCAGCACCGTATAGCTCAGGGCAAAAGCCGTTTCAAAGCCCGAGATGCCCGACGCCGCCAGGTTATATTCCACCAGCTTTTCGTCGGCGTGGTGCGGCGCGTGATCGGTGGCGATGGCATCCAGCGTGCCGTCGGCCAGCGCTTCCAGCATGGCCTGGCGGTCGTCCTGGGTGCGCAGAGGCGGGTTCACCTTGGTGTTGGCGTCGTAGCCGTCCACCATCTCCTCGGTGGCGGCGAAGTAATGCGGGCAGGTTTCGGCGGTGACGGCCACGCCCCGCGCCTTGGCCTGCCGGATCAGCTCGGCGCTGCCCCGGGTGGATACATGGGCGATGTGCACACGGGTCTTGAGCGCCTCGGCCAGTAAGATCTCGCGGGCAACCATCAACTCCTCGCTGACGCGGCTGATGCCGCCCAGCCCCAGCTTGGTGGACATGATCCCTTCATTCATCACGCCCCCTGCGGCCAGCGCTTTATCCTCACAGTGAGAAATGAGCAGCGCGTCAAAGTTTTTGGCGTATTGCAGACCCAGGCGCATCATGCGCGGGTTTTCCACCGGCTTGCCGTCGTCGGAAAAGGCCACCGCACCTGCCCGCTGCAAAAAGCCCATCTCGGACAGCTCCTCGCCCTTTAACCCCTTGGTGATGGACGCGATGGGATAAACCTTTACCGCACCCTGCGCCGCCGCCTTGTCCAAAATATAACGCACGACGGCCTCGCTGTCGCACACGGGGTTGGTGTTGGGCATGCAGGCCACGGCGGTAAAGCCGCCCGCCGCCGCCGCTCTGGTGCCGGTATAAATGCTTTCCTTATATTCATATCCCGGCTCGCGCAGATGGCAGTGCATATCCACCAGTCCCGGCATAACCAAACATCCGCTCAGGTCTATAACCTCCGCATCCGCCGCGAAAAGGGCTTCGCCCATCCCCGCCACAACGCCGTTCTCCACCAAAATATCCAGCATGCCGCTTTCCCCGCCCGGGTTGACCACGCGGCCGTTCTTCAGCAAATATTTCATCCCAAATTCCTCCTTGTGAGCATAAACAGCAGCGCCATGCGCACCGCCACGCCGTTGGTGACCTGCTCGCGGATGCGGGACTGGTCACAATCGGCCAATGCCGAGGTCATCTCCACGCCCCGGTTCATGGGGCCGGGGTGCATGATGATGGCACCGGGCTTGGCCAGCGCCAGCCGGCGATCATCCAGCCCGAAGAACTCGCTGTACTCGCGCACGCTGGGGAAAAGCCCTGCCTGCTGCCGCTCCAGCTGCATGCGCAGACCCATCACCACGTCCGCGTCCTTTACTGCACTGTCCACATCGTGATTGATCTGCACGCCCAGCTCGGCCATATCCATGGGAATAAAGGTCTCAGGCGCGGCCAGCACCGGCGTGGCGCCCATGGTCGTCAGCCCCCAGATGTTGCTGCGCGCCACACGGCTGTGCGCCACATCGCCCACAATGGCCACCTTCAACCCTTCCAGAGAACCGTAACGCTCCTGCATGGTGAACATGTCCAGCAGCGCCTGGGTGGGGTGCTCGTTCATGCCGTCGCCGGCGTTGATGACGCTGGCGCGTACATTTTTTGCCAGCAGGTGGGGCGCACCGCCCATGGGGTGGCGAATGATGATCACATCGGTGCCCATCTGATCCAGCGTACAGCCGGTGTCGATGAGCGTCTCGCCTTTTTGCACCGAGGATGCCGAAGCCGAGATGTTCGCCGCCGCCGCCGACATATATTTGGAGGCCAGCTCAAAAGACATACGGGTGCGCGTGCTGTTTTCATAAAACAGCGTCACGATGGATTTGCCCTGCAGGTGGGGCGTCTTCTTTTGATTCTTCGTCAAAAACTCTTTCATCTGCCGCGCTGTGGTCAAGATTTCCTCGATCTCTTCCCGGCTTACGCCGCGCAGCCCCAGCAGATCTTTTCGTTTCAATGCCATACGTCTCTTCCTTTCGTGCTATGAAAAAAGCCGGATATTACCGGCCGTCTAATCCAAATCAAAGAGCTTGACGGTGTTTTCCCCGTCGAACTCCTCCACCATCACACCCACCACTTCGTTTTTCGAGGTGGGAACATTTTTGCCCACATAGTCCGCCCGGATGGGCAGCTCCCGGTGACCGCGGTCGATCAGCACGGCCAGCTGTACGCTCTGCGCGCGCCCCAAATCCATGATGGCATCCAGCGCGGCGCGGGCGGTGCGGCCGGTGTAAAGCACATCGTCCACCATGACGACCGTCTTCTCCTCCAGCGCGAAGGGCACGTCGGTGCCGTTGATGACGGGGTGTTCGTTGAGCAGCGACAGGTCATCCCGATAAAACGTAATGTCCAGCACGCCCATGGGCACATCCACGCCCTCAAACTTGCGGATCTTCTCCTGCAGGAGCCGCCCCAGCGGCACACCCCGGCGCTGGATCCCCAGAATAACCAGATCCTGCGCGCCGTGATTGCGCTCCAGCATCTCATGGGCAATGCGGGTCAGCGCGCGGTCCATCGCCGCCGCATCCATCAAAACAGTCTTCTCTTTCATGCTGTCCCTCCTGCGAAAATAAAAACGTCCCGCCGGGCAAAAGCCGGCAGGACGATACAAATCTCCACTTCTGGGGGTATCTGCGCTTCCTTACCGACCTCTCCGGATCGACTTAAAGGGTGCGATTTCAACTGCTGACAGCATAGCACACTTTCATGTGTTTGTCCATACGCAGAAAAATGAAAATTGCTGGGCAACAAAAAAAGCGAAAGCCACAACTTCCGCTTTTCTTTTCACATCGCTTACGCCCAGAACATCTCGCCCACGGGCTCGTAGATCAGCACCTGCTTGAGCAGGTCGATGGCCTTGCCCAGACCCTCGGAGCCGGACATGAGGCTGTCCTCATGCTCAATGGAGATGGCGCCGTCGTAGCCGATCAGACGCAGCTCGGACATCATGGCCTTCCAGTCGGCGAAGTCATGACCATAGCCCACCGAACGGAAGATCCAGGAACGGTTGATCTCGTCTGCGTAATGCTTGGTATCCAGCACACCGTTGACCGGCGTGTTGATGGGATCGATCTTGGTATCCTTGGCGTGGAAGTGCCACATGCAATCCTTCAGCGCGCGAATGGCCTTCACCGGCTCGATGCCCTGCCAGTACAGATGGGAAGGATCGAAATTGGCGCCGATCTCGGGGCCGGCCGCCTTGCGCAGCTTCAGCAGGGTCTCGGGGTTGTACACGCAGAAACCGGGATGCATCTCCAGCGCAATCTTGGTGACGCCATGCTCGCGGGCAAATTTGCACATCTTTTTCCAATAAGGGATCAGCACCTTGTTCCACTGATAATTCAGCGCATCGCTGTAATCCTCAGGCCAGGGGCAGGTGATCCAGTTGGGCGTTTTATCCCCGCGGGAACCGCCGGGGCAGC
>JAQUVY010000152.1 GCA_028693155.1 Eubacteriales bacterium
GGTTATAACATCATACGGGACAGCCTGTGCGCCCCGCAGGAGCTGAAGCAGGTGGGCGACCTTTATGACCGCGTCGGCGAGGCGCTTGACAAGGGCGGCGTCTCGGCCGAGGCGGCTTATGCCCGACCCGGTGTGAAATCGCCGCGCAACAAAGAATATACAGTAATTCAACAAAAAGCCGCCTTTTATTTGATGGGTTTTGTGATATGATGGTCAGGTGAAAAGCGTCGGGCGGCAAATTTTTTTTCCTGATCCTTGGCTCGGCGCGCAGGAGGATAAAATGAAAAAACACATCGGATGGATGGCAGTGCTGCTGACCGGGTTGATGGTGCTGGCCGCGGGCTGCGCCAAAACGCCCGCTGCCACCCCCACGCCCGAGGTGACCCCCGTGGCTACCCCTGAGGCCACTGTGGAGGTGACGCCCTCGCCCACCCCGGAAGCCACCGAAGAACCCAAAACGTTGGACTATGCTACGATCTTCAAGGAATACCCTGACGGCATTAACCCGGTGACCGGGCTGAAGCTGCAGGGCGAATATAAGCCCGTGCTGATCACCATCAGCGGGGCAAAGGCCGCCTTCCCGCACTCGGGCATTTCCAAGGCGGACATGATCTATGAGATCATGCACGACACCGGCGGCGTTACCCGTTTTCTGGCGGTGTTTTCCACCGAATATCCCACCAAGGTAGGCCCCATTCGCTCCACCCGCGTGCCTTATTTGATGAAGGTCATGCAGTGGCCCGGCGCGGCGTATGCCTACGGCGGCAACAGCACCGACGGCGGTACCGGCTACGACGTACGCGACTATTTTGACAAGCTGCCTGTGGCCATCCGTGCCAACGGCGTGGAGGGCCCGGCGTACGACCTGTACACCCGCTCCACCGACCGCAAGGCGCCGCACAACCTGTATGTCAACGCCGAAAAACTGATGGGCAAGCTGGACAATGCCGCGCCTGCCATCGGCCATTTCATCTTCAACGACAATGTGAACGCCAACCCCGACGGCAAGGATTACGAGCTGAACTATTTCAAGGGCTATACGGTCAAGTATGAATACGACGCGGCTAACCACGTGTACCGTCGCTTCTGCCGCGGCGAGGCCATGATGGACAAGGAGACCAAGGAGCAGGTCAGCGTCAACAACGTGGTGGTGCAGTACGTCAAGTTTGAGTACAGCGCCAAGGAAGGCTTGGCCAAGGCCAATTATGTGGGCGAGGGCCGCGCCGAGTACCTCATTGACGGCAACCATTACGACGGCACCTGGAAGCAGGAGAGCGAAACCTCTCAAACCATGTTCTTCGATGAGAACGGCGATCCCATTCAGCTGAAGCCGGGCAAGACCTTTGTGGATGTGCCCAACGCCACCACCGATCTGGTGGAAGCACAATAAATCAGCGCACAAGGCGTTTTTTGCCGAACCGCCGCCCACCTGTGGGCGGCGGTTTTGCGTGCGTAAAAAAATATATTTGTGGATCTGTTTTAACCCGGAAAACCCGGGTATGATAAAGGTGAAGAAGTTCTTCGGAAAGAAGAGCGGAAAGGCTGGGAAGACCAATGGGCCACGATCGGTTTTATGTTTGCCGGCACTGCGGCAATCTGATAGGAATGATTCATCACTCCGGCGTTCCAATTATCTGCTGCGGAGCACCCATGGAGCAGCTCATACCCGGCAGTGTAGACGCCAGCAAAGAGAAGCACGTCCCGGTGGTCACGGTGCAGGGAGAGCGCGTGACGGTGAAGATCGGGGCAGTACCCCATCCCATGACGCAAGAACACTGGATACAATGGGTCTACCTGCAAACCGCACAGGGCGGCCAGCGCAAATGCCTGAAACCCGGCGATATACCGGAGATCGAATTTGCAATGACACCTAACGACATCCCCCAAACGGTGTACGCCTATTGCAACCTTCACGGCTTGTGGAAAACGGATCTGGAACACTAAAGGCATGTGCGCACGAAGCATGGTTTGAATAAAAGGCCGCCAATTGGAAAGGCCGCCCCTCCTTGTAAGGAGGGGCGGCCTTTTTGCTGTGCGCGGTCAGCAGGTGCAGTCGCAGGGTTGGGGCGGGTACAGGGGCAGAGGGAAGAACTCGTCGCACACGCCTTCGGCAAAGCCTTCGCAGGGCGGAATGGGGCAAAAGCCGTAGCAGGGGATGAGCAGGTCGACGTCGGCCACAATTTTCAGGATGACGGACACGCAGATGGTGATGTTGAACTCCTGCCCGCGCAGGTGGTAGCCGGACACACAGATGGCGTTGACCAGGGTCTGCAGCTCGTAGGGCACCAGAGAATCATCGGGCACATACATGATGACATCTTTTTTCACGACGATTACGGCCTGACCCACATATTCCCGGTTGGTGCCGTCGGTGAAGACCACCTCGATGGGGATGTGGATGTTGCAGCGCACGCGGGCGAAATGAGGACGGTCGGGCAGCCGGTCGATCATCAGGTCATGGATCTCGCCGGTGGCGCTGGTGCTGCGGCAGCTGACGAAGGTGATGGGGGTGATGGGCGGGGGCGTGACGGGTGTAATGTTGCACACCGTTACGATGCGATCCATCTGCGTTTGCTCCAGGCAGGCGTCGTAAACCTTCTTCACCTGAATGCAGATACGCTCGCAGCAGCGAAAGCCTTCGTCCGCCGCAATGGCACCGGGACACAGCTGACCGTTGGCATTTTTGTAGCTATAAAAGGACATGCATTTCCCTCCTTAACCGGATCCGGATGTTCCGGAAGTCTAATACCAATGTATGACCCGGGAACAAAAGTGTGACCGGCGCATAGGAGGGAGATGGTTCAGCGCTGCAAATATTCTAAAAGAGTTTCCTGCTCATCGGGCGGCAGCGGGAGGAAGCACTCGTTTTCCAGGCAGGGGTGCTGGGCGCGGGCGATGAGCGCGCTGCCGGAAAAAAGTTTTCGGCGGGGTGCCAGCACACCGTAACGTTCTCCGTGATAAAGAAAAGCCAGCTGCAGGATAAACCGTTTTTGCCGGCCGTCGGGCAGGCGCAGCGGCACCGTGTCTCCGGGTTGAAACATGTTGGCTCCTTTCCGCCAATCGGCGTATTGAAAGCCGAAAGCATACCTGCTATTATAACAGATAAGTAAGCAATAGGAGGAACCTGTTTGATGTCCGTTATGATAAAAGAAGTGCAGTACGGCGCGTATGGCAAGTGCGTCAGCCTTTCCAACGGTGCCATTGAGCTGCTGGTTACGGTGGATGTGGGCCCGCGCGTGATCCGCCTGGCCACCCCTGGCGGCCCCAATATGTTTGTGGAGCTGGGATACGATAAGGACAATGCCGCGTATCAACTCATGGGCGGCCATCGCCTGTGGCACAGCCCGGAGGCCATGCCGCGCTCCTACGAGCTCGACAACGCCCCCGTGTTCTGGGAGGAGATCGAGAACGGCATTCGCACCGTGCAGAAGCCCGAGCCTTGGGCGCAAACGCAAAAAGAGATGGAGATCACCATGGAGGACGACGCGCCTCTGGTCACCGTGCTGCATCGCGTCCGCAACTGCGGCGCATGGCCGGTGAAGCTCTCCGCCTGGTGCATCACGCAGCTGTCCAAGGGCGGTCTGGAAATCGTGCCCGTGACCCAGCGCGACACGGGGCTGGTGAGCAACCGCGTGATGAGCCTGTGGCCCTATACCGACATGAGCGATCCGCGCGTCATGTGGGGCAAGCGCTACATCGCCCTGCGTCAGGATGAAAATGCGGCGGGTGCGTTTAAGTTCGGCATCAGCAACGAAGACGGCTGGGCGGCTTATTTTAACCACAACCAGCTTTTCGTCAAGCAGCACTACCACGATATGGACGAAAAGTATCCCGACGG
>JAQUVY010000153.1 GCA_028693155.1 Eubacteriales bacterium
GGGCATCAGCTTGTACTGCGCACATACCAATTTGGACTTTGCGCCGTGCGGCACCGCGCGCGCCCTGTGCGAGGCGCTGGAGCTGCCCTTCGCGGCCTGGCCGGAGCAGCCGGGGTGCATGACCGTGTTCGCGGGCAGCCCCCAGGCGCTGGGGGATCGGGCGGCGCAGCGTCTGGGCGGGCAGCCCCGCGTGTGGGCGGCGGGGCCGTGCAAAAAGATCTGCCTGGTGCCGGGCAGCGGCGGCGACTATGCCCAAGCCGCGCTGGACGCGGGCGCGGACACGCTGCTGACCGGCGAGATGAAATATCACGACGCGCTGTATGCGTATCAGCGTGGGTTGAACATTATAACGGTCGGGCATGATTTCAGCGAGCGTCCTGTGGTGGCGGCGATGGCTCGCCATTTACAAAACGCGTGGAATCATGTAGAATATCAAACGTATGCGGAGAAATGAACGGGCACACCGCCTGTCGTTTCGCGCCGAGGATGAAAGGAGCTTATTATGGATGAGCTGATGAAAATGTGGGAGTACCAGAAGGTAGATCTGAAGATCACCGCCATGGAAAACAAGCTGAAGGGATCGGATACCCGAAAAAAGCTGATGGTGGCGCGCAATTACCTGAAGGACGCCCAGCAGAATATTAAGAATATGGAGGCCGAATCCTCGGCGCTGCGCGTGTCGTACGATACCTCATCGCACAAGATGGAGACGATCAACGAGCGCATTGACGATGTGGCCGCCGAGCTGAGCAGTTCGGCGCAGGAGATGACCATGCAGGATGTGGATCGCCTGAAAAAGGAGTCCATGGATCTGCGCGATCAGCTCAACCGCCAGGAGCGCGAGCTGCTCAACATCATCAAGAGCATTGAGAAGATCGAGCTGACCATGAAAAAGCTTATCGCCAACGTGCCCCGCGCGAAGAACGACTTCGAGGTGCTGCGCAAGATGTACGAAAGCGAGTCGGCGCAGGTTGCTCAGGAGAGCGAGCCGCTGCGCAAGGAGCTGGAGGCCATGGAGCCCGAGCTGGATGCCGAGCTGCTGGAGCATTATAAGAGCATCAAAAAGCGCTGTGCCAATCCCCTTTCCCCGGTGGTGGGCGGCCAGTGCACCGGCTGCAACATGGAGCTGCCCTCGGCGGCGCAGAAAAAGCTGGCGGCCGGCAGCCTGGTGGAGTGCGACAACTGCGGCAGAATTTTGTTTATCAAAGATTAGCGGTAGCGGTTTCCCCGCAGATGTGATACACTATAGGGCGGTTATGAGCAGGCTGGATGGCCGCGGCTTTGCAAAAAGACGAGGAAAGTCCGAGCTCCGCAGGGCAGGGTGCCGGGTAACACCCGGTGGAGGCGACTCCAAGGAAAGTGCAACAGAAAATTACCGCCCGGTTTCGGCCGGGTAAGGATGAAAAGGCGAGGTAAGAGCTCACCGGCAACCCGGCGACGGGATTGGCCGTGTAAACCCCATTCGGAGCAAGAAAAGGGACGTGTCGGTTGCCCGCCGCAGTTCCCGAAATCGCTTGAGCCGGCGGGTAACCGTCGGCCTAGATAGATGGCCATTCACGACAGAACTCGGCTTACAGGCCCGTCTCATAATGTTTAAAATAGGAAGCGCATGAAAATGCGCTTTTTATTTTTTGCCGTGGGGGTCGCGGCCGCCGCTTGTCGGGGCGGCGGGAGGCCCTTATAATAAAAGATAGGATGGACATGGGCGGAAATGAAGGGGGAAGATATGACCAAAGGGATCTTAGTGGGGCTGTTGTTCTTGTGCTGCGGTCTGAGCGCGTGCGCCGCTTCGCCAAAGGCCGACACACCTGCTGCGCGGGTGGTGGAAACGCCGCAGCCCACCCCGCCAGCCACCGCCGCGCCCACACCCAGTGCGGCAACGCCTGCTGAGGAAGCGACACAGGTATGCTATGCGACCGGGGAAGGCGTGCGCGTGCGCGCTCAGGCGGACGGCCAAAGCCCGGTCAGGGAAACCTTGGCTTTGGGCACGGCGGTTTTCCGGCTGGAAACCGTGGGCGACTGGTGCCGCATCCGTTACGGGCAGGAGGAAACGGGCTATGTTCACATGGATGATCTCAGCACGGTTTGCCCCACCGCCCGCCCTACACCCCCTGCCGTGGTTGAAGAGGGAACCGCCATCGTGGTTTATAAGGGGGCGCGCCGGCTGGAGCTTTGGGAGGACGGCGCGCTTTTTGGCAGCTGGCAGATCGGCCTGGGGTGGGAACCCCAAGGGGATAAAAACCAAGAGGGCGACGGCAAAACGCCCGAGGGGGATTATGCCGTTTGCCTGCGCAACGCCGCCAGCAGCTATTACCTTTCCCTGGGCGTTTCCTATCCCAACGAGGAGGACGCCCGCCGGGCGCTGGAGGATGAACGCATCGACCAGGCCACCTACCGGCAGATTGCCCGGGCGCAGGCCGAGAAAAAACGGCCGCCCTGGAACACGGCCATAGGCGGGCAGATCATGATACACGGCCATGGCGGCGACCGCGATTGGACGGCGGGGTGCATTGCCGTGGAGGATGCGGTCATGGACATTCTCTGGGCGCATTGCCCCTTGGGCACGCCCATCTGCATACGTCCCTAAGGCGGACAGGAAAGGGGGATGCACAATGGCGCGGCAGCCGTTTGCCTTGTTTGCGGGCAACCCGGAGGAATGGGAGCTTTATTGCGCGCTGGAGGAGGAAATGCTGGCGGCCTTTTCACAGCTGGACATTTTGCCCCAGAAAACCCAGATTCGAATGAGCAGCAGGCATCCGTTCGCGTTTGTGTCGCTGCCCTCACGCCGGGGTGGAATCGTTGTTTCCTTTGCCTTGGCATATGAGGTGCAGAATTGCCGTGTTTTCAGCGCGGCGCATCCCACGCCCGGGCGTTGGACCCACCACGTTATGGTTTTTGAACGCTCGCAGATCGACGGCGAATTGATGGATTGGCTTTCACAGGCGTATGCGTTTGCCCGGAAAAAGTGAAAGGAAGAGCGGAATGAATTGGGAAGCCTGCTTTGCGCAGCACGATACCCTGATGATGGAAGGGGCGCTGGGCGAGCGCTTGAAGCGGGAGTACGGCCTTAAGCCCGACCCGCAGGTGGCGCTGCGGGTGTCTTCAAGCTGACGGGAGGAGCTGCGCAGCGCCTGGTTTTCCGCTGCTGTGCTGCTTAGCGAGGCGGTCACCGCCCGCAGCGGTAACACGCGGCGAAATAAAACGCGCTGCCCGCCAAACCCGCGCACAAAAGAACGCCCGCCGCGCGCGGTGCTTCTCGTCCGACGCGTCTGCAATGCGCTGACGGCCATTCAATGGATGATTCAAGACAAAAGGACGGCGGACAATGTGCCCGCCGTCCTCTTTGTGCAAAAAATGAAACGCGCTAAATCAGCTTATGCGCATACCACTTGTTGCCCTTGAGTCGGCGGGAGAAGATGATGGCGCGAATGCCCCATTCGATCTCCATGGCCAGAAATACCCCCAGGATCTCCATCTTCAGCACCACGCCCAGAACATAGCCCAGCACCACCCGCACCGTCCACATGGTAATTAAGGCGACGATGGAGGTATACTTGGCATCGCCTGCCGCGCGCAGCGCCGAGGGGATAATGAAGCTCTGCGCCCAGCACAGCGGCTGGAAAATGCCGCCGACCAGCGTGACGAGGAAGATGCCCCAGATCAGCTCCTGCGGCGCGGAGAACATGCGGATAAGCAGCGGATAGGCCGGCAGCAGTGGAAGGTCGGCCACCAGGTAGGCAATCGCGTCGGGGCGCACGACCGGTCGCGTGTAAAAACG
>JAQUVY010000045.1 GCA_028693155.1 Eubacteriales bacterium
CAGGCTTTTGCGCGGGGGTCGCCGGCAGGGGTTTTGCGGGGGCGTGGGTGTGAAACGGATTCATATTTTCTCCAAAAGCGTTTCGCCGCAGGCGAAACGCGAGGGCAGCTAAGAGTTCCTACTGACGCTAAAAGAACGAGGGCGTCCCAATTTGTTTCTCCTCGAGAGCGACACTCCGGGCGTCAAAGAAGCCTCTCCCCAAAGAAGGGGTCAAGGGTTTGGCCCCCGCCGGAGGCGAGTTTCCCAAGGGGCGGTTGCCCCTTCAAGGGTGCATACTATTTTTAGCCACCGGGCTTGTGAGAAAGCAACAAGTTGGCCGTGTGTTGCCTGACCTCGGGAGCGACACTCCGGGCGTCAAAGTGGCTCTTCCCCGATGAAAGGGTCAAGGGATACAATCCCTTGTGGGGCTCTTGCTTATCCTTTTATTCACCGCTCCCGTGATTGCCGCTACGCGGCAACACTGCGCTGGGCTTCCACTTGTTTCAGCTGCCAGTGCCACTATTGCGGCACTGGTTAGGGGCGAAGTCCCTTGTGGGCGGTCTCATCATTTTTCTTCCTACGCCGCTCCCGTAATTGCCGCTTCACGGCAATACTGCGCTCAGCTTCGGCGTGTTTCGGCCGCCAGCGCCGCTAAAGCGGCGCTGGTTTGATGCGTCCCCTTGTTCCCCTTAACAATCCTCAGCACCCCTCCCGTCTGGGGACACCCCAGACCCCGGGAGCGTTTCGCCTACGGCGAAACGCAAAGGCAGCCAAGAGCAATTGCTGACGCTGAAAAAGTTCGCCGCACGTTGCTCGTCCTCGGGAATAGCACCCTGACCGTCGCCGCGGCATTTCCCCAATGAAAGGGTCAAGGGGTGACCACCCCTTGCTGGGCGTTCTTACTTTTCTTCTTCCTACACCGCTCTCATATCGCCGCCAAGGCGATAACCCTAGGAAGGGGAGAGCGTGGAAACCAAAGCCTGCATTTCTTCTTTGGAGGTGATGGCGCGCGCGTGGGTGATCACATCCTGCCGAGCCAAAGGAGAAAGTGCGGAAAACGCCTGCAGGGCGTTTGGATCCTGCGCCAGAGCCATGCTTAAACCTTGAGGAATGCTGTTATCGACCATAGAAAAAAGACCTCCCTGTGTTTTGCATCAGTTTGCCCGGGGAGGTCTTGGTTTATGTATAAAATGAATTTTTTACAACGGGGAGCTTTCCAGCTTGTTGAGCAGGCCGCGGCGGCTGCGCAAAGAGCGCTGCCGCACCCCTTCATCGGCGAATCGCTCGATCAGCTCGGCATAGGCTCCTTCTACGTCGTGAAGGATATGCTCCCAGCTCACCGGAATGGTTTTCCGGGCGCACAGCCCGATGCGGGTAAGCTGCTCGGGGTCGCTCAGGGCGCGGGCCGCGGCGTCGGCCATGGCGCGGGTATTATCGTCGGCGATAAATCCGTTTTCTCCGTCCCGGATGACCTCTGCGGGGTTGCTGCCCCGGGAGACCAGCGCAGGCGTGCCCATCACAGCGGCTTCGCGCAGCACCATGGGGCAGTTGTCATAAATGGAGGGAAAGAAAAAAATGGATCCGCGCTGATACAGACCGTCCAGCAGAGCCTGGTCTTCAATATGGCCGGTAAAGGTCAGCACGTCCGCCAGCCCCAGCGCCGTTGCCTTGGTTCGAATGTGGCGGGCGTCGCAGCCCTGCCCCGCCATGACCAAGTGAAAGCGCAGGCCTTCGGTTTTCAGCAGCGCGCAGGTTTCCAAAATGCGCAGCAAATTTTTTTTCCAGTCCAGCTGGCCCACAAACAGCAACACCGGAAGCTCGTCGTCAAGACCAAAGGCCGCGCAGGCGGCGGCGCGGTCCTCGGGGCGGATGTCCCGAATGTCGCTGCCGTTTTCCATCACCCGTACCGGGCCGTTATAGCCGTAATCGCGCAAAACCGAAGCCGTGCTGCGGCTGACCGCCCATACTTCGTCGCATCTGCGATAAAAATCCACCGCATATTTGACACCCAGCTCGGCAATGGCTTCGGAATGGGTGTACTTCATGAAATCGTCGTAATACTTTGAATGAAAGGTGCTGACCAGCGGGCATTTGCTGCGGACGGACAGGCGCAACCCCTCCGTACCGGCAAAGTAAGGCGAGTGGGTGTGCACAATGTCCAGGCTGATCTGCCGGGTTCGGGTGTTGTAATGGGAATCCAGCGCGGAAAAGCCAAACCGACATTGGGGCGACCCGGGAACCGGGTATCCCACATAATCCACAATTTCAAAAGGAAAGCGCCCCCGGCAGCCCGTATCCCGCTGCGGGGTAACCGCATAGACGTCGTGACCGGCTTTCCCCAGCATATCGGCGTATTGATAGACCACCCGCCCCACGCCGTCCACAATGGGATAAAAGCTTTCGGAAATTTGCCCGATGCGCAGCATCCTGAAATCCCCTTTCGAAAATGTTTTTTTCATTATAACATGGTTCGGCAAAAAAGTTGATTTTCTGGACATCAGTTATTCAAATTTAACCATTAAGATACAAGTACATCCCAAAAACAACTGCGAAAAAATGAGGATTTTATGAGAAAAGCCAAATATGTTTTAGATGCTTTGATGGCGGCGGCGTTTTTGCTGCTGATGGATACCAGCGTCACCGGGCTGGCCGTGCACGAATGGCTGGGCATTGCCCTGTGCGCCGTTTTTGTGCTGCACAAGGCACTCAACTGGAAATGGATCGTGAACACCACGCGGCGCTTTGGCGCTTTGTCCGCGCGGGTCAGGTTTATGTACGTTTTGGACGCGGTGCTGCTGGTTATGATGAGCGCACTGCTGCTCAGCGGTCTGCTCATCTCCCGCGTGGTGCTGCCCCAGACGGTCACGCGCGCGGGCTGGGCGCTTGCCCACGGCATCCTGTCCTGGGGCACGCTGGCGCTGCTGGGCGTGCACGTGGGGCTGCATTGGAAAGCCATTTTGCTGCAGGTGCGCAAGCTGCTTCACCTGCGCGCTTATAGCACCGTGCGCACGGTGCTTTGCCGGGTGGTCAGCGGCCTGCTGGCGTTGCTGGGCATTTATGGGCTGGTGCGCACCTCTTCCCGTATGCTCAGCCAAACGCTGGCCGTCGCCGGCGGCACTTCGCGCAGCAGCACGGCCGGTGACGGGAGCGCGCAGCAGGCGGATACACCCGTGCTTGCCGCGCAGCGCAGCGCGCACAGCCAGGCCAAGGGGAACGACAGGCCGGGCGCGCAAAGTCAGACCGTCAACGACTACAGCGACGATCCCGAGCTGGAAAATTATTTAAGCACGCTGACCTGCTCGGGCTGCGGCAAGCGCTGCTCGCTGGCCAACCCGCACTGCGGGCGGGGCGTGCAGCAGCAAACCGAAGCGGCGCAGGCCTATCGCAAGGAAACCGGCGGGCAAAACACAGCGGACGACGCGCAGGCATCGCCGGCGCCGTCGGCCACCCCCGTGCCCGCCGACAGCCAGACGCAGGACGACAAAAAGGGCGGGTCGGCCTCGGTAGAGAGCGGCAGCGCCACGGACAGTACCCTTCAAAATTATCTGGGCAGCCTGTTTTGCGACGGCTGCGGTCGGCACTGCCCGCTGAGCGCGCCCCAGTGCAGCGTGGGAAGCAGCGCCCAGCAGCAGGCCATCGAGCAATACACCGCGGGCAACACCGACGCGGCGGCGCAGGCTGCCCAGGCGCTAACCACACCGGCCCAAGCGGAGTCGGTGGATATGCTTTGGCAGGCGCTGGGCATCATGGGGCTGTTTGTCTCGGGCACCTATTACATCACCGAGGCGGCGCAGCGCTACCGCACCCAAAAGGACAAAATATGACAGACTTTTCACAAAGTAGTGATAGCGAACCGAATCCGTGAGGTATACTATAAGTATTATCCAATATTACCTGAAGGAGGACGGTTATTGATGGCAAACCGCATTGTGCTCAATTCCATTTCCTACCACGGCAAGGGTGCCGTGAACGAGATCCCCGGCGAGGTGAAGAGCCGCGGTCTGCACAAGGCGTTCATCTGCACCGACCCGGATCTGCTGAAATTTGGCGTGACGGACAAAGTGCTCAAGGTGCTGGAAACCGCCGGCTTGACCTATGAGGTCTATAGCCATATTAAGGCCAATCCTACCATTGAAAATGTGCAGCAGGGCGTGGCGGCCTATCAGGCGTCGGGCGCTGATTATATGATCTCGGTGGGTGGCGGCTCGGCCATGGATACGGGCAAGGCCATTGGCATCATCATCAACAACCCCGAGTTTGCCGATGTGCGCTCGCTGGAGGGCGTGGCTCCCACCAAAAATCCCGCCGTGTTCACCATCGCCGTACCCACCACCGCCGGCACTGCCGCCGAGGTGACCATCAACTACGTCATCACCGACGTGGAGAAGAAGCGCAAGTTTGTTTGTGTGGATACCCATGATATTCCCGGCGTCGCCGTGATCGACCCGGATATGATGGCCTCCATGCCCAAGGGGCTGACCGCCTCCACCGGCATGGACGCGCTGACCCACGCCATCGAAGGCCTCATCACCAAGGGCGCCTGGGAAATGACCGACATGTTCCACCTCAAGGCCATTGAGATCATCTCCCGCAGCCTGCGCGGCGCGGTGGCCAACGAGCCCGACGGCCGCGAGGGCATGGCGCTGGGGCAGTATGTGGCGGGCATGGGCTTCTCCAACGTGGGGCTGGGCATTGTGCACAGCATGGCTCACGGCTTGAGCGCGCTGTATGACACGCCGCACGGCGTGGCCTGCGCCATTATCCTGCCGGTGGGGCTGGAATACAACGCCCAATACTCGGGCGAGAAGTACCGCGACCTGGCCATCGCCATGGGCGTGGAGGGTGCCGAAAAAATGTCGCAGGAGGAATACCGCGCCGCTGCCATTGCCGCCGTGCGCAAGCTGGGTGCCGATGTGGGCATCCCCGCAAACCTCAAGGGCATTCTCAAGGAAGAGGACATTGCCTTCCTGTCCGAGTCGGCTTATGCCGACGCCTGCCGCCCCGGCAACCCGCGGGATACCTCCGTGGAGGAGATCGCCGCGCTGTATCGCTCCATGCTGTAAAAAACAATGCTTTTTGCTCCGGCGGAATTGCTCCGCCGGAGCTTTTTTTGTTTGCCGCCGCCGCGGCGTGTGTTATGATAAGCAAACAATGTGAGCCAGGGGAGGAAGCATAAAAAATGGCGGATGCGCACGCGTATATGGAAAAAATGGTGCGGTGTTTGGGGCAAGCCTTTGGCGGCCGCCTGCGTTATGTGGGCCTGCAGGGCAGCTATGCCCGCGGGGAAGCCGATAAAAACAGCGATCTGGACGTGATGACCGTGCTGGATGCGCTGACGGTGCAGGATCTGGATGCGTATCGGGCGGTGTTGGCGCAGATGGGAGACGAGCCCCGGCCCTGCGGCTTTCTTTGCGGGGAAGCGGAGCTGAGAGGCTGGAACCGGGCGGAGCTTTGCCAGCTGAGCCACGAAACGCGGGATGTTTACGGCCGCTTGGCGGATTTTCTCCCGGCGTGGAGCGCAGAGGATGTGCGCGCCTATTTGCGCACCGGCGTGGGCGACCTGTACCACGCGCTGTGCCACTGCTACATTTACAGCGGCCCGCAAGCCGCGCGTGAGGGTGTGCCCGGGGCGTATAAACGCGTGTTTTATCTTCTGCAGAATTGGCATTACCTGCGCACCGGCCAATGGGTGGGCAGCAAGGCGGCGCTGCGCGCCTGCCTGGAAATGGAGGATCTCCGGGTGCTGGAGACGGCGCTTGCCCTGCGCCGGGGAGAGCCCGTCGATTTGGAGGAAGCCTACGGCCGATTGCTGAGCTGGTGCCGGGAAATGCTGGCGCAGCTGAATGGACAAGACAAATAAAAAGCAGCCCCACAGGTGGGGCTGCTTTTTCGTTTTACTGATTAGGCCTGCAGCGAGTTGCCGTTTTTGTCGGTCATCTTGCCAGTGGCGATCATGATGATGTCAACGAGCCACCAAATGCCGAAGCCGCCAGCGGTGATGAGCTTCAGAATGCCGGTGCCGATCTTGCCCAGATAGAAACGATCCACGCCGAGCGCGCCCAAGAAAATAGACAGAATCAAAGCGGTCATTTTGCTCTTCATGATATGTACCCTCCCCAAAAAATAAATGCATTTATTTTAACGGATCTCCGCTAAAACCATTTTTCACAAGATTAACTCAATTCTACCATACTTTTCCAAAAAAACAATGCTGGAATCCTTTTTTACTCGACCTTTTTTTCCGCCGCTTTTGCCTGCTGATCCAGCAGCAGCTGCACGGTTTTGAGCTGCTCCTGCAGCTTCTCCAGCTCCTCATGCAGCTGGGGCGCGCCCTGCTTGCGCAGCTGCACTTCGGCGCGGCTCTTCTCGGTCACTTCGCCGATGGTGTTGACCACCACACCCACCACCACGTTCATCACCACAAAAGCGGAGATGAGGATGAAGGGCACGAAATAGGCCCACGCCCAACCAAACGCGGCGATGACCGGCCGGGCGATGCCCATGGACCAGCTCTCCATGGTCATGACCTGGAAAAGCGTATAGAGGCTCTTCCACAGGTTGCCGAACCAATCGGGGAACTCCTTGCCGAACATCATCGTGCCCACCACGGCAAAGATGTAGAAGATGATGGCCAGCAAAAAGCCCGTCCAGGCGATGCTGGGCAGGGAATCCAGAATGGCCTGCACAATGATGCGCAGCTTCTCCAGGCGGGACACCAGGCGCAGCGCCCGCAGCGAGCGCAGCACCCGCAGCACGCGGATGATACGCAGCGCGGCGAACACGCCCATGTTGGGGATCAACGCCACACCCACCACCAAAAAGTCAAAGATGTTCCAGCCGTCGGTAAAGAACCGCCAGCCGTAAGCAATGAGCTTCAGCACGATCTCTACCACAAAAACTGCCAAACATGCCGTGTCCAGCACGGACATCACGCGGGCAATATCGGCGGGCAGGGAAAAGGTCTGGATGCCAAGGCTCAGGGAGTTCACGATGACCAGAGCGAGAATGATGTTTTGGAACCAGCTTCGCTCGATGAAGTTTTTTAGCTTCGCTCGCATAGATCCGCTCCCGGGTTACAGGCTGGGCCAGGTCAGCGGAATGTAGGGCACGCGCAGCATGAAGATGACGGCGAAGATGAGCGCGGCGACGGACAAAATGCCCACGGCCAGCTTGACCTTCTGGTTTTTGAAGGAGGTGATGATGCCCAGCAGGAACAGCACCACGGCGTAGATGACGGTGGTCAGCCCCAGCACATCGCCGCGTGCGTTGTCGTTTTTGCCCTGCTCGATCTGGGCATAGCCTTCTTCATATTTGGCCTGCGCCTCGGTGAAGTAGCTTTCGGTAAAGCCTTCCTTGGCAAAGGGGGATACAAACTCGCCGGTGGCCTCGGTCTGCTCGTCAGACCAGGCGATGGCCTCCACCAGCTCGTCGGAGGCGCTGTTTTGCAGCAGCTCGTCCAGCTTCCACTGCACGCGGGCGGCCTCGGCTTCGTCGTTGTTCTGCTCGGCGAAGGTCAGGTCGATGCGCAGGGAGTTGATGCTGTTGAAGATGCCCATATCCTCGCTGAGCAGCTGAGCGGATTCGTTGTACATGGAGTTGCCCTCGGCCACCGCCGCCGAACCTTCGGTATAGTTGGTGGACTGGTTGCCGCCGTACAGCGAGCTCTGCCAGGAGGCGTAGGCGGTGAGCAAGGCAGTGATGCCCAGCAGGCAGGCTACGCAAATCTCAAAAACGTGGTCAAATCTGTCTCTTTTTTCTTCGGACATGATGAAAAACTCCTCCTCTGGTTTGAATAAGAATTACGGCACCGCAACGTTATTTGCAGCGCATACTAAAAAAATATATTATCATAGTTTTTGCGGAATTCAACAAAAACGCACAAATCTTCCGGCGTTTTTACAATCCCTTTGCCATTTCCATGGCGATCTGCTCCCAACGCATGAGGTTTTTCAGGTTATACCCGGCGGAGCTGATGTCCTTGAGCACCATGTCGCAGGAGCAGCCGTTTCGCTTCACCGCCGCAAAGATGCGTCCCAGCTCGGCGCGGAGGGTTTGCTCGTCCAGGTGCGCCACGGCCACCGAGGCCGGGTTGGGCTTGCTGGAAAGCACATAGCGCCCGCCGATGGCCTCGGCCGCCACGTCTACATTGGCCCAGGGCGTAATGGAGACCTTGCGCAGGTGGGGAATGCGTTCCACAATGTCCATCTTGCGGTCCAGCGGCTCGCAGCAGCCGTAATAAACCAGACCGAAGTTTTGGAAGATCTCGCGCATATACTCAATATCGAATTCATCGTGCATGGCCTTGCCCACGCTGGAGAAGATCTGCGCTGCGCCGCGCCCCCAGATGTTTTCCCGGCGCACCGTGCCCCCGTCGTAGCTGCTTCCCGGCAAGTCGTCGCACAGCGCCGGCGTGCAGTGGATGAGAAGCGGCTCGCGCTCAAACAGCCCCTGCTCTTCCATCTGGGAGATGATGCTCAGGCGGATGTCGGTGAGGCGGCGCACCATGCGGTGGGTAAATTCGGGTCGATCCACCAGGTCGTAGAGCAGTGCCTCCACCCCGCGGTATCGGCTGATGTCGTCCCAGGTGACCACGGAGTTGTTGTGCCCCATCAGCCGCACGGGAAGAATATCGCCCAGCGCGTCGGCAATTTTGTCCGCCCGTGCCAGCGTGGCTTCCCGGTCGTAGGTGATGACCGGCTCGTGCAGCTTTTCCAGATCCTCTTCGGTGGAGAGCTGATCGATGTATTCATGGGAGACGATGTTGTTGCGGCCATCGGTCTGCAGGGTCTGCTCGCGGACGGATACGCCGATGTCCGTGCTGGTCATGACCTTATATACGGGGATATACGGCGGTACGATCATGTCGCCGGGGAAGTGATCCCATTGGAAAAGTGTTTTGCGAAGGTGATCCTCCACCTGGCGCAGGTCGGCGTCCTGGCAGCGCAGCGTGAGCAGGTTGTCATAGTTGAGCTCATGAAACGGGATCTCGTCCAGCAGCACCACCGGGCGGACGGCGCGCAGGCCGTTTACCGCGCGGTAGAGGCGGGCGTTTTCGGCGTTCCTCGGGTGCTGAGACGCCTGATAGTACCGATACGCCAGCGGGCGCAGCACGGCGATGTCTTCCTGAAGCATAAGAGAACCCCCTTATATTCATAATAAAGAAAGTATAGTCCGTTGGCGCGGCACGCACAAGAACGTGCCGCCGGGCTGCCGTACGCCGCCGCAAGAAAGTACGGGTGAGCGCAAGAAAATCCAAACATGCGCCGCCATTGACAACCCCGCTGGGGCAAGCGTACAATAGCCTCTATTGACCGACCGGTCGGTCGGAACTCGTCAGGAGGAATT
Organism: Eubacteriales bacterium; assembly: GCA_028693155.1. Lineage (GTDB taxonomy): Bacteria > Bacillota > Clostridia > Christensenellales > UMGS416 > STF2-111. The sequence continues at coordinate 9,325 of JAQUVY010000045.1, forward strand.
TCATGCTTCCAAAGTTCAGCGTACGCAAGCCCTTCACCGTGGTGGTGGCGGTCATCATCGTGCTGGTGATGGGCGGCATTTCCTTTACCCGCATGACCACCGATCTGCTGCCCAGCATGGAGCTGCCCTATGTGGTCATCATGACCACCTATGTGGGGGCCAGCCCGGAGGAGGTGGAGACGGTGGTGACCAAGCCCATTGAGCAGGCGGTGGCCACCGCAGCCAATGTGCAAAACGTTTCCTCCATCTCGCGGGAGAACAGCTCCATCGTGATTTTGGAGTTCGGGCAAACCACCAATATGGATTCGGCGGTGCTCGACCTGTCCAGCAAGCTGGATCTGGTCAAGGCATACTGGGATTCTTCGGTGGGCACGCCCATGATGATGCGGCTGAACCCCAACATGATGCCCGTCATGCTCAGCGCGGTGGACGTGGACGGCATGGATCTGGCGGATGTGTCCCGCATGGTGGAGGACACGGTAACGCCGGCGCTGGAAAAAATTGAAGGGGTGGCCTCGGTGACCACCCAGGGTCTGCTGGAGGAATCTCTTCAGGTGTCCATCAGCCAGGAGAAGCTGGACGCCCTCAACGACCGCGTGCTGCGCGCCATCGACGCCAACCTGGCCGATGCCAAAGAGCAGCTGGACGAGGCGCACACCCAGCTGACCGATGCTAAGAAGCAGCTCAACGCCCAGGCCGGCACCCAGACCCAGGCGCTGCAGGACAAGCTGGATCAGCTCACCGCCGGCCGGGGACAGCTGGCCGCGGGCGTTGCCCAGGCGCAAAGCGCCTATGACGCGGCGGCGCAGGGGCTTGCCCAGCTGGAGAGCGCCGCTGCCCAGCTGGAAGGCCAGCTTTCCCAAATGAACATTCAGATCACCGCGCTGGAGGTGCTGGGCAGCGCCATCACCCCCGAGCAAAGCGCCTCGCTGACCACCCTGCGTGGGCAGTACGCCGCCGCTCAGCAGCAGCTGGCCGGGGTGAAGACCCAGCGCGACCAGGCCGCCGCCGCCGTGCAGCAGCTCAAGGGCACGCTGGATGGGCTGAACACCCAGCTGGCCGCCGCCGACGAGGGCGTGGGGCAGCTGACCGCCGCCCAAAGCACCATGCAGACCAAGCTGGCGCAGGCCCGCTCTCAGATCAACGCCGGGCTGGACACGCTGGCCGAAAAGCAGGAGGAGTTTGAGGACGCGCGGGACGCGGCCTACCAAAAGGCCTCGCTGGACGGCGTGATCACCGCTAAAATGATCTCCGGCATCCTCACCGCCCAGAACTTCTCCATGCCCGCCGGATACATTTCCACCGGCGGCGACGATATGCTGGTGAAGGTGGGGGATAAGATCGCGGGAGCCGACGAACTGGGAAGCCTGCTGCTTATGTCGTTGGGGCTGGACGGGGTGGACGAGGTGCGCCTGTCCGACGTGGCGGATGTGGTGCTCATCGACAACGCCGACGATCAGTACGCCAAGGTCAACGGCAATCCCGGCGTCATCCTGATGATGCAGAAGCAAAGCACAGCCTCCACCGCCGTGGTGTGCCAGCGGCTGAACGCCGCCGCGCAGGAGCTGATGGACAAAAACGAGGGACTGCACATCAGCGCGCTGATGGATCAGGGCATGTACATCGATATGGTCATCCAGTCGGTCATTCAAAACCTGCTGCTGGGCGGCGCGCTGGCGGTGCTCATCCTGCTGCTGTTCCTGCGGGATGTGCGCCCCACGGCCATCATCGCCGTGTCCATTCCCTTCTCGCTGGTGTTTGCCGTGGCGCTGATGTATTTCACCGGCGTGACCCTCAACATCATCTCTTTGGCCGGCCTGGCGCTGGGCGTGGGTATGCTGGTGGATAACTCCATCGTGGTCATTGAAAATATTTACCGGATGCGCGCCCAGGGTCTGAGCGCCCGAGAGGCGTCGGTGGAGGGCGCCAAGCAGGTGGCCGCGGCCATTACCTCCTCCACCTTGACCACGGTGTGCGTGTTCCTGCCCATCGTGTTTGTGGAAGGGCTGTCCCGGCAGCTGTTTGCGGACATGGGGCTGACCATTGCCTATTCTCTGCTGGCCAGTCTGATCGTGGCGCTGACGCTGGTGCCCGTTATGGCCTCCGGCATGCTGCGCCGGGAGGCAGGCAAGCCGCACAAGGCCCTTGTCGCCGTGCAAAACGCCTATGCCCGGGCGCTGGCCTGGACGCTGAGCCATAAGGTGTGGGTGCTGCTGCTGGCGGTGTTGCTGCTGGCGGGCAGCGCGGTGGGCGCGGTGCGCATGGGCACGGCCTTTATTCCCGAGATGGACGGCACCCAGCTTTCCATCACCATGAACATGCCCAAGGGCGGCCAGTACACCACGCAGGATACGCGGACGATGGCCGACCAGGTAGCCGACCGCATCCTGACCATTGACGATGTGGAGACGCTGGGCGTCATCGGCGGCGGCAGCGGCCTGAGCATATTGGGCGGGACGGGCGGCGGCAGCTCGATGAGCTTTTATGCCATTCTAAAAGAAGACCATGCCGCCAGCGCCAAGGAGATCGGTCGGCAGATCGAGCAGCTGACCGAGGATCTGGCCTGCGAGCTGAGCGTGAAGACCTCCAATATTGACTTAAGCATACTGGGCGGCAGCGGCATTGAGGTCATCGTGCGCGGTGACGATTTGGATCAGCTCATGAGCGTTTCTCAGGAGGTGGCCGCCTTGCTGCGCGAAACCGAGGGCGTTGCCGAGGTGAACGACGGGCAGGAGGAGACCTCCGCCGAGCTGCGCGTGCGGGTGGATAAGGAAAAGGCCATGAAGTATGGCTTGACCGTGGCGCAGGTGTTCAGCCAGCTCAGCACCGATTTGAAGAGCACGCAGGACGCCACCACGCTGCGCATTTCCAACAAGGATTACCCCGTGATCGTGGTGGAGAGCGAGGCCGACCGCATCACCGCCCGCGACCTCACCGATGTGCGCATCAGCGGCACCCAAATGAACGAAGGCAAAAGCGAAACGGTGGACGTGGCGCTCAGCGACATCGCCGCCATCGAAACCGCGCAGGGCTATACCTCCATTAACCGCGAACGCCAGCAAAGATATGTGACCGTGTCCGGCACGGTGGACGCGGATCACAACATCGGGCTGGTCAGCCGGGACTTTGAAAAGAAGCTCGCTTCCTACCAGGCGCCCGAAGGCTGCACGCTGGAGCTGTCCGGTGAGAACGAAACCATCAACAATTCGCTGCGTGACCTGCTGACCATGATCGGCCTGGCGGTGGTGCTGATCTACCTGATCATGGTGGCGCAGTTCCAGTCGCTCAAATCGCCCTTTATCGTCATGTTCACCATCCCGCTGGCCTTTACCGGCGGCCTGCTGGAGCTGATCCTGTGCGGCATGGAGCTGAGCATGATCTCCATGCTGGGGTTCCTGGTGCTGGCAGGCGCGGTCGTGAACAACGGCATTGTGTTCGTCGATTATGCCAACCAGCTCATCCGCGAAGGCGCGGGTATGCGCGATGCGCTGGTGGAGGCGGGCAAAACCCGGCTGCGCCCCATCCTCATGACGGCGCTGACCACCATACTGGGCTTATCCACCATGGCGCTGGGCATCGGCGCGGGCGCGGATATGCTGCAGCCCATGGCGGTGACCACCATCGGCGGCCTTGCCTACGCCACGGTGCTGACGCTGTTTGTGGTGCCGTGCCTGTATGAGCTGATGAACCGGAGAAAGAAAAAGGCGGCGCAGCCCGAGGTGGAGGGATGAGCGCGCGGCAGTACACCCCCCGGGAGCTGGACATTCTGGAAGGGGTTTTGAAGCTGGTAAAACAGGGCGAACCCATCCACGCGCTGAAGGTGGCGGAAATCGCCGCCGCGGCAGGCGTGGGCAAGGGCACGGTCTATGAATATTTTGATTCCAAGGAAGAGATTTTGGCCGAGACGCTGTGTTATGTGACGCAGCGCGAGGCGTGCCGGTGTCTGGAGCTGGTGCGGGCGCAGGAAGGGTTTGACGCCAAGTTTGCCGCGATGGTAGACGCCGCCGAGGAAAACCTGACCAATCGCCTCTCCAATATGAATCAGCTGGCGTCGCTGGGCACGCCGCAGGATATGGCCGAGATGATGCGGCGCTGCGGGCGCGACCCGCACATGGCGGCGGAGGCGACGCAGGCGGTGTTTGCCGAGCTGGCCGCCGTGGCGCAGGCCGAGGGGCTGAGCGGCAAGCAGGACGATGGGTATACCTGCTTTGTGCTGCGCGCGGCGCTGGCCGGGTATATTTACCAGCGCGGCTGCTGCGGCCGGCTGGGCGAACCCACCCGGGAGGAGACCCTGCGGGACTGCCTGCGCATGGTAAAAGGTGCGCTGGCCCGCCCCCGGGCGTGATATTCCTCCCGGCAAAACGGGTATATTGAAAATAATCTATTTGGGGGAGGACACTGCTATGGAAAATCAGTCTTCTTACTTTGACGGCGGCCTGCTCAGCCTGTGGGGATACCGGCTGCTCACCGCGCTGGTCACGGCCATCACCCTGGGCATCGCCTATCCCTGGGCGCAGTGCAAAATGGTGCAGTGGCGGGTGAAGCACACCGTCGTAAACGGCCGCCGCCTGCGCTTCACCGGCACGGGCATGAGCCTGTTTGGCCACTGGATCAAGTGGTGGCTGCTGAGCCTCATCACGCTGGGGATCTACGCGCTGTGGCTGCCCATCAAAATGCAGAAATGGGAAGCCGAGCATACGTTCTTTGCCGATTAAGCGCTGAAACCGAAAAAGCTCCCAGACCTACTGGTCTGGGAGCTTTTTTGTGGTGTTATATGAGAATTCCCTCGCAATGATCCACCTCGTGCTGAATGATCTGCGCGGGAAAGCCGGAGAAGCGCTGCCGGCGGTGAACAAAGCGCTCGTCGTCGTACTCCACCACGATGTCGCGCCAGCGCTTTGCGGCGCGTTCCCCCTCCAGCGACAGGCAGCCCTCCTGCGCGTCATAAGCGCCCCGGCGCTCCACGATCACCGGGTTGAGCATGACCACGCAGGCGGGGCCGGCCAAAAAGGCGATGATGCGGCAATCTTCCCCGATCATGTTGGCAGCCATGCCCACGCAGTGCTGCGCATGGGCACGCAGCGTGTCGGCCAGATCGACCGCGACGGCAAGGTCGGCTCGGGTGGCGGGCAATGCCTTGCGGCTGAGAAAAAAGGTGTCTCGGCAGATGGGTCTTATCATGGCATACACTCCTTGGGCGGCGGTGGCCGCGCGGTTCTTACGGTTCCTAAGTGTAGGCGTTTTGCAAAAAAGCGCAACCCCTTGACAGCGCAGCCCCGGCTTGCTAGGATTGGTCTCATATCGGACAGTCCCAACAGGGACGAACGGAGGACGCATGACCCATTCTCAGGATGAATCCATCATCAGCTGGTATCGCCAGGGCGCGCTGCTGGATCGCATGTACGCTGACTTTGCCCAGCGCTACGGCATCAGCCTGACCGAGCTGCGGCTGCTGCGCTGGCTGCGAGAGGAACCGGGGCTGACCCAGGCGCAGTTGTGCCAGGCGCTCCTTTTGCCCAAGCAAACCGTGTCGGGGGTGATGACCGCACTGCGCGCGCGGGGGTGGCTGGCGGAAGCGGCCGACCCGGAGGACCGCAGGCGGGTGCGGGTCAGCTTGTCCGCGCAGGGCGAGGCGTTTTTGGCGCCCATGTTGGCGGATCTGGGCGCGCGGGAGCGGGCGGCGTTCGCCTGCCTGCCCGAGGAAACGCGCCGGGAATATACCAAGGTGAACGAACAACTGACCCAGGCACTGGGGGAAAAAATGAAGGGGGGCAACACAGACGTATGAGTGAACGGATTCAGGACATGACCCAGGGCAAGCCTCTGGGGCTGCTCATGCGCTTCGCGCTGCCGCTGATGGTGGGAAACATCTGCCAGCAGCTGTATACCATGGTGGATACGGCGGTGGTGGGTCAATTCGTGGGGGTGGACGCGCTGGCCGCGCTGGGAGCGGCGGACTGGTTCAACTGGCTGGTGCTGGGGATCATCAGCGGGTTTGCCCAGGGCTTTTGCATCCTCATTGCCCAGCGCTTTGGCGCGGGTGATCCGCTGGGCGTGCGCAAGACGGCGGCCATGTCGGCGCTGCTGGGCGGCGCGGCGGCGGTGGTGCTGGTGGTTGCGGCGCAGCTGAGCGTTTCCCCGGTGCTGCGCCTGCTGCGCACGCCTGCGGACGTGGTGGCGGGCTCGGCGCTATATCTGCGCATTTGCTTCGGCGGCATTCCGGTCATCATGGCCTATAACATTCTTTCCTCCATTTTGCGGGCGCTGGGAGACAGCAAAACACCGCTGTACGCCATGCTGGTGGCGGCGGGCATCAACATCGCGCTGGATCTGCTTTTTGTGCTGGCCTTCCACTGGGACATTGCGGGCGTGGCGGCGGCTACCATCATCGCCCAAGCCTTTTCCAGTGTATATTGCCTGCTGGCGCTGCGGAAGGTGCGCATTATGAAAATGACCCGAGAGGATTGGCGGCTGGACGAGGGCGTGCTGCACCGGCTGACCCGTCTGGGCGCGCCCATGGCATTGCAAAACGCCATCATCGCCGTGGGCGGTATGGCTGTGCAATATGTGGTGAACGGATTCGGGTTGCTTTTTGTGGCCGGCTTTACCGCCACCAATAAGCTGTACGGCATTTTGGAGATGGCGGCCATTTCTTACGGCTACGCGGTGGCCACCTTTGCCGGCCAAAACCTGGGCGCAGGCCGGCTCAGCCGCATTAAAAAGGGCGTGCACACGGCCCTTTGGCTGGCGCTGGCCACGGCGGTGGCCGTGGGCGCGCTGATGCTGATCTTCGGCCGGTATATCCTCATGCTGTTCATTTCCGGAGATTCGGCGGCGCAGGTCTTGCAGATCGCGTACAGCTATCTGGCCGTCATGAGCATTTTCCTGCCGGTGCTGTATTTGCTGCACCTGTATCGGTCGGCGCTGCAGGGCTTGGGGGATACGGTAATGCCCATGGTGTCGGGCATTGCCGAGCTGGTGATGCGCGTGGGCTGTGCGCTGCTGCTGCCGCTTTGGGTGGGTTCCACCGGCATCTTTTATGCCGAGGTAGCTGCCTGGGGCGGCGCGATGATCGTGCTGATCCTCTCTTATGTGGTGCGGATGCGCCGTTTGACTGCCGCCGCGCCCAAGGAGGAGCCGCATGCTGCGTAAAGTGAGCGGGATTCAGTATGAGCTGAACCGAAAACGGGTAAAAAACATCAACCTGCGGGTGGATGGGCAAAGCGTGCGGGTTTCCGCGCCGTACGGCGTGGCCGCCGAGACGGTGGACGCGTTTGTGGCGCGCAAAGCACAATGGATCCTCACCGCGCAGCGCCGTCAGGCACAGCTGACGCCGGCGTATGATCCGCATATGCTTGTCTATCAAGGCGAGGCATATGCGGTGGAGGCCGTGGAGGGGCGGTATGGCGTGGTGCTGTTGCCGGGGGTGGCCCGGGTCAGCGTTCCTCACCCGCAGGATGGCGCGCTGGTGGAGCGCGCGCTGGAAAAATGGCGGCAAGAGCAGATCAAACGGCTGTATTCGCAGGCAATCGAGCAGGTGCTGCCCAAGCTGGCGGCGCAAGGGGTGGCGCGCCCGGCGCTGCGCGCGCGGCGCATGAAAACCCGCTGGGGAAGCTGCATGGTGCAAAAGGGAATCGTGACGTTGAATACCCGGCTGCTGGAATATCCTTATGACTGCTTGCGTTATGTGGCCGCCCATGAATTGTGCCACTTTGTCCATCCCGATCACTCCCCGGCCTTTTATGCGCTGCTGGCCAGCACTGAACCCCAGTACAAGGCGCTGCGGGAGCGGCTGAAGCAAGGGGCAGCCACTCCTTGCAGGGGGGCTCTTCCTACACCGCTCCCGTGATTGCCGCAGGCTGCCTGTCCTCGGGAACGACGCATTGGCCGTCCGTGCAGCTTCTCCCCGATGAAAGGGTCAAGGGATAATATCCTTTGTGGAGGTTCTCACTTTCCTTCTTCCTACGCCGCTCTCATATTGCCGCTGCGCGGCAATATTGCGCGGGGCTTCTAGGCGTTTCAACTGCCAGTGCCGCTGGGGCGGCACTGGTTAGGGATGAAATCCCTTGTGGTGGATTCCTGCCAATCGGACTCGCCTCCGGCGGGGGCAAAATCCTTGTGCGGAAGCAAGCCAAGTGCTGCAAGCGCGTTCGCTATTTGGGCATTCCTGCGGAATGTCCTATCGCTTCCGCGCGAGCCGTGTTTCGGCACAGCCGAAACACTCGGAAGAGGGGACGTTGTTTTATCACCGCTCCCGTGATTGTTGCCAAGGCAACAACACTGCGCTGGGTTTGCGAGAAGTACCGTAGGCTGCCTGTCCTCGGGAACGACGCATTGGCCGTCTGCGCTGCTTCTCCCCGATGAAAGGGTCAAGGGATAATATCCTTTGTGGAGTGAAGTAGTAAAAAGATGGTAGACACGAAAGTGCCTACCATCTTTTTGTGCTAATATACGGAAAAGGAGTGTGAAATCATGTCGCGTAAGTACACAATACGGAGCAAAGAAGAAAAGCTGGCAATC
>JAQUVY010000046.1:0-2797 GCA_028693155.1 Eubacteriales bacterium
ACCGCGTGGACGAGGTGGACGCCACCCATTCCCCCGTGTTCCATCAGATCGAGGGGCTGGTCATCGACAAGGGCATCAACATGGGTCACCTCAAGGGCACACTGGATATTTTCGCCAAGGAGTTTTACGGGGACAAGACCGATGTTCGCCTGCGGCCGTCCTTCTTCCCCTTCACCGAGCCTTCGGCTGAGATGGACATTTCCTGCTACGTATGCGGGGGAAAGGATCCCAACTGCCGGGTGTGCAAGGGCACGGGCTGGATCGAGATCCTGGGCTGCGGCATGGTGAACCCCAAGGTGTTGGAGATGTGCGGCATCGACCCGGAGGTGTACAGCGGCTTTGCCTTTGGCATGGGTCTGGATCGCATCGCCACCAGTCATTTCGCCATCCCCGACGCGCGGATGCTCTCCGAGAGCGACGTGCGCTTCCTGGGGCAGATTTAAGGGGAGGAAAAGAAGTATGAAAGCATCATTGAATTGGCTGAAAAGCTATGTCCATATCGATCAGGATCCCGAGACGTTCGCTTCCCGCATGGTGATGAGCGGCTCGGAGGTGGAGAGCATCGAAACCCTGAGCCGCGGGCTGGAGCGCGTGGTGGTGGGGCGCATTGAAAAGCTGGAGCCCCACCCCAATTCGGATCATCTGCAGATCTGCACCATGAACGTGGGTCAGGCGGAAAACGTCATCATCCTCACCGGCGCGCCCAACGTGTTTGAAGGGGCGCTGGTGCCCGCCGCGCTGGACGGGGCCGACCTGCCCTGCGGCATACACATCAAGCCCTCCAAGCTGCGCGGCATGATGTCCTACGGAATGCTGTGCTCGGGCGAGGAGTTGTGCATCGGCAACGACATCTACCCCGGGGCATCGGTGGACGGCATCCTTATTTTGCAGGAGGAATACGCGCCGGGCACGCCCATCGCCGAGGTGCTGGGTCTGAACGACACCGTGCTGGATTTCAAGCTTTACGCCAACCGCTCGGACTGCCAGTCCATCTTCGGGCTGGCGCGCGAGGCGGCCGCCGTGCTGGGGCACAGCGCTGACGCGCCCGACATTTCCTACACCACGGCCGGGGGCGACGTGAACGACTACCTGAACGTGACGGTGGAAGCGCCCGACCTGTGCCCCCGTTATATGGCGCGGGTCATCAAAAACATCCGCATTGCACCCTCGCCGGCGTGGATGCGCCAGAGACTGGCGGCCTGCGGCGTGCGCCCCATCAACAACGTGGTGGATATCACCAACTACGTTATGCTGGAGCTGGGGCAGCCCATGCACGCCTTTGATTACCGCCATTTGCAGGGCGGCCGCATTGTGGTGCGCCGGGCAAAAGCCGGGGAGAGCATCGTGACGCTGGATGAAAAGGAGCGTCAGCTGGATCCCTCCATGCTGGTCATCGCCGACGAGAGCAAGCCCACCGCCGTGGCGGGCATCATGGGCGGCGAGTTCTCGGGTATTTTGGAGGACACACAGACCGTGGTTTTTGAAAGCGCCACCTTCCAGTGGTCTTCGGTGCGCGTCACCTCCCGCACGCTGGGGCTTCGCAGCGAATCCTCTGCGCGCTATGAAAAGGGCTTGAGTCCCCGTCAGGCGCAGATCGCGCTGGACCGCGCCTGCGCGTTGGTGGAGCTGCTGGGCTGCGGAGAAGTGGTGAGCGGCACGGTGGACATCTGCGCCGCCGATCTGTCGCAGAAGAAGCTGGAGGTCTCCGTCAGCCGCATTCAAAACTATCTGGGTCAGCCCATCCCCGCCCAGGAGATGGCGCGCCTGCTGAAAAATTTGGGCTTCGGCGTCAATATTTCCGACGATACCCTCTCTTTGGATGTGCCGTGGTGGCGCGGAGACATGGACACCTATGCCGACATTGCCGAGGAGGTCATGCGCCTGTACGGCTATGACACCATCCCCTCCATCGCGCCGCCCGCCGAATCGGTGCGGGGGGGACGCACCCCGCGCCAGAAGCAGCGCCTGGAGATGAAGAAACTGTGCAAGGCGCTGGGCTTTTATGAAGCCGTGCATTATTCCTTCCTGGCACCGGCCGACCTGGACAAGCTGAGCCTGGAGCAGGACGATCCGCGCCGCAGCTGCGTGCGCCTGCTCAACCCGCTGGGCGAGGATTACAGCCTGATGCGCACCACGCTGATTCCCGCCGTGCTGCACGCCGTGGCCTTTAACCTCAACCGCAAAGCGCCCGAGGTGCGCCTTTTTGAGCAGAACCGCGTGTTTATCCCCAAGGCGCTGCCCCTCACCGAGCTGCCCGACGAGCGGGACAGCCTGTGCTTGGCTGTGGCCGCGGACAATATGGATTTCTTCACCTTCAAGGGCTACGTGGAGGCTGTGTGCGCGTCCTTGAAGCTGGACGGCATCACGGTGATCCCCGGCGAGGCGCCCTACCTGCACCCCGGTCGGCGGGCAAAGCTGATGCTGGGAGAGGTGTGCCTGGGCGAGTTCGGCCAGGTGCACCCCGACACGGCGCAGGCATACGACCTGGATCGCCCGGTCTACCTGGCCGAGCTGGATCTGCAAACCATGATGGATCACGCCGGGACGGACTGCGCCATTAAACCCCTGCCCAAATACCCCGCCACCACCCGCGACCTGGCCGTGACCGCCGGCAAAGAGCAGCTGATCGGGCCCATGATGGACTGCATCCGCGCCGCCGGCGGCGATATGCTGGAGGATGTGACGCTCTTTGACGTATACGAGGGGCATCAGGTGGGACAGGGCAAAAAGAGCGTGGCCTTCTCCATGACCTTCCGCAGCGCGGATCATACCCTGGTGGATGACGAGGTGAACAAAC
>JAQUVY010000046.1:2807-17835 GCA_028693155.1 Eubacteriales bacterium
CGACCGCATCGTGCGGCGGCTCAAGGAGACCCTGGGCGCCGAGATTCGCCAGTAATTTGCAAGAAACTCCCATTTTTACCTTGCTTTGGGTGTGGGTTTGGGGTACTATTGTTGTATACAATGATGGTTCTATACCCTAAGGCAAGGAGGGGGACTGCAATGGCAGACAAGACCAAAAGCGTAGTGCGCATCGCGGGCAATGAGTATACCCTCTCGGCCGATACCACCGAGGAGTATATCCACAAGGTGGCGATCTATGTGGATCGGAAAATGTCGCAGATCCAGAAGGCGCGCCCTGAGCTGAGCACGGCTCTGGTGGCTGTGCTGGCCGCGGTGAACATCACCGACGAGCTGATGGAGCTGCGCGGTGAGCGCGAGACACTGCCCGAAACCCCGTCTCCCCGGCAGCTTCACGCCGAGGAGCCTGCGCAGATCTCCATGCTGACCAACATCACCCGCATGAAGGACGTCAAAAACGGGTGATGCCGCTTCGCGTAAGCTGAGGTGCCCGCTGTCTGATGGGACGGCGGGCATTTTTATGCCCTTGGCGCAAAAGAATCGTCTTGACAAGCGCACGGGTAAATCGTACTCTGAAACCGAATGCGGGTTGCCGCAAAAAAATGAAGGGGGTTGCGCAGTATGAAGAAGATGAAGATCGGTTTTATTGGCTACATCCGTCCGGATGAACCGGATTTTTGGGAAAATGCCAAGGCGTTGGCAGACCTGGGCTATCAGGGCATGGAGGGCGCCACCGCGCTGCTGGGGCCGGATGGGAACACGGATCAGATCAAGCGCCTGCGGGACATCGGCCTGCAGCCCCTGACGGTTTCGGTGGGCATGGATCAGCTGACGGAAAAGGGGATCCAGGGGTTGCCCGAAAAGGCACACCTGATGGGTGTGGATAACGTAAGTGTTTACTCCTGCTCCATCCTCAACGGCCACATGGGCAAGCATGTGACCTACGACGGCTTTATGAAGGATGTGGAGGTGCTGGCGCATACCAGCGCCGCCCTCAAGCAGGAGGGTCTGACCCTGCGCTATCACAACCACGCACCCGAGTTCCGCATGGTGTACGACGGGCTGACGGCCTTTGAGCTGCTGCTGCGCAACACCGACGATCTGCAAATTTTGCTGGACGTAGCCTGGGCGGCCTACGGCGGTGTTGACCCGGTGCAGGTCATCAACGAATGGGGACCGCGCCTGCACGCCCTGCATCTGAAGGATTTCCAGCATGCGCCGCTGCGCACTGCCTGGAAGGAACCTTATCACAGCGCCTTTACCTCGGTGGGATCGGGCGTGGTGAATATTCGCGGCTGCATGAAGGCCGCGCTGGACTTTGATTTGACCTGGGGCATCATGGAACAGGATTCGATGAATCAGCTTTCGGTTATGGATACCCTCCGCACATCTTATTGCAACGTGAAGGAGTACGGCCTGGCCGAGTAAGTGCCCCGGTATCGGGAGGATTATGAATCAAAAGACATTAAACATTTTGGAATTTGACCGGGTGCGCGGCTGGCTGGCCGAGGAATGCCGCTCGGTGATGGGGCAGGAGAAGGCGCGCGCCCTGACGCCCAGCGCCAACGCGCTGGACGTGGCGGCGTGGCAGGCTGAAACCCTGGAAGGCGTGAATTACGCTGAGGCCGCCGGCGGTCTGCCCATGGCGGTTTTTTCGGACATCCGCGAGGAAGTGAACAAGGCGCGCATCGGGGTGATCCTGCAATGTGGAGAGCTGCTGAAGGTTTCGGCCTCGCTGCGCGGTGCCCGCACCACGCGGGACGCGCTGCTCAAGGGGGATACCCAGGTCGGGCCGCACTTGACCGAGCTGGCCGGGCAGCTCGTCGTGCTGCGCGATGTGGAAAACAACATTGAGCGCTGCATCGAAAACGAGGATCGGGTGGCCGACGCGGCTTCCTCCGATCTGGCAAACATCCGTCGGCGCATGGCGGCCTGCCATGCGCGCATCAAGCAGCAGATGGAGAGCATCATTCGCTCGGCGCAATATCGGGACATCCTCATGGACGCCATCGTAACCATGCGCGCGGGGCGCTATGTGGTGCCGGTGAAGCAGGAGTTTAAAAGCCGTCTGCCCGGGCTGGTGCACGACCAGTCGGGCAGTGGGGCTACGCTCTTTATCGAACCCATGGCGGCGGTCAACGCCAACAACGAGCTCAAGGAGCTGGAGGCGGCCGAGTTTGAGGAGGTCAAGCGCATTTTGCGCATGTTGACCGATTCGCTGCGCCCCTATGCCAAGCAGATCGAGTGGACGCTGGAGGCGCTGGCGCAGCTGGACTTTATTTTTGCCAAGGCCGCGCTGGCGCACCGCATGAACGCGGTGGCTCCCATCCTCAGCCGTGACGGCCGCCTGGACATCCGCGCCGGCCGTCACCCTATGATCGACCCGACCAAGGTGGTGCCCATCACCCTGCGTTTGGGGGGAGAGTTTAATACCCTGCTCATCACCGGCCCCAACACCGGCGGCAAAACGGTGACGCTCAAGACGGCGGGGCTCTTTGCCGTGATGACCCAGGCGGGGCTGCACCTGCCGGCGCAGGAGGGCACGGCGCTGCCGGTTTACGACGGCGTGTATGCCGACATCGGCGACGAGCAGAGCATTGAGCAGAGCCTGTCCACCTTTTCTTCCCATATGCGCAGCCTCGTGGACATTTTGCAGCAGGCGGGGCCCCACTCTCTGGTGCTGCTGGACGAGCTGGGCGCGGGCACCGATCCCCATGAGGGCGCGGCGCTGGCCGTGGCCATCGTGGAGCAGCTCAAGCAATACGGCTGCAGCACGCTGGCCACCACACATTACAGCGAGCTGAAGGCCTATGCCCTGAGCACGCCCGGGGTGGAGAACGCCTCGATGGAGTTCAATATTGAGACCCTGCAGCCCACCTATCGGCTGACCATGGGCATTCCGGGGCGTTCCAACGCCTTTGAGATCTCCCAGCGGCTGGGGCTGCCCAAGAGCATCATCGACAACGCCCGCTCCCAGATGGAGCAGGGCGTGACGCGCTTTGAGGATGTGCTGCAAAGCGCCGAGTATCACAAAGAGGTGGCCAAGCGCGAGCGGGAAGAAGCCGAGGCGCTCAACCACGAGATCCAGATCCTGCACAACCGCATCGACGCCGAGAAGAACAAGCTGGAGAAGCAGCGCGCAGCCGTGCTGGAGGATGCCCGCGCCCAGGCGCAGAAGCTCATCGACACCGCCCGCCGCCAAAGCGACGACGTGGTGCGCTCCCTCAAGCAGCTGAAAAAGACCCAGGGCGACAGCCGGGACATTGACCGCAGCATCCAGCAGGCGCGGGATCAGATGCGCGAGGTGGAAAAAGGCCTGCGCGGCGCCCAGGAGGACGAGGACGGAGCCGGATTGGAAACGGTATCGCCCGGAGAAACCGTGCTTCTGCGCGATTCTCAGCTGCCCGCCACCGTGCTGAGCGCGCCGGATGAGCGCGGCAATGTGACCGTGCAGGCCGGCATTATGAAGCTCAATACCAACCTGAAAAACCTGGCCAGAGGCAAGGGCGAGGTGAAAAAGGAAATTCGCCGCCAGGCGCGGGAATTCGTGGTGCGCGCGGCTCCGGCCGAGCTGGACATCCGCGGCATGAACGGGGAAGAGGGCATCATGGAGGTGGATCGTTACCTGGATGAGGCCTTCCGCGCCGGGCGCAAGGAGGTCAGCATCATCCACGGCAAGGGCACGGGCAAGCTGCGCCAAAGTGTGCAGGATTACCTGCGCCATCATCCCCATGTGAAAAGCTTCCGCCTGGGCGTTTTCGGCGAGGGCGAGATGGGTGTGACGGTGGTGGAGATCAAATGAAGCTGGTCAGCGCCTGCTTGGCGGGGTATCCCTGCCGCTATGACGGCAAAAGCAAGCCAGTGGCGGCAGTGGTTGAGATGGTGAAACGGGCACACGCGCTGCCCATCTGCCCGGAGAGTCTGGGCGGACTGCCCTGCCCCCGCGCCGCGGCGGAAATTTGCGGCGGCAACGGCGCGGATGTGCTGGCGGGGACAGCGAGGGTGATGACGGCCGACGGGCAGGACGTGACTGCGGCGTTCATAAAGGGCGCGCAGGCCGTGCTGGCGCTGTGTCGGCTGTACGAAGCGGACGAGGTGCTGCTCATGCCGCGCAGCCCGTCCTGCGGGTGTGGGGAGATCTATGACGGCAGCTTTGGGCGCGTGTGCATCCCCGGCGACGGGGTGTGCGCGGCGCTGCTGCGGGCCCGGGGCATCCGCGTGACGCCCTGGCAGGAACAAGGTGTGTGAAAGGGAAACCTTTTTTCAAGAACGGGAGGAAATGTTATGGCGTATTTATTGGGCGTAGACATTGGCACTTCGGGCACCAAAACGGTGCTCTTTGACGAGCATGGCCGCACCGTCGCGTCGTGCACCAAGGAGTATCCCCTCTATCAGCCCCAGATCGGCTGGGCCGAGCAGGACGCCGACGACTGGTGGATCGCCTCGCGCGATTCCATCGCCGAGGTGGTGGCAAAAAGCGGCGTGGACAAGCGCGACATCAAGGGCATCGGCCTGTCCGGCCAGATGCACGGTATGGTGCTGCTGGATGCCGACGGTAAGGTGTTGCGCAAGGCCATCATCTGGTGCGACCAGCGCACCGCCGCCCAGTGCGGGGAGATCAACGCTCTGGTGGGCCCCGAGCGGCTCATCGAGATCACCGGCAACCCGCCGCTGACGGCTTTCACCGCCGCCAAGGTGATGTGGGTGAAGGACAACGAGCCGGATATTTTTGACAAAACCCGCAAGGTGCTGCTGCCCAAGGACTATGTGCGCTACAAGCTGACCGGCGAGTTTGCCTCGGAAGTATCCGACGCCAGCGGTATGCAATTTTTGGACATCAACCGGCGCACTTGGTCGCGCGAGGTGATGGATAAGCTGGGCATCCCCTTTGAATGGCTGCCCGAGGTTTACGAATCTTACGTCATCTCCGGCAAGGTGACGCGGGAAGCGGCGCAGATGACCGGTCTGTGGGAAGGGCTGCCTGTGGCGGGTGGCGGCGGAGATCAGGCTGCGGGAGCCGTGGGCAACGGTATTGTGCGCCCCGGCGTGGTTTCCTCTACTATTGGCACCTCGGGCGTGGTCTTTGCCCATTTGGATCAGATCGCCTATGATCCCAAGGGTCGCCTGCAAACCTTCTGCCACGCCGTTCCCGGCGCGTGGCATCTCATGGGCTGCACCCAGGGTGCCGGGCTTTCCCTGCAATGGATGCGCAATCAGTTCGGCCAGATGGAGCAGGCGCTGGCGCAGCGCATGGGTGTGGATCCCTATGTGCTCATGGGAGAAGAAGCGGCGCGGGCAAAGGCCGGCTGCGATGGGCTGATTTTCCTGCCCTATATGATGGGAGAGCGTGCTCCCCATTTGGATCCCAACGCGCGCGGTGTGTTTTTCGGGCTGACCAATACCCACCGCCGCGAGGAAATGATCCGCGCGGTTATGGAGGGCGTGAGCTATAGCCTGCTGGATTGCCTGAATATCATGCGCGACATGGGTGTGGATCCTTCGCAGGTGCGCGCCTCGGGCGGCGGCGGCAAGAGCCCCCTGTGGCGGCAGATGCAGGCCGATATGTTTGGTACGGAAATGGTCACCATCAACTCCAGCGAAGGGCCGGCGCTGGGCGTGGCGCTGCTGGCCGGCGTGGGCGCGGGTGTTTATGCCAGCGTGCCCGAGGCGTGCGACGCGGCCATTCAGGTGACGGGCAGCCAGGCGCCCATCGCGGAAAACGCGGCGGCTTACGCGGCGTATTATCCCATTTACCGCAATCTGTACACCGCGTTGAAGCCGCAGTACGAGGCGGTGGCGGCGCTGCAAAAATAAGCAGCCATTGGTTGGCTGGTGGATTCCTTTGCTTGAAGATGGGGACGGCGAATATGCCGTCCCCGTTTTGCAGGGCGACGCCTCGCCCAAGGGGCAGTCGCCCCTTGAACCCCACGACTGCCGCCGTGCGGCAGTCTATATGGGTACATAAAGAATCTAGCGGTTGTTCTTAGGCATTGGGCTTGTGAGAAGGTGACCGCATTGCCGCAGTTTGCTCGTTCTCGGGAATGATGCCCTGAGCGACAAAGCAGCTCTTCCCCGAAGAAGGGATGCAAGGGGCGAAGTCCCTTGCGGGGTTCTTGCTTAGCCCCTCCTATGCCGCTCCCGTGATTGCCGTTGTAGCAACAACACCGCGCTGGGCTTTTAGGCATTTCGACTGCCCGTGCCGCTGGGGCGACACCGGAACGCACCTCTTGCGCAGAAACGGCGCGCGGCGTATAATTTAGCACGATAAATCTCAAAACCGATGGGAGCGAAAAGCATGAACGAATTGCTCAGCCCGCGGGCGCGCACGCTGAAGGCCTATGTGCCGGGGGAACAGCCCAAGGACATGAAATATATCAAGCTCAACACCAATGAAAATCCTTATCCCCATTCGCCGAAGGTGGACGAGGCGGTGGAGGGGGTCATGGGGCGGCTGGCGCTGTACCCTTCGGCCGAGATGGAGGATCTGCGAGATGCCATCGCCGAAGACAGCGGCTTGCCTTCCCGGGATTGGGTGTACTGCGGCAACGGCTCAGATGAGGTGCTGGCGCTGGCCTTTCAGGCTTTTTTCGGCGGGGAAGAGCCCTTGCTGTTTCCCGACATCACGTACAGCTTTTACCCCGTTTATTGTCGCCTTTACGGCATTGAAATGCAGGAGATGCCGCTGGATGATGCACTGCGCATCAATTTTGCGCAGTACGACCGCCCCTGCTGCGGCGTGGTTTTCCCCAACCCCAACGCGCCCACGGGAATTTGGGAGGACAGCGCGTGTATTGAGTCGGTGCTCAAAGCGCATCCCGACCATGTGGTGCTGGTGGATGAGGCGTATACCATGTTTTCCCCGGGCAGCGCGGCGGGGTTGCTGACCCAATACCCCAATTTGGCCATCGTACGCACGCTGTCAAAATCGCATTCGCTGGCGGGGATCCGCTGCGGGTATATATTGGCCGACCCGGCGCTGATCCAAGGCGTCGCCGCGGTGAAAAACTCTTTCAACTCTTACCCGCTGGACGCCATGACCCAGGCCGGCGCCCGCGCGGCCATAGAGGATCGGGCGCATGCGGAGAAGAACTGCGCGCGCATCGTCGCTACCCGCGACCGCACAGCGCTCATGCTGCGCAAAATGGGCTTTTCCGTCTGCCCGTCGCAGTCCAACTTTTTGTTCGTGACGCATCCGCAGCACGACGCGAAAAAGATATTTGACCTGCTTCGGGAATATGGCATTCTGGTGCGGCATTTTGCCGCGCCGGAGCGCATTGCCAACTATCTGCGCATTACGGTGGGAACCGATGAGCAGATGAACCGCGTGGTGGAAACGCTGCTGCGCATGCTGTGAACAAACGAAAAAACCGGCAGGCAAGGAGCACTGCCGGTTTTTTTGATTGACCAATAGGAGGCTGCCATGAGGACGGATCGTCTGCTGGGGATCACCGTTTATTTGCTGAACCACGGGCGCACCGGCGCAAAAGAGCTGGCGCAGCGCTTTGAGGTGTCGGTGCGCACGGTGCAGCGGGATATGGACAGCCTGGGGATCCCGGTGACTGCGCACAGAGGCTCGCAGGGCGGATATGAGCTGCTGGATACCTTTGGCATGGCCGGGCAGCCGATGGGAGAAACGGATTACGAAAACATCACCGCCGCGCTGCGCGGCCTGACCAGCGCCTGGGACGACCCCAAAGCCCGGGAAACGCAGGAGAAAATGCAGGCCATGGGTGGAGGGGCACAGCCGCTCCGGCTGGATTGGAGCGCCGCAGCGGAGAACCCGGCGGTGAGCCGCACCTTGGCGCTGCTGCGCGCGGCCATACGGGAGAAGAGCTGTGTGTCCTTCGGCTATACCAACGCGGCGGGCGTGAGCTCCCGGCGAACGGTGGAGCCGGCGGCGCTGCTGTTTCGCTGGTACGCGTGGTATTTGGCGGCGTATGTGCCGGAAAAAGAGGATTATGCGCTCTTTAAGCTGGTGCGCATGGCGCAGGTGTGCCCGGGGGCAGCGTTTGAACGCACCCACGATCCCGATGCGGTGCTCAGGAGTCTCGACACCCGGCAGGACACGCGGGAATATTGGGACGTGCTGCTGCGGGGCGAGGCGGATGTGCGCGCGGCCTGCGTGGAGTACCTGAACGGAACGATCACCGAGGAACTGGCAGACGGCGGTTTTTTGATGCGGCTGCATGTGCCCTGCGGGGAACGGTTTTGGCTGGGCGCCGTGCTGAGCATGGGCGGGCAGGTCACCGTGCTGGAGCCGGAGGCGCTGCGTCGGCGCGTTTGCGTGCTTTGTCAGGCGATTCAACGGAATTATGACATACAGCTGTCGTAATGGGTATCCTATACTAAAAGGAAAACGGGAGGCAAAGAGATGTATCCCATTTATCGGGAATGCCCGGTTTTTCAAAACGAAGCACTGACCCTGCGCCTGATCGACAAAGCGGACGCCCATGAGCTGATGGTGTGCTATGGGGATGCGGCAGCCGTGCCCTTTTTCAACGGCGACAACTGCGCCAAGGGTGCCGAGGGCTTTTTCTGCGCGGATGAACGGCAAATGGAAAACATGATCCGCCTGTGGCAGCAGAGCTATAAAACCCGGCAGTTCGTGCGCATGACCATACGTCGGCGCGCCGACGCAAACGCCGTGGGCACGGTGGAGATGTTCAACCGCGGCGCGTGGCCGCACTACGGCGTGCACGGCATTTTGCGCGTGGATCTGGCGCCCGGGTGGGAGGACGAGGAGACAGTCGGCAGCGTTTTGGCGCTGGCAAACGAACACTTTTACCGGGAATTCGGCGTGGAAAGCATCCTGACCAAAGCGCCTGCGCAGGCACAAGCGCGCCGCGCGGCGCTGAAGGCGGCGGGCTATGTCCCGGCGGAGCATTTCAGCCTGCCGGATTATTACATACGGGAGGACGAATAAAGTGGATCGAAGCAAGGGAATGGCCTACTGCGGCCTGGCCTGCTGCGTGTGCAGCGAAAACGCCGCCTGCGCGGGCTGCCGCAATGAGGGCTGCAAAGATCGGCAGGGGTGCAAGCCCTTCAACTGCTGCAAGGAGAAGGGCATCAGCGGCTGCTGGGAATGCGCAGACTTCCCCTGCGACACGCCCATGCTGCAAAAGCTGCGCTGCCGCACCTTTGCCAAGGTGATGGGCGAAATGGGCGCGGGGAAACTGATGGACGCGCTGGAAGCCCGCGAAAAAGAGGGTGTGGTCTACCATTACCCCGGGCAGCTGGTGGGGGATTATGACAAGGCGCAGGACGAAGAAAGCCTGCGGGACATGCTGGGTTTGGACGGAAAACCCTCCTCAAAGGAGCGGTAAAATGGGACAGGTCGCAAACACCGTGTTGGGCGAATGGATGGTGCGGGCGCAAAAGGCACTGGCTGCGAAGAAAGAGCGCAGACAGCGCGAGAAACAGCCTCAAATCAAGCGCGGGGACAAGCGCCCCGAGCATAACGGATAAAAGAAAACGGGGACAAGAAATTTCTTGTCCCCGTTGTTTATGTGACGGGTCATTTAACCCTGCAAATGCTCTTCCAGCAGCGCCAGCGCGCCGCTCACGCTGCCCGTGGCGTCAAAGCTCTTGGGGTAGTCCAGCCCCGCGTCGATGGCGGCCTTCAGGCTGCGCGTGTAGGTCGCCTCGCCGTGGGCGCGGATGAAAAGCGCCGTGGCCTTGGCGACATATTCGTTTTTGTTGGTGTAATAACCCTTTTCGCAGGCGTCCAACTCGGGGCACTGCCAGTAGCCGAAAAAGCCGCGTTCGCCCGCGCATTTCACGTTGGGGCATACGCCGCTCTCGCTGATGGTGGCGTAGGAGCAGCAGTTATAGCTGCTGCGGCACCCGCCGCACCACTGCCCCATCCAGCAATAGTTGCAGTGGTGGCCGCACACGCTCACCGGGTCGATCCCCTCCCGGGCTTCGGCGACCAGCGCGGTCTTGATCTCCCGGCAGCGCTCCACGCGGGCACCCGCCGGGGTATCCCCGTGCTCTGGATCGTTGGAATAACGGGTAAGGATCTCACAGGGGAAATCGCCGCACTCCCCGCAAAAGCGCCGTCCCTTGCTTTTGGCGCACTCGGCCACCTCGCAGGCGCCGTGGAAGGGATGCCCCTGGCTGGCGATGCAGCCGGGGCAGTTCATCTTTTCCTTAAATTCGCATTGGGTGCAGCTTAAGCCGCAATAGGTATCAAACGTGACGGACATGAGGAATCCTCCTTTATCATGATGGTGTCTCGGGCACGCCTTTGGCGACCACCGGTAAACCGATCTCCACCCGGCATTGATCGGCTGCCTCATCCCAAAGGACATAGCGCTCGATGGTGGGCAAGCCGCACAGCCGGTATCGGCTCTGCGGCAGAAACTCCTGATGAATGCGCCGCCATACGCTCCCCAGCGTCTTGCCGTTGGCGGGGCCGCTGGCCTCAAAAACCAGCCACAGCGTCGCCGGATAATCGAACCGATCCAGCCCGCAGAGCGTTTCGCCCGTCCATTCCACGGCGCACATATAGTCGTTGCTGCCGTCATCGGCAAAGCCAAAGCACAGCCCCAGGTCATAATACCGGCCGCACAGGTCATAAATGGCCTGGTTGCTGCCGTCGCCTTTTACGATGGCCCAGGTGCCTCCTCCTACGGGGGTGGTGCGCCGAATGCCCACCGTGGAAAAGGCCGCCCGGCTTTGGGCGGTGTAGGTCATGCTCTCGACCCCCTCCATCGCCAGCACGAAGTGCAGGCGGCAGGTAAAGGTGAGGGGGCAGTTTGCCGCCCGGACGCGGGAGGGCGCAAGGCCGTGCAGGCGGCAAAAGGCACGGGAAAAAGCGTCCGCCGAGGCATAACCGTATTTTACGGCCACATCCAGCACGCGCAGATCGGTGTTTTGCAGGTCATACGCCGCGCAGGACAGCCTGCGCCGCCGCATATACTCGGTAAAGGACAGCCCGGTGATCTGCGCAAACATGCCCTGGAAAAGCGGGTAAGAGCAGGCTGCCAGCCGTGCCGCCGTGTTGGGGTCAAAGTCGCCGGACAGGTGCTCCTCTGTGTAATCCATCACGGCGTTCATCCGTTGCGCCCATTCCATTTTGTCCCTCTCCTTCTGCGTTTAAGCATAGCGCGCCCGCCTGCGGCATATCCGATCTTTTGCACATTAGAAAAGTCGGGTGCCTTTGCCCAGCGGGCATTCCAAAAAGCCCACGGTAAAAGGCAGATGGGCAAACTTCCGCGTGCCGGTGGGCAAGAAGCCTAGCTTACCATACCACGCGCCCAGCGCGCGGTTTTCCGCAATGATGGCGCAGGTCAGACGCCCGGCGCCCAGAACGCGAGCCTCCGCCTTGCAGCGCTCCACCAGCGCGGCGCCGCAGCCCGCGCGGCGAAAGGCGGGCAGCACGGCCAGCTTTTCCAGCTCGCAGACGCCCTCCCGGCAAGGGGTGAGCACGGCGCAGCCCGCTAAAACGCCCTCGCAAAAGCAGCCGTAAATGCGCTTGCCCGCGCAAAAGGCCTCTTCCAGCCGCCCCGGCCTTAAAAACGCGCCGTGGGTGGGGCAGTTTTGCTCCGTCAGGCCGAACCGCGTCGCCGTGTCGGCAAAGCCGGCGCGGATTACGCCGGCGCAGGCCGGCAGTTTTTCTTTTGTCAGCAGGCGAAGGTCCATGAAAAGCGTCCTCCCGAGATCGTGCATAAAGATATAAAAATTTTATCATATTTTTTTCGTTGATTTGCATTTTTTCTCATTCTTCTCAATCATGTCCGCGTATGCCGCGGCGCTTGGAAACCCAAACTATGATTAGTTTGAAATGTTTGGGAAGGAAATGACACATGTTTCACGATAAAAAAAGAATGCGCCATCTGCTGGGATGGCTGTTGTCGGCGGCCGTGGTCTGCCTGAATTATTCCGCGCCGGTGCAGCGCTTTGCGGCGCTGCCCGAGAAGCTGAACCTCAGCCTGGGGCAGAGCCTGCTGCTGGACGGCGGCATTGCCAGCCCTGCCCAGGCGCAGGATCAGGATGTTCTGCTGGTGCAGGGCGACCGCCTGGGCGACGGGTTTCAGCTTGACCCGGTTTCCTGCGGCAGCACCGAGGTGGAGCTGAAGCTTTTCGGCGTGGTACCCGTCAAGAAGATCGGCGTGGTGGTTTCCCCGCAAAAAATGCTCGTTCCCGGCGGGCAGTCCATCGGCGTGGCCATGCAGACCGACGGCGTGCTGGTGGTGGGCCGCAGCGATATTATCACCCGGGACGATCAGGTGACCAGCCCCGCCCGGGACAGCGATCTGCGCCCCGGCGATGTTATTTTGCAGGTAAACGGCCGCGATGTGCAAAACTCGGAGCATTTGGGGCGGCTGGTGGAGGAGCTAGCCGGGGAGGAACCCCTCACGCTGACCATTGAGCGGGAGGACGAGCGCCGGGAGCTTTCCATACGTCCCCTGCAGGAAAAGCAGTACGGCGGCTGGAAGCTGGGCGTCTGGGTGCGGGACAGCACCGCCGGCGTAGGCACCCTGACCTATTACGACCCGGATACGGGCGGTTTTGGTGCGCTGGGTCACGCCATCACCGACCTGGACACGGGGTCGCTGCTGCCGGTAAAGCAGGGCGAGGTGCTGTATTCCACCATTTTGGACGTGCAGGTGGGGCAAAAAGGAACACCCGGCGAGCTCAAGGGATATTTTTCTTCGCAGGACGCCAAGGTGGGCAGCATTGAAAAAAACACCCGCTTCGGCATTTACGGCAAGGCCGGGCAGGCGCTGCGCAGCGAGGTGTACGAGCAGCCCATCCCCATCGCGCCGCGCAGCGCCGTGCACACCGGCGCTGCGCAGATCCTTTCCACGGTGGACGGCGACGGGGTAAAGGCGTACGACGTGCAGATCATCAAGGTAAACCGGCAAAACGAGGCTTCGGCCAAGGGGCTGGTCATCGAGGTGACCGACCCGGCGCTGCTGAAAAAAACCGGCGGCATTGTGCAGGGCATGAGCGGCAGCCCCATCCTTCAGGACGGCTGTCTGGTGGGCGCGGTGACGCATGTGTTTATCAACGATCCCACCAAGGGGCACGGCATTTTTATCGAATGGATGCTGGAGACCGCGGCGGCAGAATCGTAAAAAACCCTGCGAAGCAGTTGCATTTTCATGGCGATGCGCCCTATAATAGATGGAAACTTGAAATGAAGGAGCTCGCTATGGCAATCCGCACTTTTTTGGCCGATGATAATATCCAGGTTGTGGATATGCTCAGCGATGTGCTGATGCTGGAAGGCGATTTTGAGATCGTGGGCAGAGCCTATGACGGGCGCGCCGCGCTGGAAGGCGTGGCGCGTACGCGTCCCGAGCTGCTGCTGCTGGATCTGATCATGCCCCAGACGGATGGCTTCGGTGTGCTGGAGGCGCTGGAGGAGCCCCGCCCGCGGGTGGCGGTTTTTTCCGCCTTGGGGCGGGATGACATGACCATGCGGGCGTTGGAGCTGGGGGCGGACGCCTATTTTATCAAGCCCTTTGACTTTGCGCTGCTCAAGGCGCGCCTGCTGCACCTGATGGGGCAGACGGCGGAAACACAGCCCCAAACCCGCTGGGAAGGAAGTGTGGCGCAGGCGCTGCACGCAATGGGTATGCCGCCCCACATCAAGGGGTATCGCTATTTTCAGACCGCCATTGCCATGGTGCTCAAGGAGGGCGGCGTGGTCCGCGGCATGGGGCGGATCTACGAGGCGGTGGCGCAGGAATACGACACCACACCCAACCGGGCCGAGCGCATGATGCGCCACGCGGTGGAATGCGCGTGGGACCGCAGCAGCGCCAAGTGCATTGAGGAATATTTCGGGTATACCGTGGACGCGGATAAGGGGAAACCGTCCAACAGTGAATTCATCGCCATGCTTGCCGACCGCATCCTTTTGGAGCGCAGGTAAGCAGACGGTTTTATGAAATGGGGGAGAGGAAAATGAAAAATCCTAAGGTAAAATGGCTGGTCTACACGGCGCTGATGTGCGCGCTTGCGGTGGTGGCGCAGAACCTGCGCGCGCTACCCTTTTTGGCGCCCAGTCAGCCGCTGTCTACTTACGTAATCGGGTCCCTGGTCAATGCCTGCCTGATCATCGCCGCCTGTGTGGTGGGGTGGAAGGGCGGACTGGTGGTTTCCTGCGTGACGCCGGTGGTGGCGCTGCTGCAGGGGCATCTGCCCTTCGCGCTGCTCATGCCGTTGGTGGCGGCGGGCAACTTTATTTATGTGCTGCTGTTCTGGCTGGCGGCCGAAAAGATTAAGAAGCCCTGGGCAAAGTGGGCGGGCGGCATTGCGGCCTCGCTGGTCAAAACGGCCTTTTTGTATTTGACCATTGCCAAGCTGTTTGTGGCCTTCGGGGTGCCCCAGGGGGCGCCTGCCGGCAAGGTGCTGGCGGTCAACTTCAGCTATCCGCAGCTGGTCACCGCGGTGATCGGCTTGGCCGTGGCGCTGAGCGTAACGGCGCTGCTGAAAAAGGCTCGTCCCGGCATGGAGATCCTCTGAGCCGGGTGAAGGTTTCGCCTCCTGCGCAAAATATTCTTGTGCCCGGCGCAGGGTTGTGGCATAATAAAAATGTTAAGAAGGGCGTGTTGCGCGCCCGCTATTTTGCGGGTTGACAGATGCTTAACGGAGCATTATAATAGCAACATGCGCGTCCGATGAATAAGGGACGCACCTTCGAAAGAAGGGGGGTTAGTTGAAGTGTCTGAGATCCGCATAGGAGAAAACGAATCGCTTGAGAACGCACTGAAGCGGTTCAAGCGTAAGTGCGCTCGTGCCGGCGTGTTGGCCGAGGTTCGCAAGCGGGAGCACTATGAAAAGCCCAGCGTGCGCCGTAAGAAGAAGGCGCAGGCGGCCAGAAGAAAGAACAAGAAGTATTAAGGCTCCAAGAAAAGCCCGGCGTTAGCGGTGAACTGCACCCCAAAAGTTAGACAGTATGATATACTGAATAACAATTGGGGTGTTTTTCTATGCCAAAGGGAGTACCAAACAAGCGCTACACGCCGGAGTTTAAGGTTCTGGTGGTAGAAACAAT
>JAQUVY010000047.1 GCA_028693155.1 Eubacteriales bacterium
TGCAGATCAATATAGACAACAGCGTAATCACCAATAGCTGAGGCATGGAGAAGATGGAAGCTTTTAAGGCGTTTTTATCCACCTATAAGTTTCGGCTGGCAGGCATCTTGCTTGGGCTTGTGATAGCGGTCTTATTCTTGTGCCTGGGTTTTTTTCGGACTTTGTTGATCTTAATTCTGACGACAGCGGGATATTTGGGCGGGCTTTGGTTAGAATCACCCGATAAATTCATGGATTTGATTCGTAGATTTTTACCGGAAAGGTTTCGATAAGGAAAATATATGAGTAGAAAACGCGCCAGAGAGGCGGCCTTTTTGTTGCTCTTTGAGTGGGAAGCGAATAAGGCCCCGGAAAAACCCCTTGATGATGTTTTGAAGAATACGGTCGAGTTTGATAATCTGACGCTGGAGGATCTGCACTACATAGAGCAGACTGTTTCCTGCTGCAAAGAGATGTGTGCCGAGCTGGATGCGCAGATTGCGCAGAACAGCCAGGGATGGCGGCTGGAGCGGCTTCCCAAAGTGGATCTGGCTTTGCTGAGGTTGGCTATTTATGAAATGAAGTGCCGGGATGATATTCCCGATGCTGTATCCATAAATGAGTGTATCAACTTGGCAAAGACCTATTCTACCGATAAGTCCGGCGCCTATATCAACGGCGTTTTATCAACGGTCGAGAAAGAAAACCAGGGTGGTGTAGATGAAGAACGTCACTCTGGGGATTGATACAAGCAACTACACAACGTCGGTGTGCGCACTTCGAGAAGGCGAGATCCTTGCCGATGTGCGACAGATGTTAACTGTGCCCGAGGGCGGGCGCGGCTTGAGGCAATCCGAGGCGTTTTATCAGCACAGCATGAATCTGCCCGTGCTGATAGAACGCCTGTTTGTGTCTGTAAGCCCCCAGAATATTGCCCGGATTGGCGTAAGCACCCGCCCTCGCCCCGTGGAGGGCTCCTATATGCCGGTGTTCTGCGCAGGGCAAAATACGGCGCGGGTGCTGGCCGGTGCGCTGGGAGTGCCCCTGGATGAAACATCCCACCAGCAGGGACATTTGGCGGCGGGTATTTTTTCCTGCGGTGCCAAACTGTCGGATGAGTTTCTTGCGCTTCATGTGTCGGGTGGCACAACAGACCTGATCCATGTAAAAAAACGGGGTTGGGCCATCACGCCCATCCCGCTGGGCGGAACGACCGATCTGAACGCCGGTCAGTTCATCGACAGAGTGGGCGTGGCCTTGGGGCTGGCTTTCCCTGCGGGAAAGGAATTGGAAAAGCTGGCCGCACAGGCTCAGGGGATGGATTTGTCGCTGCCGTCCAGTGTCAGCGGCTTGAAGTGCAGCTTTTCGGGTGCGGAAAGTGCCGCGCAGCGCCTGATTTCCCAGGGGGCGGAATCCCCGCAAATCGCGTCGGCCGTGCAGCGCTGCATCCTGAAAACGTTGGTAAGATTGCTGCGCGCCGCTTGTGAGCAAACCGGGATCAGTGAGGTGTTGGCGGTAGGCGGGGTGTTGTCCAATGCCTTTTTGCGAAAAAATTTAACCGACCAGCTGAGACGCGCGGGCATACGCATGGCTTATGCGCTTCCGGCACTTTCAGCTGATAACGCGGTGGGGGTTGCCGCCATCGCCCAAGGAGAGGAGAAAACGATATGAGCGCACAAATTATCGACGGAAAAGCAATGGCCGCCCAGCTGCGGGCGCAGATCAAGACACGGGTAGATGCCATACGGGAAGCAGGGGGCTGCGTGCCGGGGCTGGCGGTCGTGCTGGTAGGGGAAGACCCTGCCTCGCAAATTTATGTGCGCAACAAAGAGCGCGCCTGCAAAGCGGTCGGGATGCATTCCGAGGTATACCGTCTGCCTGCGCAGACCAGCCAGGTGGAGCTCCTTGCGCTGATCGACCGGTTAAATGTGGATCCTGCCATTCATGGGATTTTGGTGCAGTCTCCGCCCCCGAAGCACATCGACGAGAGCGCAGTCATTCGCGCAATCAACCCGGATAAGGATGTGGATGGGTTTCATGTCATCAATGTTGGCCGCCTTTGCACCGGGCAGCCCGGTTTGGTTTCCTGCACGCCCAAGGGCGTGATCCATCTCATCAAAAGCACGGGCGTGGAGATCTGCGGCAAGGTAGCCGTGGTGATCGGACGCAGCAATATTGTGGGCAAGCCGGTGGCGCAGCTGCTTTTGCAGGAAAACGCTACCGTCATCCAGTGCCACTCGCGTACGAAGAATTTGGCGGACATGGTGCGCCTGGGAGATATTGTTGTGGCGGCCGTGGGCAAGAAAAACATCATTACCGCGGATATGATAAAGCCCGGCGCTGTTGTTATAGACGTGGGGATGAACCGCACGGAAGACGGCCTCTTTGGGGATGTGGATTTTGAAGCTGCTTCCGAAGTGGCGGGCTATATCACACCGGTTCCCGGCGGAGCAGGCCCCATGACCATTGCCATGCTGCTGCAAAACACGTTGGAGGCAGCCGCCCGCCATGTCTGAATGGGTCTTCACCGTCAGCGAGGTGGCCGAATTTCTAAAACGGGTGATCGGATCAGAGGAGCTGCTGCAAAACCTGCAGGTATGCGGAGAGGTTTCCGGGCTGCGCCGTGCAGCCTCGGGGCATATTTACTTCACGGTGAAGGATGCCGCGTGCCAGCTGCATTGTATTTATTTTGCGCAAGATCAGCGCGCCGCCTCCCGCGCCTCGCTCAAAGAGGGTGCGCAGGTGACGTTGAGCGGACGCATGGGGGTATACACCGCAGGCGGTCAGCTCAATCTGTACGTGAAAGATGTGCGGGACAATGGCGTGGGTAATCTCTACGTTATGCTGGAGCAGCGCAAGGAGCGCCTTCGCGCGCAAGGGTATTTTGACGCGGCTCACAAAAAAACGTTGCCGTCCTATCCCCATTCCATCGGCGTGATTACGTCCAGGCAGGGTGCGGTCATTCGCGATATTCTGCGCGTGGCGCTGCGTCGGGATCCCGACCTGCATATTGCGCTTTATCCCGTTCGGGTGCAGGGCGAGGGTGCAGCGCAGGAGATGATACGCGCACTCAAAGCCTTCAATGAGCGGTATCCCGTCGATTTGCTGATCTTGGGCAGAGGCGGCGGTTCCTTTGAAGATCTGTTTGAATTTCAGGATGAAGGTCTGGTCAAGGCCATTTATCACAGCCGGATCCCCGTTGTTTCGGCAGTGGGGCACGAGGTGGACTATACGCTTGCGGACTTTGCCGCAGATGTGCGGGCAGCGACGCCCTCCGAGGCGGCAGAACTGGCCGTGCCCAGCCGGGAGAACACCGCGCAGAACGTCTCCATGCTGCAGATACGCCTGGATCAGGCGCTGGAAACGCGCCTGAGAAGCGCAGCAGGCGCATATGAACAGCTGGAGGCTCGGTTAGCCCGGTGTCATCCGTCCCAACGGCTGGCGCAGGGGCTGCAGCGCTTGGAGCATGCGCAGCAGCGCCTGCAAACAGGTGCAAAGGCACAGCTGGAAAAGCAGGATGCGCAGTTGTCCGTGCTTTGCCAAAGACTCGAGGCACTAAATCCCCATTCCGTATTGCGGCGCGGGTATGCAATGGTATATCATGAGGATCGCTCGCTGGCTGCGGACGCGGCTTCCGTCGCCGCAGAGGAAACCTTGAGGATCGTACTGCGGGACGGCAACATTCATGCCCGCGCATTGAATAAGGAGATCATGCATGGCGAAGAAGATCACGTTTGAAGAAACGCTTGGTAAATTGGAGCAGATCGTGTCCGCGCTGGAAACGCAGGAGATGGATCTTGGCGAAGCCATTAAGCTCTATGAAGAGGGCGTGAAGCTTAGCCGGGTTTGCCAAACCCAGTTGGAAGAGGGAAAACGCCGCATCGTCGTGCTCCATGAGCAAGACGACAAAATTCAGGAAGAAGAGATGGATGAAAATGGCGAACAGCTTTGATTTTGCCGAACAAATGACCCAGGGCGCCCGGGAAGTTGAGTCCGCATTGCAAACGTGCATACCGAAATTATTCCCCGGAGCACCCGAGAAGCTGCTGGATGCCATGCAATACAGCCTCATGGCCGGTGGAAAACGCATTCGCCCTGTTATGCTGCTGGAGTCCTGCCGGTTGACCGGTGCCGATACGCAGCGGGCGTTGCCCTTTGCCTGCGCGGTGGAGATGATCCACACCTATTCGTTGATCCACGATGATCTTCCGGCGATGGACAACGATGACTTGCGCCGCGGGAAACCAACCAGTCACAAAATGTTCGGGGAAGCAATGGCAATTTTGGCCGGCGATGCGCTGCTCAACGGCGCGTTTGAGGCGATGAGCCGAGCCTGCCTGGCAGCGCCCGAGCTGGTGCCGGCAATGGTGTGCGTGGCGCGCGCCTCCGGCGCCTGCGGAATGATCGGCGGGCAAGTGCTGGACATGGCGGCGCAGCAGGATGTAGAGCAGACCGATCGGCTGAAAACCGGCGCGCTGCTGCGCTGTGCGGTGGAGGCCGGCTTGCTTTGCGGTGGTGCCGACGAAGCAACAAAAGCAAAAATGCTGGCTTTTGCGGAAGATTACGGCGTTTTGTTTCAGATCACCGATGACCTTCTCGACGTCCTGAGCACGCCCGAAATATTAGGGAAATCCGTGGGGAAGGATCAGCGGGATGAAAAAGCCACTTTTGTCGCAAAGTATGGGCTAAACGGCGCAAAAAGGCTGGCGGATGACTATGCACAACGTTGCCGGGAGCACCTCGGCGGCGTATCTCGCGCCGTTTTTTTCAGCGCGCTGTTGACCAATACGATAGAACGGAAGAAATGACATGACTTATTTGAAGGATCTGGCATCAAACCCTGTTTTGATTCCTGCGCTCATTGCCTGGGCAACCGCGCAGATCATCAAGGTCATTTTGACTTTGATCATTCATCGCAAGTTTGACGCGTTTCGCTTTGTAGGTTCCGGTGGCATGCCCAGCGCCCATTCGGCGGTGGTGACCTGCGTGGCCGTATCTGCCGGTCTTATACAGGGGTTCAACTCAGTGGCGTTTGGGCTGGCCGCTTCTCTGGCGATGGTGGTCATGTATGATGCGGCAGGCGTGCGTCGCGCGGCGGGAAAACAGGCTGCGCTGCTGAACGAGCTTGTGGAAAATTTCTTCACCGAGCACTATGTGAATGAAAAAAAGCTCAAGGAGCTGCTGGGGCATACGCCGGTGGAGGTGCTTGTGGGTTCGGTTCTCGGTGCCTTGGTGGCCATTGCGTATCGTGCCTGGGCATAAAGGGCTTGATTTTTTTGCTGGGTATATTAATATAGGTAAGGTAACAAAACCGTTTTGGAGGAAGATAAAATGGAAAAAACTTTTTTGGTTGAGGTTTCCGCCCGCCATGTCCATCTGAACCGTGCTGCCATGGACGCGTTGTTCGGCGAGGGAACAGAGCTGACAAATAAGCGTGATTTATCCCAGCCCGGTCAGTTTTTGTGCGAAGAGCGCGTTGATGTGATCGGACCTAAGAAGACCATGAGCAATCTTGCCATTCTTGGCCCGCTGCGTCCGCAGTGCCAGCTGGAGATCTCCGTGACCGATGGCTTTGCGCTGGGCACCCCGGTTCCCGTTCGGGAATCCGGCGACGTGGAAGGCACGCCTGCATTGGTTCTTCGTGGACCCAAAGGTGAGATCACCGTTCCCTGCGGCTCCATTGCTGCCAAGCGTCACATTCACATGACCCCGGAAGACGCGAAGGAATTCGGCGTAGAGGATAAGCAGATCGTCGAAGTCCGGGTGGATACCGAGCGCCCGGTGACCTTTGGCGATGTTGTGGTGCGCGTGAGCCCCAAGTTCGCTTTGGCTATGCATGTGGATACGGATGAAGCCAACGCTTCTCTCATCGGCCGCAACGGCTGCCAGGGCTACATCGTAAAGAAATAAGCTGCGCAGCAACGACATAAGAAATGAAATACCCGCCGGCGGGAGAGCGATCTCCGTTCCGGCGGGTGTTGTTTTTCTCCGCTTTCTTGAGTTTATGCGTTGAATAGGGAAAGCAATTTCTTCACGGTGCTGGCGTTCCGAATGGTCACCTTGCTGTTTACCGAAGAACTGGCGATCTTATACCACCTTGTTCGGGATAAGGTTGCACGGGGCGCGGACCAGAAGATCACATTTTTGTAAGAGCCCACTTGTTCATATTCCGGCTTGGCTTCGCCTACGGCCTGAAAGATTTCGTCAAGGCAAACCGGCGCAATGGGGAAGATGGCCTGATGGATGACCTCAATTTCAGAAGGACTGTCCCACCAGGAAGGTGCGCTGTGCACGGCTTCGGATAACTCTGGAACCGCAATAACGGCCACGGGGATGTCCAACAAAAACCGTTCGCATATCATACTTTTGCACCCGTGGCACAGTTCATCTGTGCGGCTGCATTCACTGGAAAAAAGAACGTTTCCGCTGTTGATGTAGGTGCTGACGTTCAAAAAGCCCATATCCTCAAACGCCGCGGCCAAGGAGGGCATGGATATTTTGTTTTTGCCGCTGATGTTAATGCCGCGCAAAAAAGCGATGTATTTTTCCACTTTAAAATCTCCCAAGCATCCCTTACAGCCTGTCGTGTTCGGCGGACTGTGCTCAGTTCGTCCGGAAATGATAGGCCAGCAGAAGATCGACCATGCGGCCGTAGCTTTTAACGCCATCGGTTTGGTTGTTTGATTTGAGATAGGCGTTGTTCACGTCGGTCGCTTTGTCCGCGACGGGACCATCAAACGCCTTCCAATAATCTGCGTAATCCTGCAAATCACGCTCCATACCCGGGGAATACCGTGCGCGCAGCGTATTGTAGCTGTTCTCGTCCGCCTCGTGCAGCTGGCTCATGGAGTAGGAGAGCGCCAACATGCTCCCGGAATAGCGAATCTGCGCGTCGGCGCTGCTGCTGCAAGCCAAATAGGCGACAAAATTGGCTTCGTCTTCCCGGGCGACGCCATAAAGATGCGCCGTTTCGTGCGCCGCTGTTGCGGCGAAATAAAGGCTGGGGGTATCCATATTGACATTAGGCTCCATGGTTAGCGGGCAAAACACGCCGGTGATCTGGCAATAGGACAGTCCCTTTGAAAACAGAACCTGCTTAGGGGAGCCGTAGCTCTTGCCAAAGAGCGGATATTCATCAGCCAGACCCGCATACAAAGCCGCACTGCCCCGCAAAATGCCCTGCTTGGAAGAGGAATAGGCAAACACGCCGTCAGATGTTTGTGTAACTTCTTCCCGCAGCGGAACACATTCTTCAATCAGGGAGGAGCATAACTCGGTCAGCTCTTCGCTGCTTCGCGGCGCTGTGTCCAGCGATAATTTCTCTGCCAGCGTCGGCCCATGGTAATTCAGCCCCCACAGCGCCATAAACAAAAAGTACCCAATGGAGGCGATCAGACCCAAATTCAGCAAAAGAGCCATCGCCCGGCAAAAGCGGTAGGGTCGGGTAAAAAAGCGAATGATCTGCACGACCAAATAGACCGCCAGGGTGATGCACAGCGCGTAAAGCAAAATTTCTCCCAGAGAAAACGGAATTTTATCCACCACTGCGTTGATGCCTTTTGACACTGCGGGATAAAATTTCTCCTGGTAAAACGTCATGTACGCAGGCGGAAGCCACTTTGCGATGCTGGGCAGTAAAACTGCCAGCGGAAGCAAAACCAGCCATGGCACTTTGCCCAGTTGTCTTTTCCATACCCGATGGCGATCTTCAGATGTAAGCGCAACATATCCTAACATAGCTCTATTATAGGATAATTTTGCGCACATGGGAACGGGAAAGTTTTATGCCCCGGGTTTGCAAAATACAGAGAATTCGTATAATATATAGCTATTCATAAAATAATTTGGAGGCACTTGCGGTGGATAAAATAAAAATGACCACCCCCATCGTTGAGATGGATGGGGATGAGATGACGCGTATCCTGTGGCAAATGATCAAGGATCAGCTGATTTTGCCATATGTGGACCTGAAGAGTGAGTACTACGATCTGGGACTTAAGCATCGCGACGAAACCAACGATCAGGTGACCGTGGATGCCGCAATAGCCACTCGCAAGTATGGCGTAGGCGTGAAATGCGCCACCATCACGCCCAATGCCCAGCGCGTGGAAGAATACGGCTTGAAAGAAATGTGGAAAAGCCCCAACGGAACCATCCGCGCCATATTGGACGGCACCGTGTTTCGCGCTCCTATTTTGGTTCGCAACATTGCCCCGCTGGTGCCCACTTGGAAAAAGCCCATCGTGATTGCCCGCCATGCCTACGGAGATATTTATCGCAACGTAGAGAGCCGGGTAGAAAAGGGGGGGAAGGCGGAGCTTACCGTTTATGGCGCAGACGGCTCTGTGACCCGAAAAGAGATCTTTGATTATGCCCGGTCTGCCGGGGTAGCGCAAGGGGTTCATAACACCGATGACAGCATCGGCAGCTTCGCCAGAGCCTGCTTCCGCTACGCACTGGACAACCGCCAGGATCTGTGGTTTTCCACTAAGGATACCATCTCGAAGATATATGATCACCGCTTTAAGGATATTTTCCAGGAAATTTTCGATGCCGAATTTGCGGCCGACTTTAAAAACGCCGGCATTGAATATTTTTACACGCTGATCGATGACGCCGTTGCGCGGGTCATGCGCTCGGAAGGTGGGATGATCTGGGCCTGCAAAAACTACGACGGCGACGTGATGTCCGACATGGTGGCCACCGCCTTTGGTTCTTTGGGCCTCATGACATCGGTGCTGGTATCGCCCGATGGCTGCTATGAATACGAAGCAGCGCACGGCACGGTGACGCGCCATTATTATAAGCATCTCAAAGGGGAGGAAACCTCCACCAACTCTGTCGCCACCATTTATGCCTGGAGCGGCGCACTGCGCAAGCGCGGGCAGTTGGATGGCAACGCCGCGTTGGAAGTCTTTGCTGACAAACTGGAGCGTGCTACCATAGAGACCATCGAAAGCGGTGTTATGACCCGAGATCTTACCCGACTGTGCCAGGGAGCAGCGACCGGCGTGAGCACGGAAGGCTTCATTGGCGCGATTGCACAGAAGCTGCAGCAATAAAAGGAGCAATTTGTGATGAAACGGATTTCGGCAGGTTTGATTTGTGCGGGGCTTTTGCTTTGTGCTGTCTTTGCCAACCCGCAGGTGAGCCTGGCAAAGGGGACCCTTTCTGCAGATATGCTTTCCGGCTCTGCCGGAAGCGTGGGAAAGCTGATTGACGGCAGCCTGAAAACCGTGTGGAAAGCGGAGGGCGATAACTCTTATCTGCAAATTCAGCTTCCCGATGACAACGCGTTCACCGGACTGTATATCAACTGGGACGGGGAACCTTCCACCTGGCTTTTGCAGGATTCTGCCGATGGATCCGCATTTCAGGATGTGGCTGACTACGGAACGGGCGGCATGGTAAACGAATATGTGCCCCTTCCGCTGGGCGCAAAGCAGGTCCGCATCAGCGCGATTCAGGGTAATGCGCTAGCAATTGCGGAGATCGCTTTGGTGAAGGATTCCGACGATGTACAGCGTTGGGAACCCACCGTTTCTGAAGCCGATTTGATGATCGTTACGGCGCACCCGGACGATGAGCACCTTTGGTATGGAGGAACCATGCCGGTTTACGCGGGGGAGCAAGGGCGCCCCACCTTGGTGCTTTATATGACGACGCCCAGCAAGCTGCGCCAGCGCGAAGCATTGGCGGGCCTTTGGGCGGTAGGCGTGCGGCAGTACCCGGCCTTTGCCGGTTATGAGGACAAATACTCCGAAACGCTGGAAGCTGCCGAGGGCGGTTGGGGCGGCAAGGATGCCGTCGTCGAATACATGGTGGGACAAATCCGAAAATACCGTCCAAAGGTCATCGTGACCCATGATATCAACGGAGAATATGGCCATGGCCAGCATCGCCTGACTTCTTACGCCGTGCGGGAAGCCGTTGTAAAGGCTGCAGATGCCACGCAATATCCTGACTCCCTTGCCGAATACGGCGTATGGAACACGCCGAAGCTCTATATTCATCTGTACGGAGAAAATACGGTATTGATGAAGTGGAGCGAAATGAAGCTGGATAAGTTCGGCGGGAAATCCGCTTTGGATGTTGCCAAGGCGGGTTATGACCAGCATGTGTCTCAGCACCAGTTCTCCTTCGCCGTGCGGGAGACCGGGAAAAACGACAGCAGAAAATTCGGGCTTTATTACACCAGCGTGGGGCCGGATACGGGGAAAAACGATTTCTTTGAAAACGTGACGGAGGAAAATATTTTAGCCGCAAATCCCACGCCTACACCCGAGCCCACCCCTACGCCCACGCCTACGCTCGAGCCCACGCCCACGCCTACGGCTGAGCCTACCGCTGAGCCGGAACCCACTGCGACCCCTGCTCCCGCTGCACAACGGTCTTTTTGGGCCGTGCTGTGGAGCTGGATCGTAAGCCTGTTTTCATAACGGCAGTTCCGTTGACAAAAAACCATTTGTGTTTTATGATACAGAAGCGCTAAGCGCTTCTGTATCATTCTTTGATGCGGCGGCATTGAGGCCGCGAGAGAGTCTGCCCAAGTCAATATGCGCTTGTAACTCAGCTGGATAGAGTGCGTCCCTCCTAAGGACGAAGTCGGGGGTTCAAATCCCTTCAAGCGCGCCAGCGAAGACGCCGAAAGCCTTGAATTTCCAAGGTCTTGCGGCGCCTTTTTTGTTTTAGACCCCGAGTAGCTCTGGTTTGGCACAGACCTTTGCCGAGGAGGCCAAGCTGCGGAGGTAAAATCCCGGCAAACGGTTGCAAAACGTGATTCCCCGAACCTGCGGGCAAGAGTGCGCAGCCGCTTAAACCGAGAAAACGGATGTTTCTCATCAATGCAGACCTGCGTGACAGCTTAGCGCGAAAACCGTTGGTATGCAAGCCAACGCCGGTACCTGTGGCGCATGCGCCCTGAAAAGGGCGAGGCACAACAGAATTGAATTCCGGCAGGGTGGGGAAGGGTAATGGGAACGTCTGCCGGGGCGGACTGCCCAAGCCAATAAGAAAACCCACCCGTCCCAACCGGCATGGCGCCGGTTGGGACGGGTGG
Source organism: Eubacteriales bacterium (assembly GCA_028693155.1). GTDB lineage: Bacteria > Bacillota > Clostridia > Christensenellales > UMGS416 > STF2-111. The sequence goes on from JAQUVY010000047.1 coordinate 11,039, forward strand.
GTCGTTTTTTATAGAAACGGGTTGCGCACGGCAACCGGCAGCTTTTTGCCTAACGGTTGCTCGGCTTCGCGCGGTTTACTGCTTTTTGGCCTTGAAGTAGTACAGGCGAGAGCTGAAATCGCCCATGAGGCGCATGGCATCGCTGTTTCCGTAATGGCTGCTGCTGGCCTGCTTGGGGCGGAAGCCCGCGTGCGTCAGGATGTCGCCATAGGCACAGAAATGATCTTTTTCTGTGTTGCCGCAAAATACAGCCTGCCCACCTTCGTCCAAATGCATGGGCTGCACGATCACATCAACATCGTAAAGCTTATCGTCCGCAAGGCCGGCGGCAATCAACAGCTCAGAGGTGCGGTTAGGCTGGGTCAGCACACGGTAATAGCCCATGAGTGCCTCGCTTTGATCCGGCGCAACCACCATCCAGCAATAAGCATTTTCCTGCTCCGGCCGCTCAAACCGATAGAAATCTCCGAATTGCAGCAGCTTGCGATGCTCTTTGTAAAAGGAGATCTGCTCGGTTACGGCTTTGCGATGATCCGGGCTGAGCTGGGTCAAATCAAGCTCATAGCCCAACACGCCAAACTGCGCCACATTGAAGCGGGTGCTGATGGGCGTGGTGCGACCGGTTTGATGATTGGGGCAGACCGAAACGTGGCAGGTCATGGCCGAAAGGGGATAGCCGTAGGAAGTGCCCCGCTGGATCTCCAGACGTTCCCGCGCATCGGTATCATCGCTGGTCCAGTTCTGCGGCATATAGTGCAGCATTCCCAGATCAAAACGGTTTCCGCCGCCGGCACAGGATTCAAACAAAATGTGCGGGAACGCCGTGGTCAGCCGCTCCATCACCCCGTACAGACCCAGCATATAGCGATGGTAGAACTCTCCTTCGCCGCTGTGTGCGGAATAAACGTCCGACATGTTGCGGTTCATGTCCCACTTCACATAGGAAAGCTGGCAGCTGGAGAATACCTGCGACAGCACATCCACGATATAATCACATACAGCTGGGTTGGAATAGTCCAGGATCATTTGATTACGACCCAGAGAAGGGGTGCGGCCGGGGACGCGCACCGCCCAATCGGGGTGCTTGCGGCACAGTTCGCTTACTTCGCTGATCATCTCCGGCTCCACCCACAGGCCAAACTGCATGCCCAGGGAAAGAACGCGCTGGCACACACCATGCAAACCGTGCGTCAGCTTATCCATGTTGACAAACCAATCTCCAAGAGAAGTGGTATCGTCGTTGCGCACACCGAACCATCCGTCATCCAGCACGAACAATTCGACCCCCAAGGGGGCGGCGGCTTCGGCGATGGCTACCAGTTTATCCTCATCAAAGTCAAAGTAGGTAGCCTCCCAGTTGTTGATGAGCACAGGGCGCTCCCGGTTTTTCCATTCGCCGCGCACAATGTGATCGTTGGCAAAGCGCTGGAAGCGACGGCTCAGACCGTTCAGGCCTTCTGTCGAGAATGAAAGCAGTGCCTCAGGCGTCTGAAACGAATCTCCCGGCTTCAGTTCCCAGCCAAAAGCAAAGGGATTGATGCCCGTGAGAACACGCACCCGATCATAAGTGGAGACATCAAAGATCTCGGCGTGGTTGCCGCTGTAAACCAAATTGAAACCCATGCAGTCTCCGGAACTTTCCGTGCAGTTTTCCCGGCGCAGCATGACAAAGGGATTGTGACGGCTGGAGCTGTTGCCCGTCTTAGAATCATTTACCGAAATACCATATTCCAAGGGACGGTCATGGCGGCGGCGTTCACGCCCCCAGTTTCCGTCAAACGTGACCAAAGTATAGTCCTTATCGGGCAGATCCAGCTGCAAACTCATGGCACGGCGCAGCTTGATGCCGTCGCAGGAGTGGTTTACGATCCGGCTGCTTCGGGCGATGACATCGCAGGCGGGAAATGCGGTGTAGCTCAGGATCAGGTCGAGCTGCAACGCGGCATCACGCAGGGTGATCTCCAGCGTCTGGCAGTCATCCGCCTCCCCGTAGCTGGCAGGAAGCCCGGTCAAAGCGGGTTTCCCGTCGGTGATGGTATGGGAATGATAAAGAAAATCCGTCGTAAAGGAGGCGTTCGGCAAAACAACATCGACCAGAGGCTCACGGAAGTCTCCCTTGCCCACGCCGGACGCCTCAAAATTCAGGGTATCCAGGCAAAAGGCAGTGTCTTCCTGATCGTGCGCCACGGTGTAGGCCATTCCGATGGCATGAGGCTCCTGCAGCAGGCGGTATTCGTCCATGCAGCGGATTTTTCTGCCGTAATAAAGATGCTCCAGGTGGCCGCTTTCCAGCACATGGAAAAGATACGTCGTATGATTGGTGTCCAATTTAAAGAAATTGTTTTTATCAGTGATCATAATACCTCCTGCAAACGCGCCGCTTTCTTTGGATCGGCGGAAGATTTTTTTTAGTTCATATGTTATAATACTGATAAAATGTAGAGAATTCAAGGCGGGTTCCCGGTAGATATTTGCTAAGAAACGGAGAAAATCATGTCAGATTTATTGTTTTCGCTGGAAGCTGTCATTCCATTGTTCGCAGCCGTATTCCTGGGATATTTTCTCCGAGTAAAAAATATGATCGGCGACCAATTTATTAACGGCGCCAACCGGCTGACCTTTAAAGTGGTTTTGCCGCTGCTGATTTTTTACAACATCATCAGCAACGATTTTACCGGTGCCGTAAATATGAAGCTGATCGGCTTTGCCATAGGAGGCGTACTGGCCGCCTTTTTGCTGGCGCTTGTGCTTGTCCCGTTGCTCATCAAAGATAATACGCAGCGCGGCGTCGTCATACAATGCATTTTCCGTTCCAACTTTTTGCTGTTCGGCCTTCCGCTCGTCAAAAATCTGTTCGGCGAGGATGGCACGTTGGCAGTGTCCATGCTGATTGCCATCATCGTACCCATTTTTAATGCGCTGGCTGTGGTGGCGCTGTCCATCTTTTCAAAGAAAAACCAAACCGGAAAAAAGCAAAACTGGAAGGCCATTTTGCTGGACATCATTAAAAACCCGCTCATCATTGCGTCTGTTTGTGGCTTTCTGGTGGGCTTGCTTCCGTTTTCCTTGCCGAATTTTTTGCTGAAGTCGATCAAGGACATTTCGGCGATGGCCACCCCCCTGGCGTTGCTGGCCTTAGGCGGCACTTTCCGCTTCGAAAGCGCGCGCACCAATCTGAAGGCGATCCTCATCGCTGTATCGGGCCGCGTGTTAATCGTCCCCGGCATAATGCTCACCGCCGCGGTGCTCTGCGGCTTTCGCGGGGCAGAGCTTGGCGCGCTCACGGCGCTGTTTGCGTCTCCCGTGGCAGTGTCGAGCTATGTAATGGCGGTGAATGCGGAAGGGGACGGGCAGTTGGCTGCCCACCTGGTCGTCTTTACCACGGTCGCCTCGGCGCTTACCATTTTCGGGTTTGTATATTTTATGAAGGCATTGAACCTTTTTTAGCGAATAATCATTAGTAGGGGAGGAGATTGCACATGATGTGGTGGATGCTATTGTTCCTAATTCCGGCAGTCTGTGGATTTTTTGCCATCCGCACAGGAAAATACCCCTTTAAGGTGGCGGTCACCGGTTCTTGCTTGGGGCTTATGATCCTTTTGGGCGGAACGGCCGTGTTCCGTCAGGGCTATTGGATCCTTCTGGCTTTGCTGGCTTCGTTGGCGGGAGATTATTTTCTTTCCCACCTGGATCGGCATAAGCATGGGTATCTGTGCGGAATAGGTGCCTTTTTCGTGGCGCACGTCCTATATTGCGTCTACGCGTTCTCGCACATGGAAGCGGGGAACATCTGGGGCTGGTGCATTGCCGGCGCAGTGCTGGCGGGGTATCTGTTCTATTTTTTCCGTTTTGTGTTTGGCAGCGCGCCCAAAGAACTCCGCTGGGCGGCGCTGGCGTATTTGGTGGTTTCCTGCGCTTCGCTGGCAGGCGGTTTGCTGATTGCTCTGCCGCTGGCAGCAAAAATACTATACATTGCAGGGATAATATCCATCATCGTGTCGGACACCATGATCTGCGAAAACGATTTTTGCCATCACCCACAGACCAAGGCATGGATCTTACCGCTGTACTATGCGTGCCATATTCTGCTGAGCATTGCGCTTTTGCTTTATCTGCGCTAAAATTGCCTCATGCGGGAGGCGCCCCGGATTTACAAATCTGCAATGAATTTTTACCCTTGTCTGTTGTATGATAATTGGGGATATGATGATCCCCCGGCGCCTGCCGGGGGATCAGTCTTTATACAAGGAGAGGATTATGAAAATTGTAGTGCTGGATGGGTACACGGCCAATCCCGGCGATCTGAGCTGGAGCGCCCTGGAGGCCTTGGGGCAAGTTGAGGTATATCCGCGCAGTACGCCGCAGAAGGCGCTGCAGCGCATGGACGGCGCATGGGCCGTGCTGAGCAACAAGGTGGTTATCGACGATGCCATGATGGAAAAATGCCCCGATCTTCGCTACATCGGGCTTTTGGCGACGGGCTATAACATCATCGACATTGCGGCGGCAAAGCGCAGGGGCATCACCGTAACCAATATTCCCGCGTACAGCACCCAGTCGGTGGCACAGCTTACCTTCGCGCTGTTGCTGGAGATCTGTCACCATGTGGGAGCGCATTCCAGCAAGCTAAAGGACGAAGGCTGGGAAAGCCGCCCGGACTTTACCAGCTGGGACTATCCGCTTGTTGAGCTGGCAGGCAAAACCATGGGGCTGATTGGATTCGGTGAAATCGGGCAGTCGGTGGCGCGCATTGCGCAGGCTTTTGGCATGAATGTAATCATTCACACGCGCACGGAAAGACCGGAAGCGTTGCTCCCCGGTATGCAGTATGTTTCTCTGGATACACTCTATGAACGGTCGGACATCATTTCGCTGCACTGCCCGTTGTTTGACAGTACGCGCGGCCTCATTTGCCGGGAAAGCATTGCCAAAATGAAAACCGGCGTGATCCTGATCAATACGGCACGCGGCGGGATCACCGCAGAACAGGATGTGGCCGACGCGCTGGATGCCGGAAAGATCGCCTGGATGGGGGTGGATGTCTACACGCAGGAGCCACCCCCCGCGGGGCATCCTTTGATCTGCCATCCCCGGTGCATTGCGACGCCGCATTTTGGCTGGGCGCCGTATGAAGCCCGGGTGCGTTTGCTGCAGATCGCTTCTGATAATCTGAAGGCATTTGCGGCAGGCGATCCCATTCATGTAGTAAACTCATAATGTGGCGGCTGCGCAGCGGGAACCAAGCACCCGTTTTTGCCGTCAGAAGTATATTGCCACAAACGCATATTTGCGAAGGAGAAAATAAATGAGAAAAAATATTTTGCGCTGCGTGGGAGGCCTGTTGGCCGCGGCACTGACGCTGTCCGGCTGCAGCCTTCTGCCGGGAACTACGCAGGCGGGAACAAAGCCCAACGCCGAAACGGGTTCCTCCTCGGCGACGGGGCTGGTCATCAACGAAGTGGTTTCTTCCAATAAATACAGCTTTACCGATTCCAAGGGGTTAACGCCGGACTGGATCGAGCTGTATAATTCCGGGAGCAGCGCGCTGGATTTGACGGGTTACGGGCTGAGCGACAACGAAAAAGAGCCCACAAGGTTTCAGTTTCCGTCGGTTCGTCTGGAAGCGGGCGCATACTTAATTGTGCTGGCTGACGGCGGCGAGGTAACGGAAAGCACCGGGGAGCTGCGTGCGTCCTTTGGCCTGTCAAAAACCGGTGAAACACTGTTTTTGAGCGATGCCAGCGGGAATAACATACAGGAGCTGACCGTTCCGGAGCTTAAAGAAGATGTGTCTTGGGGACGCAATGAGAGCGGAACCTATGTCTATTTCGGCATTCCCACGCCGGGAGCCTTGAACCGGGGGCCCAGCGGTGAAACCATGGAGTTTGACTATTCGTCGATGGGCACTTCCTCCATCCGCGTCAATGAGGTAATGCCGTCCAACAGCTACTCGGTCATGGATGGCGACGGCGATCGGCCGGACTGGATCGAGCTGACCAATACAGGTGCGGAAGCGGTGGATCTGGCAGGTTACGGGCTGGGAACGGGTACGGAGCGCATGACCTGGCGTCTGCCGCAGATTACCCTGCAGCCGGGTGAGTTTTTGCTGATCTTTTGCTCGGGAAAAGACCGGGCCGACCCGGCGGGGGAGCTGCATACCAACTTTAAGCTGAGCAGCGATGGCGATCAGGTCAACCTATGTGACGCCAGCGGTGCCGTGATCGACGGCGTAAAATGGGAAAGCAAGATTCCCTCCACCGTGTCCTACGGCCGCAGCCAGGAAGACCCTGCCCAGTGGCTTTACTACCCCACGCCCACACCCCGCAAAGCAAACACAACCAAGGGCTTTGACCAAATCGACAAGGCCGCCGGCATCAACAGCGCGGGTTTGTGGATCAACGAGGTCAGCGCGGTCAGCGAGGCGCGCAGCGGCGAAAATGACTGGATTGAGATCGCCAACGGCGGAGATCAGGCCGTCAGCCTTGCCGGCTATGGACTGACGGATGACAAAGATAAGCCCTTTCAATATACCATTGGTGAAGTCAGCGTTCCGGCCCATGGCTATGCAGTGATCGAAGCAAAGGCCGGCGGAACGGGGAAAACCGCAAATTTTAGTATTTCCGGATCAGGAGAGGAACTGTTGCTGGTAGATCCGGACGGCAACGCAGTGGATATTTTTTCTACGGGAGTGCTCAAGGTAGGAATTACAAGCGGCGGCAAGGCGGGGGACGAGTCCGCTCAGCGTTGCTTTTGCAAAACGCCGACA
>JAQUVY010000048.1 GCA_028693155.1 Eubacteriales bacterium
CTTGGTAAATAAATCCTGCTCCAATATAAACGCCTAATAATTCAGCATTATATTTTTGCAACAACCTTGCAAACTTCTCAGGATCGTTTTCATATTTGCTAAGGTTACCATCAAAAACCTCAATGCAATTGAAACCCTTGGAGGTAATTTTAGCAATTGCCTCTTCATCATCAACCATAGTTACATAACGCACGTCTTTTACATTTGTAACACCGCCGCCGGCTCCCACTAGTGCACCAAAGGCATTTGTCATATAGCCTAATTTCATAAAATAACTCCTTTCTGAATTGAAAAAATTTTGCTGTATTGTATTTTTCTGATGCAGTTTAATTTCCTTGTCCCCAAAAATAATTTGATTTGTTTTTATTTATTTACGCAAATTTGACCATATTTACATATTATCATTCTTTATGATAAAGTACAATAGACTGTACAAATTTAGAAAAGACATATAGAGGTCAGATGATAGAATAGGTTTGCGAGAACCATTCATACAAAGGAGGCCAACCATAAGTTGAACTCCCTTTTGGAGCGTTCACACAGGGATTTAACAAAAAAACTTGAGTGACAGCTTCAAACGGGGCAAACGGAAAGCGACCATGTAAGGACATTACGCTCCTGCATGGTCGCTTTTTTGCGTTTTTAGAGAATCCCTTAGTTACCCGACAAGATGGCTCTGCGCCATCGACGCGGTGTTTGTCTTAGTCCTTGACTGCGCGGAACTCAGAATCGTCGAGCAACCGGTGTTCGAGACAGTGCAGAAGATACGGGATGGCAGGCGGCGCGTAACGCCGATGGGTGAAATGCCGCCCCTTTCTGGGATGCTGTTCTGCGCTGACTGCGGAGCCAAGCTGTACCAAGTCCGGCATCGCGGCTGGGAACACGATAAGGAGTATTTCGTTTGCGCTACCTATCGGAAGGTCAAGGGTGGCTGCAGTTCACATCAAATTCGCAACGTTGTGGTCGAGGAATTGCTCCTTGACGGCATCCGCCAGATAACGGCGTTTGCGTGTGAGCGCGAAAGCGAATTTGTACAGATGGTAACTTCCAAGACAAGGACAGATCTCGACAAGAGCCTGTGTGACAGCAATCGAGAACTGGAGCAGTCACAGGCACGTATCACCAAACTGGACGATATTATCCAGCGGCTCTACGAGGACAACCTGTCCGGCAAGATATCCGATGAGCGTTTCTCCAAAATGACCGCTAACTATGAATCCGAGCAGCATACCCTTGAAAGCCGTGTGGTGGAGCTGAAAGGCACCATGACCGCCGAACACGACAGTGCGCTCAATGTTGACCACTTCCTCGCCTGGGTACAGAAGTACACGGACATTCAGGAGCTTACGGCGGAGATGATACGCGAGTTCATCGAGAAAATACTCGTTTACAAGGCGGAGCGCATCGATGGCAGACGAGTACAGCGCATCAAAATCGTCTGGAACTGTATAGGCGAGTTCACGCCACCAACAACCGCAGCCACACAGGAGCAAGAAAAATCGGCATAGCCGGTACATACATACCAACTATGCCGATATTTTTCCGGGATTACAAATCCCTAAGACGCACCCTCAAAACGCGGGAGCTGCTTTCATTTTTCTCTCAGCCCGCTTCCTTGGCGGTAAACTGGCTGTTGTACAGGTCCCAGTAATAGCCTTTGGCAGCCATCAGCTGCTCATGGGTGCCCATCTCGATGATGTTGCCCTTCTCCATCACCAGAATATTGTCCGCCCCCCGAATGGTGGAGAGGCGATGGGCGATGATGAAGCTGGTGCGTCCTTTCATCAGGCTCTGCATGGCCTTTTGAATGAGCACCTCCGTGCGCGTATCCACCGAGCTGGTGGCTTCATCCAGGATCATGATCTCCGGATCGGCCAAAATGGCCTGGGCAATGGTCAGCAGCTGCCGCTGCCCCTGGGAGATGTTCGTGGCATCTTCGTTGAGCACCGTGTCGTAGCCTTGGGGCAGCGTGCGGATGAAGTGGTCGGCATGGGCTGCCTTTGCGGCGGCCATGACCTCCTCACGCGTAGCTCCGTCCTTTCCATAGGCGATGTTTTCATAAATGCTGCCGCTGAACAGCCAGGTGTCCTGCAGCACCATTCCCAGCAGATTTCTCAGGTCAACGCGGGACATATCCCGGATGTCCACCCCGTCAATGCGAATGGCACCGCCGTTGATCTCGTAGAAGCGCATGATGAGGTTGACCAGCGTGGTTTTTCCGGCGCCGGTGGTGCCCACAATGGCGATCTGCTGCCCGGGCTGCACATGTATGCTGATGTCCTTCATCAGCAGCTCGTCGGTGTAGCCAAAGCTGACGTTGCCGAACTCCACCTCCCCCTTCGCCGTGGGCATGGGGACGGGCTTGGCGGCATCGGGCACCTCTTCGGGCTCGTCCAGCAGCTCGAACACCCGCTCGCCCGCCGCGATGGCGGACTGGATCACGTTGGCGATGTTCGCCGTCTGGGTGATGGGTTGGTTAAACTGCCTGACATACTGGATAAACGCCTGAATGTCGCCGATGGAAATGGGTGCGCCCAAAAGGCCGGTGGCCTTCATCGCGCCAACCACGCACACCGCCACATAGGACAGGTTGCCCACAAAGCCCAGCACCGGCATCATAATGCCGGAGATGAACTGCGCTTTCCAGCCATGGGTGTACAGGCGCTGGTTGATCTCGTCAAAGTTCTGCATGGTGTTTTTCTCCCGGCCAAAGGCTTTGATGATGATATGGCCGGCGTACATCTCCTCCACATGCCCGTTCAGCTCGCCCAGAGAGCCCTGCTGCCCGGCGAAATGCTTCTGCGAGCGCTTGGCAATGCGCATGGTGAGCAGCAGGCTCACCGGCAGCATCAGCAGCGCGATCAGCGTCATCAGCGGGCTGATCACCAGCATCATCACCAGCACGCCCACCAGCGTAATGATGGAGGATATGATCTGCGTCAGGCTCTGCTGCAAGGTGCCGCTGATGGTGTCCACGTCGTTGGTCATGCGGCTGAGGACCTCGCCATGGGTGGTGCCGTCGAAAAACTTGAGGGGCAGCCGGTTCAGCTTTTGGTTGATGTCGCCGCGCATACGCTGGGTGGTGCGCTGGGTCACGCCCGCCATAATATACTGCTGCCCGTAGGAGAGCACGGCGGAAGCCAGGTACAACACGCCCAGCTGCACCAGAATCTTGACGATGGGCTCCAGCGAAAAGCCCTGTGCCGTTCCCTTTACCGCGCCCACCATGCCTTCAAAGAGGTAGGAGGTGGCGCTGCCCATGATGCGGGGGCTGAGCACCGAAAACAGCGTGGCGGCCACCGACATGACAAACACCGCGATCAGGCCCCACATCTGGGGCTTTAAATAGGCCAGCAAACGCAGCAGCGTCTTCTTAAAATGCTTGGGCTTATCCCCGGGCATCATGCCGCCCCCGGGACCTCTGCGCATGGGCGGCTTGTTGGGGGTGCGTCTGTTCATCTCGCTCATGCCAGTTCCTCCTTTGACAGCTGAGATTCGGCAATTTCCCGATATACCGGGCAGGTTTGCAGCAGTTCCCGATGCGTACCCATGCCCACCTGACGCCCTTCGTCCAGCACAATGATGCGGTCGGCATCCATAATCGTGCTGATACGCTGGGCCACCACGACAAACGCGGCGCCGCGCACCTGCTGGCGCAGCGCGGTGCGCAGCCGCGCGTCGGTGCGGAAATCCAGTGCGGAAAAGCTGTCATCAAACAGATAAACCTCAGGCTTGCGCACCAGCGCCCGGGCAATGGCCAGCCGCTGCTTCTGCCCGCCGGACACATTTACGCCGCCTTGTGAAATGTAGGAATCCTTTCCCGCCTCCATCTCGCCTACAAAGCCGTCGGCCTGCGCCACCTGCAGCGCCTCGTCGAGCGCCTGCTCGGATGCGGTTTCGTCTCCGTAGCGCAGGTTGTCGGCCACGCTGCCCGAGAAAAGCACCGCCTTTTGCGGCACATAGGCAATGCGCCGGCGCAGCTCCTCCTGCTTCATATTGCGAATATCCACGCCATCCAGCAGAATTTCGCCCTCTGTCACATCATAAAAACGCGGAATCAAGTTCAGCAGGGTGGTCTTTCCCGAGCCTGTGCCGCCGATGATCGCGGTGGTCTCGCCTGCTCTGGCCGAAAAAGTGATCTTTTCCAGCGCGTCGGCCTCCGCGTTGGGGAACCGGAAGCTGACCTCCCGGAACTCCAGCTCGCCACGGGTTTCGCCCTTGGGCTTTTCGTCCGCACGGTCGGTAATGTCAGGCTGGGTGTCCAGCACCTCGGCAATTCTCTGGGCAGACGCCTGCGCCCTGGGCAGCATGATAAAGATCATCGCCACCATCAGCAGGGAGAACAGGATTTGCATGGCATATTGAAAAAACGCCATCATGCTGCCCACCTGCAGCGTACCCATGGAGATCATTTTGCTGCCAAACCAGATAATGGCGATGGCGCAGCCGTTCATGATGAGCATCATCAGCGGTTGGTTCAGGCCGATCAGACGGTTGGCAAAAATGCCAGTGCGCGTGAGGTCTCCGTTGGCGTCGTCAAAGCGCTGGTTTTGAAAGGGAATGCGGTTAAACGCGCGGATCACGCGCACGCCGGTCTGCCCCTCGCGCACCACCATGTTCAGCCGATCCAGCTTGCTTTGCATGGATCGGAAGGTGGGCATCGCCTTGCGGCTGATGAGCACCACGCCCAAAATGATGACGGGGAACGCCGCCAACAAGATCCAGGATAGGCGTCCGTTGGTGCTGATCGCCATAATCAGGCCGCCCGTCAGCATGACCGGCGCCATCATGACCATGCGCAGCCCCATGAGCACCACCATTTGGATCTGCTGAATGTCGTTGGTCGTGCGGGTGATCAGCGACGCGGTGCCGAAACGGTCAAACTCCCGCAGGGAGAATGTCTCCACCTTGCCAAACACCGCCTGGCGCATATCCCGCCCCACGGCAGAAGAAATGCGGGAGGAAAGGTAGCTCACCGCCACGGAGCAGGCCATGCCGCCCAAAGAGATCGCGAGCATGACGCCGCCCTTGGCCAAAATGAGCCCCGTGTTGCCCTGAACGATCCCCACGTCCACAATATCCGCCATGATGCTGGGCAGCATCAGGTCTGCCAGGCACTGCATCATCACCAGCAGCACCGTTCCCAGCGCGCCCCAGGCATAGGGCCGCATGAAGCGAGTCAGCTTCTTCATTCTGCTCTCCATTTCACTTTCAATTTGTTAATCCAGATAATTATAAACTTTTTCTCAGATTTGGCAACCCTTTTTTCAGCCGCGGCTCGGCCTCGTTCCCGTCGGGCTTTCTTCTTTCCAAGATATTCAGGTGAAGTGCCTTGCGCCATTTCATTCGTATCGAAAAAAGCGGCACCGTCCCTTGGGGGACGGATGCCGCCTCGCACGCTATGCTTAATTGTTCAAAAAGTCCTTGAGCCTCTGGGCGTTCTCTTCAAAATCCACCGAGATGACGCTGGCACCGTTGTAACTCGTCAGCTTATACGCCCCGTCATCCGGTAGGCGGAACTGTTGAATGTCCGCATCCTTGAGCTGGAAAAACGCGCTTGCCACCTTCAGCATATCCGCCTTGGACACGTTGGTGCGCACATATTTCGTACCCACGTCGATCATTTTTGTGATCTCCACCAGGTTGGACTGCTTCAGCTCCTTAATGATGGCCTCCATGACCACACGCTGGCGGGAAGTGCGCTCAAAGTCTCCGTTGCCGGTGTGGCGGATGCGCGCATATGCCACGGCCTGCTTGCCGTTGAGCAGCGACACGCCGCCTTTTTTCGGTGCCTTCTCCAGCGGCTCGGACTTATCCAGGTTATAGATCTCCTGCAGGTTATCCTGCATGGCAGAGAGCTCCTCCTGCTTGACGTCCACCTGCACCCCACCGATGACGTCCACCAAGTCGGCGAAGGACCAGAAGTTGACCACGGCATACCAGTCCACATCAACGCCGTAGTGGCTGCTGAGCACCTCGTTGGTCAACGCATGACCGCCGAATTTATAGCAGGTGTTCAGCCGGTTTTTGCTGTGGCCGGGAATGGTCACCAGCGTGTCACGCATAAACGACACCAGTTTGATCGTTCCCTTCTCGGTATTCATATTAACCAGCATTATGGTATCCGAAAGGCCATTTTCAAAGCTATTTGCGTCACGCGAGTCGATGCCGTACAGCAGAATGTTGTACTCGGTCTGCTGCTCGCCCGACGGCTGGGGCGTCATGATGGGTGCCACACTGGGTTTGGCGCTGGCGTATTCACTGTCGCCCTTTATCAACTCCTGCACCTTGCCCGTATCCTCGGGCAGCACCTGCATCTTGCCCATCTGAACAAAGAAATAAACCACCATGCCAATCAGCAAAACCAGCAGTATCCCAATAACGGTAAGCAGCGCGATCGCCCATGTGGGCATTCTGCGGCGGCGCTTTCCGCCTCGTTTTCCACCCGAGCCGTTGCCGCCGCCCTGGGGCGCGCGGTGCTGCTGCGCAGCCACGGGTCGCCTCTGCTGGCTGGCCGCAGGCCGTCTCTGGGCTCTGCCGGCGGACCGGCTGCTCCCATTACCCTGTGCCGGGCGTCTTTTAGGTGGTGTCCTATACTCTCCCATAGATTATCGACCTTTCCTTCCGCCGAATAAAAAATACAAAAGCGCCCAAAAAACGCTGTGTGCACTTCGCTAAATTCCGTTTTGATAGTACCAAAAGCGCATGACTAATACAAGCCGCATTCGGTTAACAACTTGTTTAATCCTCAACCTCGGCGGGAGAAGGTGCCTTTGCCTCTTCGCTTACTGTAACAGCGCCGCTTTTCACAGCATCCAGCGCTGCCTGCGCAGCCGAAACCGCCGCCTGAGACAGGCCGGGGTTCTCCGCCGGCAAGCCTACGCAGTCCTGCGCGGCGCTGTAAGACACCGCCGCGCCCGCCGTCAGCTTGCCTGCGGCAAGATCTCGAGCAACCAACGCGGCCGCGGTCTCGTAATTTTTGATGGCGTTGGTCAGCACCACGCTCTTGCCCTCATTGTATGTGCCCTGGGCATAGCGGTCGTAATCGGCACCCACGACCCAAACGTTCTCGCCCAGTGCAGCGCGCGCCTTGGCCTCGGTCAGTGTGCCCACGCTTACCTCATCCCCCACACAGAACACTGCCTTGCAGCCCTTGTCGTAAAGCTGCGCCGCCAAGTCCTGTCCCCGGATCACCTGATCGCCCGCTCCGGCGTACAAAATGCAGTCCTGCAGCAGGGAGACCTGTGTGCCCTGGTTCTGCGCGGCATACTCCAGCCCTTGCTGAAAGCCTGCCAGATAGCGCTGCGCCGAGGGGTTATTCTCCAAATCGGCCAAAAAGCCTACGGTTCCCTGGTTCAGCTGCACCGCCGCGGCCACGCCCGCCGCAAACCCAGCCTGCTGCTCGGCAAAAACCACCGGCAGCGAATTCGCCTGCACCGATACCGTGCCGTCCTGCTTCTGAGGCTGGCCGCCCATCAGGCACACGGTCATGTCCTGATATTTCTCCTGGGCATAGGCCGCCGCCTGGGCAAAGGAAACACCGGGGAACAAAACGACGCGGTACCCTTTTTCGTACAGCGCGTCCACCACCGTCATAACCTCCTCCTGGCTCATGCCGGTGGCTCGGGCGTAGGTCTTCTTCAGCTTGCTATCCTGTTCCGCCTTGACCAATCCCTGCCACACCGCCTGAGCAACTGCTCCATCGTCCACGCCCTGAGGACCGGTCACCACCGCCAGCTTCGCCGCCGAGGAACAACCGCTGAGCGTCAGCAGCAGCGCACACGCGGCCGCCAGAATCGCAATTCGCTTCTTCACCACTTATACCTCCCTTGGGGTCGTAGTATCTTGTTTATGCCATTTCGATCAGGCGAAGCATGTTGTCCCGCCCAATGCGGATCCCCAACAACGGATCCTCCTGCCCTTCAAACTCCAACGATGCCGTGCCCTCATAGCCTGCCGCCTTCATAATGCGCAGGCACTGCACCACCGGCACACAGCCCTGCCCGACGATGGCGCCGCACAGCCAGTTTCCGGCGCGGGTGGGGAACCAGCCTTCGCCCGGCGCAGGCTCACTGCCCGAGCGGAAGTGGAAGTCCTTCAAGTGAAGGTGGAACGCATAGCGCGCCGCGCGGCCCACCGCCTCGGCGGGGTTTTCATCGGCGCACATGAAGTTGCCCATGTCCACCAGCCACCCGAAGTTCGGATGATCGACTGCATTGATGAGCGCCTCTACCCGGCGGCTGTCCTGGGCGTAATAGCCGTGGTTCTCCACCATGGTGCGGATCCCAAATTGCTGGGCATATTCGGTGACCGCGCGGCAGCCCTCGGCCAGCACGGGGATCACCCGCTCAAAGCTGCGGTAAGGCTGACCCTGCGGAATGCCCCAAGTGGCGTCATGGCGCATACCCGGCGCTCCCATTTCCGCCGCGATATCCACCTGCCGCTTCAGCTTTTCCACCTGGGCAGGCACGCCTTCCGGCGCCAGAAAATCCGCGGCAATGGTATAGTTTCCCATCTCAATGCCCACTTCCTGCGCGCGTTTTTTGGCCTGCCGGGCGAAGGTCATTTCATCCTCGCCCTGTGCCAGCTGTAAGGTGCTGAACTCGATCACGTCAAAGCCCATCTCTTTGGCGCGATCCACCACGTCGATCTGGCGCATGGCACCCGAAGCAACCAGGCGGGAGAAGCTGTAACTGCTTACACCTATTTTCATTGTGCTTCCTCTTTTCTGCAAATATTAACGTGCCGCCGCAACGAGCCCTGCCGCAATTGGGGCACAAAATAAACATAATTATATCTTTTCTGCCGGAGAAAGGCAACCTTCATCCGCGCCCGGTGCCTGCGGCCACCGGCGCGAGCGCCACAGCGCATAGACGCTGCCCGCGCTGACCAGCACCATCCATCCGTAGATCCACCCCAGAGAAATCACGCCGCGCTGGGCAAGCGCCACGGGGAAGTCTACCGCCGCGTGGGCAAGCACCGCCAAAACGACATAGCCGGGCTTGCGCAGGCGCACACCCAAAAACACCAGCACCGTCAGCGCCATTTGCAGCGGCAGCGTCAGCATCCGCTCCACGCCGCCCAGCAAAAACATGGGCGCAGACGCCTGCGTAAGCTGTGCGATGGCCTGGGTCACCGCCTCGCCCTGCCCCTGCGCGGCCTGCGTCAGCACATCGGTCAGCCCCAGGTTGGCCATGACGGACAGCGTCAGATTGTTGACCGCCGTCAGCCCGCCCAGCATCAGCGCCTCCACGCCGCCGTGTCCGATGCCATAGCACAGCGCGTCGCTGCGCTGGGTTCGCTTCTTCAAAAACAGCCGGATCAGCACAAAGCGCCCCAGCTCCTCAAAGACGCCCGCCGCCAGCGCTCCATACACGGCATATACCCACACATTCTGCATAAAAACCGGGATCCGCAGCACCAGAGCGTGCAAGCCCTGCTCCAACATCATGGCAAAGATCACAAAGCCCGCCGCGCCCAGCCCCAGCGCCTTTCCCGAGAACATTTTTCGCTTTGCCAGCACGATCAAAAGCACAGCGGGGGTGCCCACCGCCAGCAGACCGGACAGCGCCATGCAAACCATGCTGAGCCAGGAAACCGAACTGCCTTCCATCCGCGCACTCCTTTTTGTTTTTTATTATAGCATACCCGCCCGAGAATCCAATCCTTCTTCGCCAAAGCGCAAAAAAGCAGGCCTGCAAAGCAGGCCTGCGAAAAAAGACCGGTTACGGCGCGCCGCCGATGATGCGCCGAATGGTGGTGTACTGCCGTCCCATCGGCTGAAGCTTGACCACTTCTCCGGTGTACGGCGCGTGAATGTACAAGCCGTTTCCCACATACATGGCCACATGGCCGCCCCGGCGAAAGATCAACAAATCACCCGGGCGCAGATTTTCCGGCTGCACCTCCACACCCTCGGACATCTGTCCCCGCGAAGCGCGGCTGATGGTGTAGCCGATCTGCCGATAGGCGTAACAGGTCAGACCCGAGCAGTCAAAGCCGTTTTCCGGCGAAGCGCAGGCGCGGCGATAGCGCACGCCCAACTGTGCCATGGCCTGTGCCACCACCTGCTTGATCAGCTGCTTTTCCGCAAGCATGGCATTTATGGTTTTGCGGTCGGCCACGCCGGTCTCCTCAAAACCGTTTGCGCGCTGATAAGAACACAGCGCCTCGGTCACCTGCATGGAATAAACCCCATCGCATTCATCGGGAAAATAGCCCAGCTCCTGCAGCAATTCCTGCAGCTGCCCAACGGTCTCGGCCGAATCGGTACCCGGCAGCGCTGTGCTGTCTTCTCCAGTGGATTGCGCCCGCAAAACCGTTTGCGCCACCCACCCCTGCTGACCGTTATAATCTACAAGACACCAACTGCCCTGTTCCTCCTGTATGGTTACCGCCGCGCCCTGAGGAATCTGCGCGATGCGCTGGGAAACCGCTGAGGTATCTCGGCGTAAATAGGCCGACTGCAGCGCCGTGGCGTCTTCCGATTCGAACGCAAGCGCCGGAACAGCCAGTCCCATCGTCAGCAAACCAATGCTCATTGCGCATATAAGTTTCTGTCCCCGCATAAGATCTCCTTTCCCTGTGAGCTACGTTCCATTTTACGCAAGGGGCAAAACGATTACAACCCGCGAACACATTTGCATACGCATGAATAAGGTTGTAACCATGTTGTATCTGTCTGTTCAACGCGTTCCGATTTTACCGATTTCTTTGATGTTTTTCGGCAAATGGCATTTGAAAAAAAGAATAAACCGTATGCATAAATATTCAAAAGCAAAATGTGCGGTTACCAAATTTTTAGCTTCGTGTTACATGCTTGAGACATTTTGCCCGCCCGGCATGGCGCAAAACGCCTTCTCCCTGCACCGCGCCCATGCGCATGGTCTCCATGATCCAAAAGACGACGCCGGCGCACAAAAGGAGATCTCCCACGCTGAGCAGACCGCCATACGGCGGAACAAATGGAATGATGTCCCCCAAAAAGCCGAGCGCCGCGTCTCCCTGCTCTACAAAATAGCCCAGGGAAGGTTGGGGCGATGCGCCGTAAGCCGCCAGCACGGCGCCCGACACGGGCATGCGCCAGCTGTTGGCTGCAATCACGGCAAAGTTCGCCAGCGTACCCGCCGCGGCAAACAGGGCCCCAGCCGCATAGCGGCGGTTTCGCCAGCAAAAAAGCAAGATGCACAGCGTATAGCCGCACACGATCACCCAATACCAGCTTTGATAATCAAACCATTGGGGAAAAAAGCGATCCAGCGCGCCATAGGTCAGCTCCAGCGCCACGCCCAAAAAAGGCAGCCACAGCGCGCGAAAGCCCGGCCTGCCCAGCCCCGCAGGACTGCCGCCGAAAGCCAAGCCCGCTATCAGCCCGATGAGCACCGCCACTGCCAACATTTCAACTACTCCTGCGCTGTCCCATTTTCTTTGCTCATCAGCGCCACAAAAGTCGCTGCGACCTGGGGGTGAAACTGCTTTCCTGCTTCCTCGGAAATGATGCGCAGGGAAACATCGGTAGAGCGCCCGTTGCGATACGGACGGTCGCTGGTAATGGCGTCGTAGGTATCGGCCACCGCCAAAATGTAAGCCTCCAGCATGACGTCCTCTCCGGCCAGATGCCCCGGGTAGCCGCCGCCGTCGTACCGCTCATGGTGGTGCAGCACGATGCTTTTGATGCGATCGGAAAAATCGTTTCCCTCTATGATATGCAGCCCGATCTCGGGGTGATTCTCAATGGTCGCCCGCTCCTGCGCCGTCAACGGCCCGGGTTTGCGCAAAATCTGATCGTCGATACCGATCTTGCCGATGTCGTGCAGCAAGGCGGCCACCTTCAGCTCTTCCAACCGATGGGGAGCCAAATGCATCGCCCGGCCGATTTTTTCTGCGTACTCCTCTACCCGCTTGGAATGGCCCTGCGTATATTCGTCCTTGGCTTCCATTGCCGCAGAGAGCGTGGAGATCAGATTGTAATAGCTTTTTTTGCTGTCCAAATAAAGCTTGAAGGCATAGCGCGCCAAAAGGAGCGGTAGCATAAACAGCAGCGCCATGTACTCGCCGCCGTTTTGATTCATCAAATAGGCAATGAAAAAACCGATGGGTGCCGCCGCCAGCAGGTTCGGCCAAAAGTCCAGAAAATGCTGCGCCATGGCATGCTTCAGAGAAACCTGCCCATCCAGCGCAAACAGAATCATCAGAATTGCCCCGTTGAGCAGGATGACCGGCACGATGAACACCAGCGAGGGCCACAAGATCCCCGGCAGCGTCAACACGCCGGGCACGCCTCCCGCCAGCTCGAACAGCAACCCCGCCACCAAAATGGAGATGACTTGGTTGCCCGTATTGAACAGCGCCTTAATGGGCTGGGTGCTGAAAATATAGAGGACTTTCCATCCCTTTTTATCCGGTCCGGGTTCGAAAATGAAAGGCAGCGTGACCCAGGTCAACGCCGCGCACACCACCGGGCCTTTTACCAGCACGGCGGCAAAAATACAGATGAAGGACATGTCAATGGCGCACTGGGGATTGATATACAGCGGAAGACTGCGGCATAAAATAAAAACGACGGCCAGCATCACAAAAGTGAAAACTTCCTCCGCCATGTTGCCGGCCATCCAGCCTTTTACCGTAAGAGCCATGCAGGCCACGCCCAGCACCACCCCCGCCGCGGCGATCATCACCGCATACGCCTTTGCAGATCTTTTCATCCCCGCCTCCCCAAAATATGGTAAAGCCCATTTCGCACTCTTATGGTTCTATCGAAAAAATCTTAAGTACAGAACTTATCTCCAGGTGTACATTGCGCCGCTGGACACGATCAGAGCCAGCAAGGCACTCAGGGCAACCAAAATCTTCGCCTTCATGAATATAGCCTCCTGTTTTACAGGCTCTGCTTCATCCGCTAAGGAAACAGGCTATATCCGCTTCGCTAAGGCTCTGTGCGAAATGGGGCTTTACTCCAATCAAAAAACGGTGCTTACAGCTTCGCCAAACTCCGGTTAAGCGCGTCCAGCGTGGCGCGCACCACTGCGCCGTGAAGATCCTCACGATCAATGGCCGATCCCAGCAGCAGGCGGCTGCCTGCCATGTCGGCATCTGCCTCAACCAGCACCGATACCGAGGAAACGCTGCCGATCTCTCCCTGGCGGACATCCACCAGGCGATAACGCTCCTCCACTGCATAATAATGATGAATGGCGTCCAGCGTAGCCTGCGCAACGGCATAAAGCTTGCCGCGCGGGGTATTTCCGCTGTGCGAACTGCCCACGCCCTCTTTATCCTCTCCCGAAAGGGTGACCCTGGCGCACACGCTGCTGGGCTTTGTCGTCAGGCTCAGCTCGTTATAGGCCAGGCGCAGCGGCACAGCGATGGCAGCCGGCCGGTTTTTGTCGTCCTCAACTTCTTTTTCCATATGGATCTGCGCAATGCTGATGATGCGGTGATCCAGCTTAATCTGAAAACGCGCCGCCATGGCGGACTGAATGTCCCGCACCAGCTGCTTGGGCGCGCGGGACATATCGGAGATCACATGAATCTCCTCGGGTTGACCGTTCGCGTCCATGTTGCACTGCGCATATAAAACGCCGTCTATGCGACAAATCAGATCCCGGTAAAGCTCGGCATCGTCCACTGCAGGCACATAGTCCGGCATTTCCTCTACGCCCCGTATCATTTCGTCCACCCTGCCGCCCCCTTACCCCGTGCTGCGCGAACAAAAAATTCGCATCGCGCGCCCCGATTGACAAAATCTTCTATGCATCATTATACAAGACCCCTATCCACATTTCAAGAATGATATGCCTTTCCCGGCACCTTTTCCGCGAATATGACCGGGCTGTTTGGACGGTTCTATCCCCAATCATTCAGAATATACATACACCAGGTCATATTCCGAAAGGGGGAGCCGCATGCGCGATATTAGCAAAATTTGGAAAATGATAAAGGGAAAAGCTTACGTAATTTCACTGTGTCTGCTGGGCGGGCTTTTGGCCGCCGAGTCCACGGTGCTGGTCGTCCGCGCCGCCCAGGACAACTCTCAAAGCGCCGCCGCGCCTTCGCAAAGCACCGCCTGCAACTGGGGACTCAGCTTTCCAAAGAGCGGGCAGGCTCCGCGGGCTGACGCCAGCGCGGAGGAATTGGCGCCCTACGACGCCCATTATTTGGACAGCAGCGGGGAAAAGGTGATTTACCTGACCTTTGACGCCGGATATGAAAACGGCAACACCCCCCAAATTTTGGATGTATTGAAGGCGCAGAATGTGCCGGCCGCTTTTTTTCTGGTGGAGCACTACTATAAAACCAGTCCCGAGTTGGTAAAGCGCATGGCGGCCGAGGGGCACATCGTGGGAAACCACACCTCCACCCACCCGGACATGACGCAGATCACCGACAGCGCCGCCTTTGCCAAGGAGCTGGCCGGTCCCGAGGGCGCATATGAAGCGCTGATCGGCGAAGCGCTGCCAAAGTTCTACCGCCCGCCGCAGGGGCGCTATTCTCTGGCAAATTTGGCCATGGCGCAAAAGCTGGGCTACACCACCGTGTTTTGGAGCCTGGCCTACGAGGACTGGAACGAAAACAACCAGCCCACCGAGGAAGCCGCGCTTAAAAAGCTGTTGGACCGCACACACCCGGGGGCGGTGGTGCTGCTGCACAGCACCTCCAGCACCAACGCCAAGATCCTCAACCGTTATTTGACCGCCTTGAAGGAGCAGGGGTACACCTTCCTGCCGTTGACCGAGCTTTCCTGACCCTCTATAAAGGCAAGCCGCCGGGAAATCCGGCGGCTTGCCTTTTGCTATGCGGACAGATCGCCGTTCCTTTTTCTGATGAACCGGGCGCGGATGACCGCCGCCGCGGCAAACAACAGCGGCAGCGCATAGTACAGCACCATTCCCGCGGCATCATATACCCGCAGAATCTCATAGTACTCCAAAATGCTTTTACACAGGAACAGCGTGACCGCACCCGACAAAAGCCCCACAGGCCCCGCAAAAAAGCGGTAATCCTCCCCTTTGCACAGATGCGCCATGCCCTTGCTGATGAAGAGGATCTGCACCGCCACTTTAAACAGCTTTGTCGTCTGGATCACCAGCGCCGTCAGCACCTCCAGGCGCTGAAAAAAGTCGCCCAGATCGATCAAGCCCGCCACGATATAGCCGGGAAATGCCATCTTCTCCAGCGCCCGGTACTGCACCATCATATAATTTCTTGCAACCAATGCAATCATGACCGCGCCGGCGATGGCCACGCCGGGCAGGATGCTTCTGCACACCTTTTTTCGCTCGTGCACTTCCTGGGCAATGGCGGTGAAGAAAATAAAATCGCCGAAATAGCGAATGAAGATATTCAGCGCGCCCTTTAAAACCGGCGCGGCTCCCTCGCTGAAAACAGGCAGCAGCTGCTCGCTTCTGGCCTGAGATGCGGACAGCACAAGGGTAAAAACCAGCGCCGCCACCACCACCCACAAAACGATTTCCCCCAGCCGCGCCATGCCCTCTATCCCCACCTTCACCAGCAGCGCCGCCGTTCCCGCCATGATACATATGGTGAGCAGCGCCGGCGTCTGAACCAACGCCAGCGTGCCGATCACCTCGGAAAAAAAGGACAGGTTGAGCGCGGTGTTGAACAGGCACAGCAGCAGCATTCCCACCACCGCGAGCTTGCCCAGCGCCTTGCCCAGCACGTCCTCGTAAATCTGAAAAACGCTTCTGCCCGGAAAAAACTTCAGCGCACAGAAATATACATAAATGAGCAGAAACGCCAACGCCACCGCCAGCCAGCCGTCCCGCCCGCCCTGGCTTATCATGCCCACCGCTTCCACGTTGCAGCCCAGCGCGTACAGCGCCGCGCAAATGCCGACCTGCCGCCGGGAGATCAGTTCTTTCATTTTCATTGCCCCCAATTCCGGATCACTTCAACGAGAGACGGCACATGGGGCAGCAGCACCAGCATGGCCAGCCCCGCCAACGCCAGCGTGCACAACGCGCAGTAGCACAGCTTCGCCGCGCGGTTCTGCCCGCGAAAGCGCGTCCGGTCGGGCACGATCAGCAGCGCCGCAATGATTCCACAGGCAATCAGCATTTCCGTTTTCCTCGCTTCCTCATTTACCCCGCCCCATCCACGTGCACCTGAATCTCCACAGGGATCTGCGGAAAAATTTCGTCCCAGCGGTCGCTGCAAGTCTTCCATTCCTTCGAGTCCTGAATGTTCACAGCCCGGCCAAAGCCCAGAACATCGCAGCCCAGCGTCTGGCACTCCATCACCACCGCCGACAGCGCGCTCCACAGCATTTTTTGCGCCATCTTTTCCGGGTTCGCATCGTCGGTCAGCGGATCGATCCCTTCGTGATTCAAAAAGCCGCTGATATCCGCCACCACCTGTACCTCAATGCGCATGGCCAGCTCACCTTCGGGGGTATGAAAAGGTACGATCCGGCTTTTCCAGCGCTTTACCTGCAACGTGGTTGCCGTGTGTTTCTCCCCATCCGGCGCGGTGAGGACAAAAAGCTCATCCTGCGCCAACCCCCGCAGCGCATAAATGTACTTGGACGGCTCTTCCTCCAAAAAGCCCGCCAGCCTGTCGCCGTGGAAAAGACCCAGCCCGTCTATGGTCTGCGTGCCGTCCCGGGTGACCACCGCGGGCAGCACCGGCTAATGCCCTCCTCCAGAGAGTCATTCAGAAATTTCACCAGCGCAATGCGATGGGTATGCCGGCTTTGGTAGGCGCTGTCGATTTTCTCCTGCAGCTGAAAAAACTGCACCCCATCCGCGTCTTTTTCAAAAAGCGCGCCGGCATCGCCGCCCTTTGCTACCATCAGGAATGACGACATTCGCACCCTGGGGTCGGCCAAAACGCTTCCCATCAGCTCGTTGAGCCCCTGTTTGGCCAATGGCTCCCCCACCAAAAACACCTTTGCATGGTTCCAGTACAGGCTGATGCCGGCGATACGATCGGCGTTGGCCTGCGCCTGATCCAGCGCGTAGCCATACGATGAGATCAATCTTCCCTTCTGAGCGCCGTTTTCGTCACTGACCACCTGCTCGCTGATGAGATGCAGCGTGCCCGGTTTTTCCTGGGTAGGGCGGTCGTTCAGATCAATCGCCCCGCCGGCCACCAATGCCAGCTCCTCCGTATCCACATAGTCGTGGCAGCCCGACAGCAAAAGCGGCACCAGCAGGAGCAGCGCAAGTGTTTTCTTCATTTTCGCTTTCCCTCCGCCGTCAGGAACTCGTCGCTTTCCCGGGAAATAAACCTGCCGCGTTTTTTCATGCGCGACCAGGGATAGCGAATGAGAATATCTTCCTTTGTGTTCCCGTAATGCACCGAGATCAGGTTTGACAGGATGGGGATCCCAAAGGAGCGAACCGTGCTGAGCCGTATCAGCAGCAGGAAGACGCCTAAGCCCAGGCCAAAAAGCCCCCAGCCCGCCGCCATCAGCTGCAACGCCATCCGCAGCACCAGCACCGTTGCCCGCAATTTGGGTAGCGTAAGGCCGGTAATTCCGGCAAAAGCCACCACAATGACCACCGGAGCGCTGACCAGCTTCGCCTCCACCGCGGCCTGCCCCAGCACCAGACCGCCCACAATGCTCACCGCCTGACCGATCCCGCTGGGTGCCTTGATGCCGGCTTCCTTGAGCAGCTCGAAGGCCAGCAGCATGACGATGATCTCAAGGGTCAGCGGAAACGGAACCCCC
>JAQUVY010000154.1 GCA_028693155.1 Eubacteriales bacterium
CAACTTTTAACCCCGCTCCCGTGATTACCGCTGCGCGGCAACTTTTAACCCCGCTCCCGTGATTACCGCTGCGCGGCAACTTTTAACCCCGCTCCCGTGATTGCCGCTGCGCGGCAACTTTTAACGCCGCTCCCGTGATTGTTGCCAAGGCAACAACACTGCGCTGGGCTTCCACGCATTTCAGCCGCCAGTGCCGCTGGAGCGGCACTGGTTTGCTACTTATGGTAGGGCTCGCCCTTCATGATGCGAAAGGCGCGATAAACCTGCTCCAGCAGGATGACGCGCATCAATTGATGCGGAAAGGTCATGCGGGAAAAGCTCAGCAGTTCATCGGCACGGGCCAGCACCGCAGGCGATAACCCCAGCGACCCGCCGATCACAAAGGCCAGGTGGCTTTTGCCCGCTACCCCCAGGCGGGCAAGCTTTTGGGACAGCTCCACCGAGTCGGGCTGCTTTCCCTCAATGGCTAGGGCAATTACATAAGCATCTCCGGGGAGCAGCGCCAGCATACGCTGCCCCTCTTTCTCTTTTATCAGCGCTTCCTGCGCGGGGGAGGCGTTGTCGGGAATCTTCTCGTCAGCCGCCTCTAAAATTTCCACTTTGCCATAGCGGGATAAGCGCTTGGCGTATTCACCCACCGCTTCCCGCCAAAAGCTCTCCTTCAGCTTGCCCGCGCAGATCACCGTAATGTTCATAATTTCTCCTGCTCTTCGCGCAGATAGGCCAGCTCCTGCTCCCGCGTCCCGGGCTCGTCGTGCCCCAAAACGCACCACTGAAACGGGGTGGCTTCCAGCAAAGAGGAGAACGCTCTTAGGCGATCCGGGTCAAAATTCCCGCCGTTTTCGTAATGATCCCCACAGTCGGCGTCCCCGATGAACAGCACCTCTTCTTCGGGCACGCGCACCAGCACGGCATCGCGGGAATGGGGCGAATCCACGCAGGTCAGCACGCAGGAAACGCCGCCCGCTTCCAGCGTCATCTGCCGCGAAAACGTAAGCGTCGCCGTACGCACGCAGATGGCGCTTCGATCGGGATATTCCACCGGGATGTCCTGATGGCACATCTCGATCTCCTGCCCGCTGCGCAGCCGCGCCAGCATACTTGCGTCGTCCCACTTCCACCGGGCCACTTCCCGCAGCTTTGCCTGGGTGGCTTCCCCGGCGATGACCGGGCAGGGCAGCGCGTGCAGCCCGAAGGTGTGATCCCAATGCCAATGGGTCAAAACGACGAAAGACGGCGCGGGCAGACCGCGGGCGGCCAACGCCTGAAGAAATTCGCCGGTATGCGCCGCCGAATTGCCTGCGTCCACCGCCACGGAGAAATTATCTCCCCGGATGTATCCCAAGGCGGGACGGTCGCCCTGCTGGCAGGGGGTAAAGTACCACACCCGCGGGGTCAGCTGCTTAAGCTCGTGCATAAAAGCCTCCTAATCCTTGCCGAACAGGCCGGCAAGCGGTTTAATGATGCGGTTCAGGTCGGCAATGGCGTTGTTCAGAGATTGAATATCAATGGCACCCACCTTTTCCATGGCGGTGCTGATGCCGCTCTGGCTCTGCTTCACCAGCTCGTCCACGTTGCGCAGCATTCCGTCCAGGTCGGCATCGGACAGCTCTCGGGATACGGTTTGCAGATCCTGCATCACCAGCTCCAGCTGGGTGGTCAGGCCCTGCGCCTGGGTCACCAGCTTGTGGATGCGCGGCCCCAGCGTGAGCGCCGCAAAGGAGGTGATGATCAGGATGCACGCGCACACCAGGCAGGTGACGATGTTGATGTTCACCAAGCGTTTCATCATTTTATTTTGGGCATCGGACTGCCGGCGCATCTCCGCCAGAGCCGCGTTGGCCTCTTCAGACATGGGTATACCCTCCTCATCTTGTGATTTCTACATATTGATAGTATACCGTAAGGCACAGGTTTCATTCCTGAAAGCGCATTAAAGCGTGGAGGAGCGCACGATCAGCTCGGTGTCCAGCAGCACATGCTTCACCGGCATGGCCGGGTTCTCCATTTTGTCCAGCAGCAGTGAGCACGCCTGATAGCCCATTTGATAGCTGGGCTGCTGTATGGTGGTGATGGCGGGATCGGTCATCAGCGAAATGTCGATGTTGTCAAAGCCGATGACCGCCACATCCTGCGGCACGCGCAGGCCAAGCTTTTTTGCCGCCTTGATGACCGCCGCCGCGTATACGTCGGATACGGCAAAAAAAGCTTCCGGGCGATGATCCGGGTCGGAAAGCATATGCGTGGCCGCGGCCAGCGCCAGGTCGAAGCTCACCTCGCTTAGGTGCGCCATCCACTCGGCCGGGCACACCAGCCCCGCCCCCTCCAGCGTGTCCAGAAAACCCGCCTCGCGCTGGCGGGCGTAGTTGTTGCGCAGCAGGCTGTTGAGAAAGGCGATGCGCCGCCGCCCGATGCTCAGCAAATATTGGGTGGCGGTGCGCGCCGAGGCGTAGTTGTCAATGGTGACGTAGGACACGCGTGCTTCCTCGCACACCTCCGAGCACATGACCACGGGGCAGCGCAGCGCCAGCTCCTCCAGCACCTGCGCCGAGGTTTGCTGAATGAGCAGCAGCCCCGCCATGGTGTTGTTTTTCAGCAGTGATTCGTAGTCGTCAAAGGTGGTGTAAATATCACCGGCCTGCATCAGCAGCACATGATAGCTGCGGCGCAGCGCCGCGGCCTGCACTCCGTCGATGATGACGCCGTTGTAGGGATTGCGAAAGTCCGGCAGGCACACCAAAATGGTGTTGCTGCCCGCGTGGGAGAGCAACCTCTGGGCGTTTAGGCTGTAATCCAGCCGCTCCATGGCATCCAGCACCTTTTTGCGGGTTTCCTCCCGGGTGTTTCCCTTGCGGTTGATAATGCGGGACACCGTAGCGATGGAAACGCCGGCCTCCTGCGCAATTTCTTCTATGGTCGTCCGGGTCGATATGGCCATGTCCGCCTCCCCAGCGCGTAAATTTTACATACATTATAGCACTTTTTTACGCCAAGCAACACGTCCCCTGTATTGACAACGGCAGGCGGCGGGCGGTAAGATTGGGAAAATCCCCTTATGCGGAGCCTGAACGGGAGAACGGTCTATGACGCGATTTGCAGTAATCGGTACCAATTACATCACGGAGTGGTTTTTAAAGGCGGCGCAGGCCTGCCCGGATTTTCATCTGCAGGCGGTTTATTCCCGCACGCGGGCGCGCGCCGAGGCGTTTAACGCGGCGTATGGCGCGCCCATGATCTTTGACGACCTGGATGCGCTGGCCGCCTGCCCCGAAGTGGACGCGGTTTACGTGGCCAGCCCCAACCGCTGCCACGCCGCCCAGGCCATCCAGATGCTGCGGGCGGGAAAGCATGTGCTGGTGGAAAAGCCCGCCGCCTCCAACCGCCAGGAAGTGCAGGCCATAGCCGACGCCGCCCAAGAGAGCGGGCGGGTGTGGCTGGAGGCCATGCGCCCGGTTTTTACCCCCGGGTATGACATCATCCAAGAACATCTGCCCCGGCTGGGCGCCATTCGCCGGGTGACGGCGGTGTACTGCCAATATTCCGCGCGCTACGACCGCTTTAAAAACGGTGAGGTGCTCAACGCCTTTGATCCCGCTCTGTCCAACGGTTCCATGATGGACATCGGCGTATACTGCGTGCACCCGGTGGTAAAGCTCTTTGGAGCGCCGCAGCGCGTAAGCGCCCACAGCCTGCTGCTGGGCAACGGCTTTGAGGGGCAGGGCACCATCGCCCTGCA
>JAQUVY010000155.1 GCA_028693155.1 Eubacteriales bacterium
CGCGCAGCTCCAAAGCCAGCGCGCATTGTCGCTCATCGCCGCCGATTACAGCAAATTTCATAA
Organism: Eubacteriales bacterium; assembly: GCA_028693155.1. Taxonomy (GTDB): domain Bacteria; phylum Bacillota; class Clostridia; order Christensenellales; family UMGS416; genus STF2-111. The sequence goes on from JAQUVY010000155.1 coordinate 64, forward strand.
AACCGCCCCTTCCCGTTTCCTCAAACCATCTTATGCAGTCTTTTCGGCGTCTGCGCCCAAAGCTGCCGCAATTTGTCAGTTTCTTCGCCCGCAATCAGAATAAAACAAGCCCCAAAACCATTGCGATTGCGTCCATCGGTGTCTTTTGTGACCCAGGATATGATGGAAATGCACGTTCTTTCGTGTTAAAATAGAATCAGTACTCAAAAAGCCAAACAGCCAAGGGGATGAACCCTCGTTTGAACCGATACGCTCCTGCGCCAGGAAGCATGCGCCCACTAGAGAAGCGGAAGCTTCCACAGATTATGATTGGAGAATGGATATGAAAAAAACAGCTGTATTGTTCACCCTGGCACTTAGTTTGCTTATGCTTCTATCGGGGTGCGGCCGGGCGTCGCCCACAGATTCCGCGCCGGTATCGGAACCGGCGCAGGCCGATGGCATCGCGTTTTCCGGTGACCAGCTTTATGCCGTGGCTTTGGTAGGGTTTGATGATTTAACGGAGCTTCCATTCTATTTGGACAACTATGTCCACAGCGACAGCGTTCCAATCCACTATTTCTCGGCCGGGGAATATTATCTGATCATTCCCAGATATTCGGATATGGATCTAAAGCTATATCAAAACGACATGACAGCAGATTCTTCCACATTGGTGTTTGCGGAACAAGACTGTGCGCCATTTCTGATTCAATGCAACATCAGCGACATCTTTTCAGACGCAACGATTTCCATTACCTATGATCAGGAAACGGTGGCGTTCTCCCCCTATGTTTCTTTGAAGGACGGCAGTATTCAGATCGGCGCGCAGGGCTTAAACCTGACGAAATAGGCATTGAGCAGAACCGGAAGCCGTTTGAGGGGCAAACAGGAAAAGGGACAGCACAGCTGTCCCTTTTCCTGTTTCAAAGAAGCGCGAGAATTTGCTCTTTCGGGCGCGCGCCCGTGGCCTGATTGACAATTTGTCCGTTTTTCATCACGACGAGGGTCGGGATGCTGGTGACATTGAACGCTGCGGCAAGCTCGCCCTGCTCATCCACGTTGATTTTTCCGACCTTGATGCTGGGCGTTTGCGCGGCGATTTCATCCACCGTGGGGGAAACCATGCGGCACGGGCCGCACCAGCTGGCCCAAAAGTCCAGCAGCACCGGCTTTTCGCTATCCATGACTTCCGTCTGGAAGTTATCCTTGGTAATGGTAATGACTGACATTGCAGTTCCTCCTCATGTTTTGCAATCACCGCCGGAGCGGTTTACTTCTTAGGGTTATCATACAACAGTTTTCCCCGGATTTCCGCGACGAACTCACAAGTTTTCCGAAAATTTCAAAGGATTCAGATGGTCAGCTCCGTCCGGTTGGTCTGGTATTTCCCGGAATACTGCGCCGTCTGCAAGATATGACCCGTCATGGCCTGCATCAGATCGTCCCGGGTGCTTTCCGGCGGCAGCGCCAGCTTGGTATCGAGAATGTAGACGGTAAACACATAGACATGAATTTCGCCCAACGGCGTTCTTGGGCCGCGATAACAGTTGACGCCGAAGGCCGTGCCCTGCACCGCACCGCCAAACTGCTCCAATACGGCCGTTTTCGGCAACGCGGCGGGAATGGTGTTCAAAATAGGGAGATCCCATATCACCCAGTGGTTAAAATTCGGTTTTGTGGCGTGGGAGCTGTCATTGAGCGTGATGGCCATGGAAACAGCGTTTTCGCAAATGTTTTCTATTTGCAGCTCGGGAGAAATGTCAATGCCGCGCGCAGTGTGCTCGGTGGGCATCCAATCGCCGTCGGCATAGGCTGGGATCGTTAATTTCAGTTCCATACATGCACCTCATCCATAATTTTGACTTTTCGCGGCCGATTTGGCCGCGCAAGCAGGTGGAATCCGCTGCGCTCATTATAAAGCACGCGCGCGGCAAAGTCAAAACGAACCGCGCGGCAGCCGCAGCACACAGGAAATGCGCGTTGACGCAAAAAACACAAAAGGCACGGTCATGGAATCATCACTCCATTTCCGTGCCTTTCGTCTGTTATAGGCTTTGGGATGCTCGGGTTTGCGTGTGACCGGATTCAGGATGCCCCACGTGCCGCGTTTGGCCGCCTGATAGGCATGCTGCTTCTTTTTTGAGAGTTTCTCAAAGGGTACAAATTTTTCCATGATCAAGCTCCTTTCTGTTCCTGTTTTTATCATAACAGGTGGCGCGGCCATTGTCAAACAGCGCGCGTCAGCTGTGTCAATCCATGCAGGATCCGGGCGGCGCACGCGGCATGCTTTGCGCGCATAGACTGTTGCAGACACAATTTGAGAGGGGAATTCCATGGATACCATGAAACAAGGAACCGGCCCAAGCGCGTACCAAGAGCCGACTGCCGTGCAGATGACTTATGAGCAGTTTTTGCAGGAAAATCCCGGCGTCGGGATCTTAAAGATACAGGCAAGCCGCGCGCAGCAGACCATTCCCATCAGCGGCGTGCGGATTCTTGTTGCACAAAATTTCAGTGATCTTAGGGTGCTTTTTTTTGACGGACAGACCGACGAAAACGGGATGATCGCTTCCATCCGACTGCCCGCGCCGCCGCTGGCAGAATCGCTGAATTCGAAGGATCCAAAACCGGGCGCAGTCTATCAGGTGTATGCAACCCATCCGGGCTTTGCACCCCAGCACTATGAAATTGAAATTTTCGATGGCATCACCGCTATTTTGCCCGTGACGCCGCAGCTTACCGGGGAGGTGTAAGCCATGTCCACACCCATCATACCGGAGTATATCACCGTGCATTTGGGAGATCCCGATGATACCACAGCGCGAAATATCCGCGTTCCCTTTATCGATTACATAAAAAATGTGGCTTCCAGTGAGATCTACCCCACGTGGCCGGAAAGCGCGCTGCGGGCAAACATCTATGCGCAGGTGACCTATGCCCTGAACCGCATCTATACCGAGTGGTATCCCAGCAGGGGCTACGATTTTGACATTACCTCCAGCACCCGGTACGATCAAAAATACATTGAAAACCGCGAGATTTTTCAGCCGGTTTCCGAAATCGTCGATTCGCTGTTTAACGACTATGTGGTGCGGCAGGGCTTTGTCCAACCGCTGTTTGCACAGTACTGCAACGGCACCACAACCACCTGCAGCGGCTTGAGTCAATGGGGAACCGTGGATCTGGCGCAGGATGGCCTTTCGCCGTATGAAATTTTGCAGTATTACTATGGAAACAACATCAATCTGGTGTTCAATGCCCCCACCGAGGAGAATATCCCGTCTTATCCGGGGATTCCGCTACGGCTCGGCTCCTCCGGCGAGGACGTGAGAATCCTCAAGCGGCAGCTCAACCGCATTGGGCAGAATTATCCCGGTGTCACGCCGTATTTGGAGCTAACGGATTTTTTTGACGTCAATATGGAAACCGCCGTTAAAAATTTTCAGCGCATTTTTAACCTGACGCCTGACGGCATCGTGGGAAAGGCCACATGGTACAAAATCAAATCCATTTTCAACGGCATCAAGGGGCTGGCGGAGCTGCAGTCGGAGGGGCTTACGCAGGGGGAAACGGCGAGGGTCTACGCCAAAGCGCTGCAACCCGGCGACGAAGGCGTGCAGGTAAAGCTGATCCAGTATTATTTATCGGTGCTGGCATTTTTCGATGAAAATCTCCCCAT
>JAQUVY010000156.1 GCA_028693155.1 Eubacteriales bacterium
GAAATATTCCCCAGGAGTCGCTGAAGATTCTCAAAAAGGTGGGGGAATGGATGCAGCGCAACGCGAAGAGCATCTACGGGTGCGGAACTTCTGGTTTGCCCAAGCCCGAAAACGGACGCATTACCCGCTGCGGAGATCGGCTCTACTTCCACATTATGGAGCCCAGTGTAGGCTATGTTCCCCTGATGGGGCTGAAAGCCGACGAGGTGGCATACCTGCGCAGGCTTTGTGATGGCAGCGAACTTCATATTGAGCGAAACTGGATCACGGGAAACTACAGCGACGTGGTGTTTACCAGCTTTGGCACGTCACCCGAGTTGCCCGATGAGGTCGATACCGTCGTAGAGGCGGTTCTAAAATAAGCACACAGAACAAGCCTATCCGCTTGAAACGGTACCCCAATCGTGAAACGGCAGAATATGCCGGATCGCGATTGGGGTATTTTATTGCGGCAGCCGGGAAAACCAAAGCCGCGGCAGCAAAAAAACGCCGGTCATTTGAGGGTGGAGAAGGGACTGCGCACCGTCGCGGAAAAGCAAATGACGCGAAAAGGTGAGAGCATCTGCGCCGTCTGCCATAGAAAAGGCAAGTGCCGCAAAACGAAGGTTTTTTGCCTACGCTTGTCAGGCCCGTTCCATCATTTGCCCCGCCTTTTGGGGCTTGCTTCGGTTTTTTGTAGCGAATTTTTTTGTTCCTGCGCACAATTTGGTTGCTGTTGTCATGCGTGAGGCGTATGCAAATGGTCGATACTAAACCTAGTTTGAGGCAGGAGGCGACGATTTGGATATTATTTTGCTGTTGATTCAACTGGGGATCAGCATCATCATGGGCATTTATTTTTATACGCATTTGCGCAAGGAACAAAGCAGCAAAAGCGCGGTAAAGCTGGATTCGGGAAAGGAATTGGAAAAGCTGCACAAGATGCGCCAGGTAACGCTGAGCCAGCCGCTGAGCGAAGTGGTACGCCCGGCAAGCATGGAGGACATTATCGGGCAGGAGGAAGGCATCCGGGCGCTGCGGGCGGCACTGTGCGGTCCAAACCCCCAGCATGTTATTATTTATGGCCCTCCGGGGATCGGAAAAACCTGTGCGGCACGCCTGATTTTGGAGGAAGCGAAAAAAAGCCCGGTTTCTCCCTTTGCTTCGGCTGCCAAATTCATTGAAATGGATGCCACTTGCATCCGCTTTGATGAAAGAGCCATCGCCGACCCGCTGATCGGCAGCGTGCACGATCCCATCTATCAGGGTGCCGGCGCGTATGGCGCGGCGGGCGTTCCACAGCCCAAAGCGGGAGCCGTGACCAAGGCAAACGGCGGCATGCTGTTTTTGGATGAGATCGGAGAACTGCATCCCATCCAGATGAACAAGCTGCTGAAAGTGCTGGAGGATCGCAAGGTGCGCTTCGAAAGCGCCTATTACAGCGAGGGCGACAAAAACATCCCACCGCACATCCACGATATTTTCAAAAGCGGCCTACCGGCAGATTTTCGTCTGGTGGGGGCGACCACACGCAGCGCATCGGAGCTGCCGCCGGCCTTGCGTTCCCGCTGCATGGAGGTGTATTTCAGAGCGTTGACGCGGGATGAATTGTCCGTTATTGCGCGGCGAGCCGCCGTAAAGGGCGGCGTGGAAATTTCCGCTGAGGCGGCAAAAGCCGTGGGTCAATACGCGGGGAACGGACGCGAAGCTGTCAATTTGGTGCAAATGGCGGCCGGGCTGGTTTGCGACGAACGGCGAGATCGCATTGAGCAATATGATATTGAGTGGGTGGCGTCCAACGCCCGCCTCAGTCGGCAGGAGGACCCGGTTGCTCAGGAGCAGGCGGTGTGCGGCTGTGTGAATGGCTTGGCGGTGCAGGGCGATGGTCAGGGTACCATGCTGCGCATCGAGGCTTATGCCTGCCCAACGCAAAACGGGCAGGGGATCCTTCGGCTCACCGGTGCCTTGGAAGAGGAAGAACTGGGGCGAGATGGGCACCGCATGCGCCGCAAAAGCGCCATGAGAGCCTCGGCGGAAAACGTATGCACCGTGCTGCAGCGGTATTTCGGCATCCGCTTTTGTGACTACGATGTCCATATCAATTTTCCGGGCGGAATGCCGGTGGACGGTCCTTCGGCAGGGATTGCGCTGGCCTGCGCAGTCTTCTCCGCCGTGAGCGGGCAGGTGGTTTCCCCGCGCATTGCGCTTACCGGTGAGCTTTCCATTGCGGGGGATGTGTATCCCGTCGGCGGTGTGGGTGAAAAACTAAAGGCGGCCATTCAGGCGGGGATTCGCACGGTATATATTCCGGCGGGCAACATGCAGGAGACGTATCGCAGCCTGCCCGTGCAGGTGGTTCCGGTGCGGCATATCGCCGAGCTGTTCGGGGCAGAAGCGGTGCTGCAGCCCCTGCCGGGTGTCTCTGCCCAGCAGGAACCCGTCATTGCGGCGCCGGGAACCCCCATCACGCAATAAATACGTTGCCTAAAACGAAGTTTTTGCCTCGTTTTTTAAGAGCGGCCTACGGTCGCTTTTATTTTTTGAACTGGTTGGCAAAGCCCTGCGCCAGCTCCACCAATCTGCGTTTTTGCGATTCATCCATTCCGCTTAGCATATTATTGATGTTGTCTGCCAGAGGGGCCGCAGCTTTTGCCGCGGGTGCGGGTACGCTTTCCGCGGTGGCAGGCGCGGCCTGCGCAGCTGCGCTTCCCAGGTTATTCATCATGCTACTCAAATTTCCCAGGTTTCCCATATTGCCCAACATATTGCTCAGGCCGCCTGCGCCGCCCAATATATTGCCCAATCCGCCCGAGCCGCCCAGCATATTCCCCATGCCGCCGCGCATCATACCGACCATGTTGGCCGCCTGCTCCAAACGGGAAAGGCCGGGCATATCCATGGCGGGCACGTTGCGGCGCAGCGCGGAAAGCAGCCCGAAGGAACGCTGAATGGGGTCAGAAGCGCTGACGCCCGCAGCGGAGCTGCTGATGAGCGGCGTCTGCCGCATACCCTTGATCCGGTCTGCCATGTCCATAAATTACCCATCATCAGCATGCCTTGCCCACCACCGGGCATGAAGGGAGCCAGGTCGCCTAAAAGCCCCCGAATGTTGGTGGGCTGGCCAAAGGAGGCGCTGCGCATCATCGCTGGAAATATCTGCGCATTGTTTGGAACAGTCTGCGCGGCGGTCGGTGCGGTCTGCGCGGGCGGTAAGGCGGCTGCCGTCCGGGGGGCTGGCGTTCTGGCAGCAGGCGGGCGCACGCCGCTCCCGGCACTGCGCCGCGAGGACTGCATCAGAAGCATCGCTGCGGGCAGCATATTGAACCCGCCTCCTGGAAATGGCAAAGGCATTACGGTGTCCCCCTTATCACGTTCTTCTTCATGGTATGCCGTGCTGCGAAGAAATGTACGGTATCCTTACGCCAGCCTGCGGAATATAGATGATACTGTGCAAGGAGGGCGACAGCATGAAACAAAAAAGCCTGCGAGATATGCTGAACCAAAAAAACGTATTGCCGGAAAACCTGACCCCTGAACAGCAAAAGCAGTTCGGACAGATGAGAAGTGTTTACGATCAGTATAAAGACAAGAGCGCCCCTGAAATTGTCGGCGATATCGACCGTATGAAAAACAGCCGGGAGATCCGACAGTTTATTCAATCCGGGCAGCTGGATGAATTCGCGCGGACGATCCGCCCCATGCTCGGCGGAAACGCCGCAAAGCTGGA
>JAQUVY010000049.1:0-12712 GCA_028693155.1 Eubacteriales bacterium
ATCTTAATTACTACAACAACCGCCGTAGCAAGGCAAAGCTAAAGGGCTTGCCACCTGCAATTCACAGACAACAAGCCCTCTCGGTTGCTTAATAAAAATATTTGTCTAACTTTTTGGGGTCACTTCAAAAGCAGCCCGCTGCCCAGCAAAAACAACCCCGTTGGCACATGCGCCGTGCAAACCGCCACGCCGGCCACCAAAAACGCCAACCCCGCCGCCGCCAAAGCCAGCGCCAGCGAAAAAAACACCACCAGCACACTAAGCACCACGCTGAGCACGGTAATTGCCAACGCAAAGCCGATTGCCGCCACGGGCAGCGTGACCGGCGAAACAAACAGCGCCAGCAGCACCGCCCACAGCGCGGTCAGCGCGCTTTTCGGGGTGGCCGGTTTTTCCTCCATGGTGCGCATGGCGCTTTGCGCCTTCACCTCGGCGGCCGCCTGCTTTGGGCTGCCCAGGCGGGCGATCAACGCCTCTGCACCATCCTCCCCGGCTTCCTCAAAACACTCCTGATAATATTGCAGGCATTCGGCGGCCTCCTTTTCAGGTACGCCCTTCAGCTCCCTGCCCAGCTGTTCCAAATAGGCCTGTTTATCCATCTTCTCTTTCCCCCGCTAAAATATCATCCACCGCCCGGCAATACAGTCGCCACTCCTGCCGCAGTTCGTCCAAAAACGCTTTTCCCGCCGCGGTAATGCGGTAATAGCGCCGGTTTCTCCCCTGATAGCTTTGGTCGTACACCTCCAGCAGGCCGTCGCCCTGCAGGCGGCGCAGCACGGGATATAGGGTGGACTCGCTCAAGTCCAATCCGCCGCGCAGCTGCTGCGTCAAGACATATCCGTAGGCATCTCCCTTTTCCAGCACCGCCAGCACGCATCCCTCCAGCAGCGCGGCGCCCGTTTGTATCCGCATGGAACCCCTCTCTTTCTTGGAATGGCTATATTATATGCCGTATAATATAGCGTATCAACCAATATTATATTTATCCTATCCGGCCTTTTTCCAGCGGAAAAAACCGCGTGCTGCGCGCAGCGGGCAAGCGCCTCTCCGGCCGCAAAAAAAGAACAGCGGAATGTTCCGCCGTTCTTTCTTTTTCCGTTAAATTTTGAAACGAAGCACGTTCCAAGAGGCCGGGGGAAGATGACCCGTAAACAGTCCCCCGCTTACCACCCCGCCCGGGCCGTTCTGCGGCTGCACCTCGTCGGGCTTCTGGCAGGTATTTACGGCGTTCAGCGCGCTGTGGTGCAGCGTGCTGTGCTGCTCCAAACGCACGTTGCCAAAGGAGCGCAGGTCTATCGCCGTTTCCACCGTCTCGTCCAGCGAACGGTTCACCGCAAACACGGTCACATAGCCGTCCTTTTCATCGTACACCGAGGAAACGTCCAGGTAAGGAATGTCGTTAAAGGATTTTGTGTCGTACTTCGGCGACTCCACCACGGCGCGCAGCGATTTGCCCCGCCCATAACGCGAAGCCTGCAAATAGGGCCAATAAATGGTTTGCCGCCAGGCATCCCCGCCGTTTTTGGTCATGATGGGCGCGATCACGTTGACCAACTGCGCCAGGCAGGCCACCTTCACGCGGTCGGCGTTGCGCAGAAGAGAGTTGATCATGGTGCCTACCACCAGCGCGTCGGCCATATCGTAAGCATCCTCCAGCAACGGCGGCGCGACCTGCCACTTTTCCATTTTGGCGTCGGCGTCGTTGCTGTGGAACCACACGTTCCATTCGTCGAAGGAAAGCATGATATCCTTCTTGCCCCGCTTTACGGCGCGGGTATAATCGCAAATGGACACCACCGACTGGATAAACGCATCCATGTCCATGGCGCTGGCCAGGAAGTTTTTCATGTCTCCGTCGCGGTTGCCGTAATAGGTATGCAGGGAAACATAATCCGTCACATCGTAGGCGAGGTCCAGCACGGTGCTTTCCCAATGGCCGAAGGTGGGCATTCCCATGCCCGAGCTGCCGCAGGCCACCAGCTCAATGCTGTCGTCCACCAGCTTCATGAGCTTGCCGGCCTCCAGCGCGGTGCGGCCGTATTCCACGGCGGTTTTCCCGCCCATTTGCCACGGGCCGTCCATTTCGTTGCCCAGGCACCACAGCTTAATATCATGCGGCTGCGCATAACCGTGCGCCTTGCGCAGATCGCTGTAATACGTTCCGCCGGCAAAGTTGGCGTATTCCACAAGGTTACGCGCCTCTTCCGGGCCGCGCGTGCCCAGATTGACTGCCATCATGGCCGAGGTGCCCGCTTTGGCGCACCATTCCATAAACTCGTTCAGGCCGATCTCGTTGGTTTCCACCGAGTTCCAGGCCAGCTCTGCCCGCCGGGGACGATTCTCGCGAGGACCGATGCCGTCTTCCCAGCGATACCCCGAAACAAAGTTTCCGCCGGGATACCGCACGATGGGCACGTTAATATCCCGAATCAGCTGGATGACGTCCTGACGGTAGCCCTTTTCATCGGCCGTGGGATGGCCGGGTTCATAAATTCCTCCGTAAACGGCGCGGCCGAGATGCTCGATAAAGGAACCGTAAATCCGATCGTCAACCTGCCCGATTACGTAATCCTGATCCAGTTTGATCCTTGCTTTCATGTTCATCCCCCTTTTTTGCTGCGCAATGCCTTCCCGCCAATTATACCAAATCCACCCGGGATTCCCAGTGTCTATTCTATATATTTACAAAAGAAAAACCCGCGCCTTTCGGCGCGGGCGAAAAAGCAGATTCTCAGGTTCCCGCTGTGGGGGAGGGCGAGGGCGCCGGGGAAGCCGACGCAGCGGGCGAAGGCGCAGGAGACGCGGAGGCCGCCACAGTGGGCGAAGGCGCTACCGCGGTGCCGTCGGCATTGACCAGCACGGCGTTGCCCATGATGACGTTCAGCGTGCCGCTCGTTCCCTTTTCTTCGGTCAGCACGATCTTAACCTTGGTGGCGTTGGAAACATCCACCTCGATATTAGCCTGGAAGAAATCAAACTTCTGGAAATCCGAGTTATAGCGCGCTTCGCTTTCATCGTCGATGAAGATCTGCATGCGGAACTGTCCGTATTTATCCGAGTATCCGGTAAGCTTATCGTCACAGCCCAAATCAAAGCGCAGCGTCTTATATTTAGAATCCAATTTATAGGTGATGCTCTGGCTGCCCCGCGTCTCCTTGATGGCGCCGCTTGCAACAAACATTCCCAAACCGCTGTTGTACACCGTGCCGTTCATGCTGAAGTCGCCCTTCAGGCTGTTGAACGCCCACTTATCCTTGGCAAGGTATTTGACCGTGCTTTCGGGCGACAGGCTGCTCAAAGCCGTGGTGACCTCTGCCGGCGTGGGGGAAGGTTCTACGGTGGGCTCCACCGTGGGCTCCGCCGAAACCTCCGTCGCGGGAGTGGCCGTGGGCAAAATCAACGTGCTGTTTTTTTTGTTGGCCGCATTGCGCACCACCAAAGCGATGATCACGCCCAGCACGATCACGCCCAGCGCTGCCAAGCCGATGTAGAAATACTGCCTGTACTGCTCAAAAAAGTTTACAAAACCACCTTGGTTCTTTTTCGAAGGAACATAGGCAAAGGGATCGGACATACCCCGTACGGGCTGCTGCGCGGATCTTTCGCCCGGCAGCGCGTCTCCCTCGGCGGGCTTATCGCCGGGCGCTCTGCCCGCCGCGCCCAGAGGAGGCCGGCTGCGGGTAAACGCTCTGCCCGAGGGTTGATCCTCCAGCCCGTTGGCGGGCGATGGGGGGGTAAAAGGATGCACGGCTCTCCTGGTCGGCTCTTCATTGAGCTGGCTGGGGGGGCCGGGCCGCTGCTCCAAATATGACGGGCGTGCCACATCGGATTCCCGCTTCATCCACCTGCCGATATCCAGCATATGGTTAAAGCAGGTGACCGCCTCGTTATTGGTAATGTTCACCCGATAAACCGCATTGCTTCCTGCGGAAAAAATGATCCGGAATTTCTCTACAATATCCACGGGGATCAGCCCCGAGGCATAAAGCGCGTTGAGCTTTTCCGCATCCGTTGCCACGTTTTCCACGGGGATGTCCAGCAGCTCCAGACAAATATCCGCTGCCCAGGAGCAGAAGGACTGCATGCACTCAATGGATCCCGCCGGCGTGATCGACATCAATCTTTCGGCTTCCGCGCCGATCGCCGCCAGTTTCGGCCACCTGGTTCGCAAAAAATCAATTTCCGATGGCATGATACAGCCTCCTTTTTCCCTAGTATATCCGTAATTTAACCTTATGAAACAATTGTAATGAAAAAAAAGCAAGGATACAAGGGCAGAACGGACAAGAAACAAACAAGATACACCTTAGCGACCTTTTCGCTACATTTTTCACCAAAACAACCCATTTTTCATAAAATGATTACTTTTCCTCGGGGGTTGGTTTCTTCCCCTGCTTCTTAAAGGCGAAAAATTTCTGGCCGAAATAATTGCAGCCGGTAAAAATGCATTGCCCTACCAGCAGCGCGATCTTTTCGATGGTGCTTTGCCCCATTTGCGAAAACCACTTTGCACCCGCCCAAAGCACCAGAGGCTTGGCCAGGGAATAAGCAAACACATAGCACACCCCGATGACCAGGGCGAACTTGACGGCGCTTTTCCAAACCGACTCCTCGCTGCGAAAGGTAAACTTCCGGTTGAAAATAAAGGCCGTGATGCTGGTCACCACATACGCCACCGCCGTAGAACCCCAGTAGCCAAAATGCAGCCATTGATACAAGGCAAAGGTGATCCCCAAAGAGAGCAGGGTGTTCGCCGCGCCCACCAGCAAAAATTTCAACAGACTGGCGTCAAATATTTTTTTCAAAAAGCTCATAAAATCCCTCTTCCTGTGACGGTTTGTCCTTATCGCTTAAGAATACACTTTTCAAAACACACGGTCAACCGCCCCAAACCGCTTTTCCTTTGCAGTATATCTTTGTGATATGCCGCCCATACTTTTGACGAAACAAAAAAAGGAGATGAAGCGGATGCAGCTGATGCAGGAATGGATGCAGCGGGTCAAGGCCTATTTACCCGCTCAGGAAAAGAGTTCTTTTTCCCGACAGGAATCCCTGGCCTGGCAGGCCGAGGCAAAGCTGGCGCTGGACGACCTCCACGCCGCAGAAAATTATTATAACAATATATCCGATCCCGACTTGGTGGAATACGCGGTTTATGAACTGGAATCCGCGCGCAGAAAGTATGAGTATCTTCTGCGCAGAATTCGGTATCAGGAATTTCATGCCGCCGAATGAATGACAGCCGGTCGCCCCGCATATGGTAAATCATGCGGGGTGATTTAACGTGGATTGGTCTATTGTGTTTTATTTTGCCTTGTCCCTACTGCTGATTTATTTGGGCAGTCAGCTGTTTCATGTGCCTATGAAAATCATGGTGCGCATTCTCATCAACGCGCTTTTAGGCTGCGGTGCTCTGGTGCTGCTCAATCTGGCAGGCGGGCGGTTCGGCATACAAATTGCGCTGAATCCGCTCACGGCGCTGGTGGCCGGCTTTTTGGGAATTCCGGGTATCGTTTTGCTGTTGTGCATGCCGTTTTTGTTATAAAGCTGTGGATAACTTTTTTGCATAGAGAACCAGTTATCCACAGGAATATTTTTTGAAAGGCTGTCCGCGCGGGGCAGTTTTTTTTTGCCCGCGTTGCTGAGGGAGAAGATCTTATAATAATTCACAGTAGTAGTAGGGGATGTGCATTTTGTGGAAAACCGGGTCAAACCCGCATGTTTCCTAGCTTTTTTTGTGAACAGGGGGCGTGCATAACACACCGGTTGTATCCGCAAAGCAACAAAAGTGTATCCGGCCATGTGCGAAAAAAAGGAAAAATCACCCTCAAACAGTGCTTATTTTTTCACTTTTAAACAGCTCCTGGGCATTAAGTTGTGGATGCATGTGAATATGCAGAAAAAGAAACCCACAGATTTTGCCGGGTTTATCCACACCCATAGGAAAACCAGTGTTTTTTCGGTGGAAAACTCTGTGTATACAGAAAAACTGCTTGTGGATATGTAAAAATGTGCTTGTGAATAAATCATGATTTGTGAATAAACTACGCACAGAGCAAAAAGGCGGGCCGCGAAGATATGCACAGCCAAAGCTAGGTGATTTGATAAACCGCAGGCGCCTGTTTCACGCTTTGATAAGAGGCCACATCGCTGAGCAGACGTACCTCCACTTCCTTTTGCAGGCGGGAGAGCAGGCCGTGGTGTGCCATGCTGAAAAACTCCTGATCACTGACGATCATATGGTCGGCAACGGCCACGTCAATGGTGGACAGCGCCATGATGATCTTCCGGGTATATTCCAAATCGGCAGGCGAAGGCTGCATCATTCCGCCGGGGTGGTTATGCACCAGGATGATCTGACTGGCGTTATCACGCAAAACCGTTTCCATAACCGTGCGGGGATGTAGCGTGACCTCGCTGACCGTTCCTTCTCCCATAACGTGATCCCGAATCAGGCGGCAGCTGCTGTCCAGCGTAAGGAGCATGACGGCCTCCCTTTGCCGGCCGATAAACAGATCGACGGCAAATTCGCCCGCCAGAGAATAGGTGGAAAGTGCCTTTTGACCCCGGGAGGATTCCCTGCGGTACATGCGCCACAATTTCGGCATCAGCGACAAAAGCACCGCGGCGCTTTCGCCCATGCCGTCTACCTGTGTCAGCTCCTGCGGGTGTGCGTCCAACACGGCGTTGAGGGAGCCGAAGCGCGCCAGCAAAGCGTGTGCCAGCTCGTTGGTGTTGCGCCGGGGAATGGCATAGAACAGCAGCAATTCCAGCGCCTCATGGGGCTGAAAGCCGTCCAATCTTTCCTGCAAATAGCGTTGGCGCAGCCGCGCGCGGTGATCTTCGTGGATCATAAACGCCTCCTAAAAACGGGGGATAAATTCATTATAAGTTATTTTAAGAAAAAAGGGAAAAAAGTTGTCAAAGCGCGGGCGCGGAGGTCTGCGGGAACACTCTGCGTTATATATTTCTTGTTATGTTTATAGATTCATCGTTTTTTTTAAAAATGTTTTTGAAATGCGCATATAAATTTGGTATCATCTAGGCGAAAGATGTGCGAGGGTTTCTCATGTCTTGTATCAAAACAATCGTTTTGAAGGAGGAACAACGAAATGTCTGACAAGGTTTACAAAGTCGGTATGATCGGCTGCGGCGGCCGCGGTGGGCTCCATGCCGAAGCCATTTCCAAGATGCCCCGGTTTAAAATGGTGGCACTGTGCGATATTGTACCGCGCAAGGCCATGTGGATGAACGCAAAGCATAAGTTCGATGCGGCGATTTATGAGGATTATCATAAAATGCTGGCCGAGCAGGAGCTGGATCTGGTCATCATCGCGCTGTGGACCCCGCTGCATTTGCCCGTTTTGAAGGAAGTTGTCAACGCAGGCGTCAAGTACATCCACAGTGAGAAGCCGGTCGCTCCCACCTGGAACGAGTATCTGGAAGCTTCCTATATCGCCAGCACGCACGACGTGCACCTGACCTATGCGCATCAGCGCCGGTATGCCGTGGGCAACCAGCTGACCCGCAAGCTCCTGAAGGAAGGCGTGTTCGGCAAGATCCTGCGTATGGATCTGTATTCCGAGCCCCATCTGCTGGACTGCGGCACGCACACCTTTGACCAGGCGTTCAGCTTCAACGAGGAGTCCCCGGTGAAGTGGGTGCTGGGCAACGGCGACGTGACCAATCCTCTGGATTATTTCTATGTTCCCGCTGAGTCCACCTTTGAAGGCGCGTTTGAATATGAAAACGGCGTAAAGGGCACCATTCATGTGGGTCGTATGCCTACCGACGGCGCAACCATGCGTTACGGCGTGCGCGTTGTGGGCGAGAAAGGCTTCATTGAAGTGCTGTGGGACGGCATCATTGTGCGCGCAGTCGTGTACGACGATCCTTCCTTCAAGGTTCCCTATCCTGAACTGGGCGTGGATGACGATCTGACCGTGCAGGAGATCATCCCCAACATGATGGAAGGCATTCTGGCATCCATGGACAGCGGAGAGCCCGCCGAGATCGATTATCGCCGCGCCATCCGTGCCGGCGAGGTGATTTTCGCCTTCTACGAATCCATGCGTCAGCATAAGCGCATTTACCTGCCTCTCATCGGCCAGGGCGACTGCCCCATTGCCAAGATGATCGAGGAAGGCAAAGAGCCCAAAATTTATTACGGACGGTAAAACCCAATAAAAAGCACGAAGGCCTCTCTGCCTATGCAGAGAGGCCTTTTTTGTGGACTTTTATTTCCCTTGCACACCGGAGGCGAGAGTTGATGGAAGGAAGATAACCCCGCAAGGGACTTCGCCCCTTGACCAGTGCCGCCCCAGCGGCACAGGCAGCTGAAACACGCTCAAACCAAGCGCAGTATTGCCGTAAAGCGGCAATCACGGGAGCGCTGTAGGAAGAAGACTGCTAAGAACGGCCACAAGGGACCTCGTCCCTTGACCCTTTCATCGTGGAAAGACTGCGCGGACGCTCAAAGCATCGCTCCCGAGAACAAGCAAGTTGCGGCGACCTTTTTTTCTCAGCGTCAGCAGATGCTCTTAGCTACCCACGCACTTCGGCCTTTGGCCGAAGTGCTCCCGGGGTCTGGGGTGTCCCCAGACGGGAGGGGGAATGGGGGTCGCTAGGGGGATTTGGGGGACGCATCGTAACGTCCCCCAATCTCCCTAGCCCCCGCCGGAGGCGAGTTCTCTAACGAGCAGTTGCCGGAAGCCCAAGGGATTACATCCCTTGACCCTTTCATCGTGGAGAAGCTGCGATGACGCCCGGAGCATCGTTCCCGAGAGCAGGCAACATGCGGCGAAGCCGTTTTTTGCGTCCGCAGTTATTCTTGGTTGCCCTCGCGCCTTGTCGCCGCCTTTTGGAACACCTGCGGTGTTCTTGTCGGCATCATCGTCAGCAGTTATTCTTAGCTGCCCGCGCGTTTCGCCGCAGGCGAAACGCTTCCTGCTGGCTCGCGGCGCTATCATAGGGCTGACGCCCTATTGTCGCTTGCTCGCTTCTCTGGGTTAGCAGTTGGTCTTATCTTCCCTCGCGCCTTGCCGCCCCCTCTCGGAACACCGCACTTTCTGCAAAAGCAAGGCAAGTGCTGAAAAGCACGACTCATGACCTGTGCATCCTTACGGATACACTCGTCATTCGCGTGCACCCCGTGTCCCGGCGCTGCCGGAACACTCGCTTTCGGCATCCGCGTCAGCAGTTGATCTTAACTGCCCGTGCGTTTCGCCGCCGCCTCTCGGAACACCTGCGGTGTTCCTGTCGGCATCAGCGTTAGCAGTTATTCTTAGCTGCCCTCGCGTTTCGCCTGCGGCGAAACGCTTCCTGCTGGCTCGCGGCGCTGTCATAGGGCTGACGCCCTATTGTCGCTTGCTCGCTTCTCTGGGTTAGCAGTTGCTCTTATCTTCCCTCGCGCCTTGCCGAAGGCAAGGCGCTTTATAGCGGTCGAATGTCATCAATGCGGGGCGTACCGCCTTCTTCTACAAAGCGAAAGGCCAGCGGATAAGCCTGGAGGGTGTGCTCGCCCACCTTGCGGAAAAGCGCCACCGCGGCCTCCTCTTGGTTCACCGGGGGACAAAAGCGCGCCGGGCCGCAGGTATACACTTCACCAACAAATTCTCGCAGCGCGTTGCCCGACACCTGTGCGCGCAACCCGCCTGAAAGGTATCCCGTTGCTTCGGCATATTCCTCCAAAGAGCAGGCCTGCAAAAAGGCTTTTGCCGTATCCTCGCGGCCCAAAGGAGAGGATTGCCCTTTTTGCACGGTGCGGGTGGGTGCCTGCCCGGCGCGGCAAACGGTAATTTTTCGGTGATCGGCCATATCATCCAGCCGCTGCACCGCCCGCAGGCTGCCATCGGCTTCCAAGCGAACTTCATCACCCGCTTCATAAGCGGCCTGCTCCCAGCCCGCTGCACCTTGGCGAAACAGCGCGCCCCATTGCCCGTTTTGGGTCTGCCCGCTGGCGGCAAAACCGCCCGGCGCCGCGCTGAGCGTGCCGCTCACGGCTTCGGCAGGCAAGGCGCTGGCCAGCAGGGTCTGATCGCCCTGCTCCACGACCACCCACAGCGTGCCGTATCGCAGCAGCGACACCGACGCCGCGCCCACCGCCAGATGCGCCAGCGTTTCGGGCGCCAGCGGCAGCTCGGCTTGACTTTGTGTTCGGGGATAAAAAGTGATTTCATGCACCAAAGAGGGCCACTGCACCAGCGTTACCGGCGCAACGGCGTCATCGGGCAGGCTGAGAACCCCGTCTTTGATGAAAAAGCGCACCGAGCAGTGATCCACCAGAGAATCTGCCGGTAAAAAATGCAGATAGCACCGGCCGTCGGCGGGGAGAGGCATGGTGATCCATTCCTGTTCATCCACTTCACCGGCGTTGACGCCGTTGACGAGAAGCAGGCCGGGGCGTTGCGAATTTACGGTAATAACTGGCAGCATGGCAGAAAACCTCTTTACAGAATCACTGGGGTGCAGTACAATTTATTCATTATACTCCGAGTTATGCTCGGAAAAATTAAAGGAGGAAAACCGCCATGATAACATCGATGAGCGTACGGGAACTGTACCAGAAGGCCGCGTCGCTGAATAATCAGAACGTTACGGTCGCCGGCTGGGTTCGCACCACACGCTCTTCCAGCGCGGCGCTGGCATTCATGGCTCTGTCCGACGGAACCTATTTTTTGCCGGTCCAGGCGGTGCTGGAAAAGGCAAATACCGAGAACTTTGACACCGCTGCTGCGCTGAACGTGGGTAGTGCCGTGTTTGTGGAGGGCGTTGTTCATCTCACGCCCGACGCGCCTCAGCCCTTTGAGATCAAAGCCACGCGCGTCACCGTGGAGGGCGAAAGCTCCCCGGAGTATCCCCTGCAAAAGAAGCGCCATTCTCTGGAGTATCTGCGCACCATCGCCCATCTGCGCCCCCGCGCCAACACCTTTCAAGCGGTGTTTCGCGTGCGGTCGCTCATTGCCAAGGCGATCCATGACTTCTTTCAGGAGCGCGGCTTTGTGTATGTGCACACCCCGCTGATCACCACGTCGGACTGCGAAGGCGCCGGCGAGATGTTCCGCGTCAGCACGCTGGATCCGGCCTGCCCGCCCATGACACCCGAGGGCAAGGTGGATTACAGCAAGGATTTCTTCGGCAAGGAGGCCTATCTCACCGTATCGGGGCAGCTCAACGTGGAAACCCATGCCATGGCGTTCCGCAATGTGTACACCTTTGGGCCTACCTTCCGCGCGGAAGAATCCTTTACGGCCCGGCACGCCGCCGAGTTTTGGATGATCGAGCCGGAAATTGCCTTTGCTGATCTGGAAGACGATATGGCGCTGGCAGAGGCGATGATGAAGTACATCATTCGTTATGTGCTGAAAAACGCGCCGGAGGAAATGAAATTCTTCAACGAATATATGGACAAGGGACTGTTGGAGCGGCTGGAAGGCGTAGCTTCAGCTGATTTTGCCCGTGTTTCCTATACCGAAGCCATTGAGATCCTGAAAAAAAGCGAGAAAAAATTCGAGTATCGCGTGGCCTGGGAGGATGGCTTGCAGACCGAGCATGAGCGTTACCTGACCGAGGAAGTCTTTGGTCGGCCGGTGTTTGTTACCGATTACCCCAAGGAGATCAAGGCTTTTTATATGCGCCTGAACGACGACGGGAAAACGGTGGCTGCCACCGATCTGTTGGTGCCCGGCATTGGCGAGATCATCGGCGGGTCGCAGCGCGAGGAGCGGTTGGACGTGCTTAAGGCGCGGATGGCCGAGTGCGGTCTGAGTGAGGAAGCTTACTGGTGGTATTTGGATCTGCGCAGGTTCGGCACAGTGCGTCACGCCGGGTTTGGCCTGGGCTTTGAGCGTGCCGTGATGTACCTGACCGGCATGAAGAACATTCGCGACGTGATTTCTTTCCCGCGCACGGCGGGCACGGCGGAGTTTTAAGTCTGGTTTCAGCAAAAAGGTGGAGATCAACGATCTCCACCTTTTTTGTTGGCTGTAAAAGGGGTTCTGCCGCCGCTCTTGGGTTGCCGCTGAGCTTGCGAGGATGCAACAGGTTCGCCCCAATTTGCCTGTCCTCGGGAACAATTCTCTGAGTGTCAAAGAAGATCTTCCACGAAGCTGAGATGCAAGGGGCGAAGTCCCTTGAGGGGAGTCTTTTCGGCATCAACTACACTGAGGAGAACTCGCCTCCGGCGGGGGCAAGAGGAACCAGGGGGCGTTGTTGTATCACCGCTCCCGTGATTGCCGCTGCGCGGCAACACTGCGCTGGGCTTTTAGGCATTTCAACTGCCAGTGCCGCTTTAGCGGCACTGGTTTGATGCGCCCCCCTAAGGTTCCCCTTGCATCCCCATATTACCCCCTGGCGCCTGGGGACACCCCAGACCCCGGAAGCGTTTCGCCTTTGGCGAAACGCGAGGGCAGCTAAAAGTTCCTGCTGACGCTGATGCCGGCAGGAACACCGCAGGTGTTCCGAGAGGCGGCGGCGAAACGTGAAGGCAGCTAAGAGCAACAGCTGACGCCGAAAGAACAAGGACGCCCCAATTTGCCTGTCCTCGGGAATGATACTCCGGGCGTCAAAGTAGCTTCTCCCCGATGAAAGGGTCAAGGGACGAAGTCCCTTGTGGGGGATCTCACTTTCTTTCTTCCTACACCGCTCTCATATTGCCGCTGTGCGGCAATATTGCGCGGGCTTCTAGGCGTTTCAACTGCCAGTGCCGCTGGGG
>JAQUVY010000049.1:12812-17499 GCA_028693155.1 Eubacteriales bacterium
CGGCACTGGTTAGGGATGGAATCCCTTGCAGGGGTTTCCCCTGCACCTTTCTTGGGTACATAACAAATTTTACGGGTGTTTTTGGCTGTCAGTCTTGTGAGGAAGCAACTGACACGCCGCAGTTTGCTTGCCCTCGGGAACAGCACCCCGGGCGGCCTCATGGCTTCTCCCCGATGAAAGGGTCAAGGGACGAAGTCCCTTGTGGGGGTTCTCACTTTCTTTCTTCCTACACCGCTCTCATATTGCCGCTGTGCGGCAATATTGCGCGGGCTTCTAGGCGTTTCAACTGCCAGTGCCGCTGGGGCGGCACTGGTTAGGGATGGAATCCCTTGCAGGGGTTTCCCCTGCACCTTTCTTGGGTACATAACAAATTTTACGGGTGTTTTTGGCTGTCAGTCTTGTGAGGAAGCAACTGACACGCCGCAGTTTGCCTGCCCTCGGGAATGATACTTTGGGCGTCAAAGTAGCTTCTCCCCGATGAAAGGGTCAAGGGACGAAGTCCCTTGTGGGGGTTCTTTGCAGCTTTCTTTTTGCGCCGCTCTCATATTACCGCTTCAGCGGCACTGGTTAGGACGCAATCCCTTGTGGCCGTTTTTAGCATTCTTCTTCCTACAGCGCTCCCGTGATTGTTGCCAAGGCAACAACACTGCGCTTCGTTTGAGCTTGTTTCAGCTGCCAGTGCCGCTGAAGCGGCACTGGTTAGGATGCAATCCCTTGTGGCGGTTCTTAGCATTCTTCTTCCTACAGCGCTCTCGTGATTGTTGCCAAGGCAACAACACTGCGCTTCCTTTGAGCTTGTTTCAGCTGCCAGTGCCGCTAAAGCGGCACTGGTTAGAGCTTAAAACTGCTCGCGGCGGCGCTGGCTGCGCAACTGGCGGCGGCGCTGCCCGGCATCCCACTCGGTTTTTTCTTCCTCGGTGGTGCATACCAACCGGGGCACGGGAAAGGGTTTTTCTTCCTCGTCCAGCGCCACCAGCACCAAATAGGCGCGGTTCACCAGCTCGCGGGAGCCATCCAGCGCCTCCACGAAGGTTTCCACCCGCACCTCCATAGAGGTGTTGCCCACATAGGTCATGCGGCCATCCAGCACCACGGTGCTGTTTACATAGGCCGCGGCTTTAAACTGCAGATTGTCCACCGCCACGGTGGTGACGTTTGCGTTGGAATGGCGCCGGGCAACAACCGCCGCCACCACATCAATCCATTCCATCAACTGGCCGCCGAAAAGACGGCCGTAGCCGTTAATATCGCCCGGCATAAGGATCTGCACCTGCTGGGTTTGAGATTGGGCTACGGTTTTTTCATCCATAAAGGTTCTCCTTACAGCAAAATCATGCCACCAATAGCATACACAATTTGAACAGGAAATAACAAGGTCGTTTTCCCGCCTTTTTTGTTGTATGATAGGAGATGGATTTTTTGGGAGAAAAGAGGAGAGTCAATGAAAATTCGTTTTCGTGGATGGCTTGTGCTGCTGGCGGCGATGCTGTGCCTGTGGGCTGCGCCGACGCTGGCCGAGCCTGCCCAAATGGATGGGCAGATCGTCATCGTGCATACCAACGATACCCATAGCCGGGTCAGCGATTATATGGGCTTTGCCGCGGTAAAATATTGGAAGGACTATTACGAGCAGCAGGGCGCGACGGTGCTGCTGCTGGACGCGGGCGATACGCTGCACGGCCTGCCCATCGCCAACCTGACCAAGGGCGAGGACATCGTCACCATCTTAAACGCCGTGGGCTACACCGCCATGACGCCGGGGAACCACGACTTTAACTACGGCGTGCAGCGCCTGCTGGATCTGCGGGAGGAAATGGACTTTGACCTGCTTTCCTGCAATTTGACGGCGGAGCGCTCGGACGAGCCGGTGCTGACGCCTTCGGCGGTCTACGGCCAGGTGGGCGTGGTGGGCATTTCCACCCCCGAGACGGCCAGCAAGACCGATGCTAAAAATGTGGCGGGTTACACGTTCAACGCCGCGCGCATTGTCGAGCTGGTGCAGGCGCAGATCGACGCGCTGCGGGCCGATCCGGCGGTCAAGTATGTGGTGGCGCTGGGGCATTTGGGTGTGGATGAAAGCAGCCAACCCTACCGATCCACCGACCTGATTGCCCAGCTGACCGGGCTGGATGTGTTCATTGACGGGCACAGCCACTCCACCTTTGCGGACAACAACGCGGTGAAGGACGCTCAGGGCAAGGATGTCATCCTTACCTCCGCCGGGGAGCACCTGAAGAACGTGGGCGTGGTGACGCTGAAGGACGGAAAAGCGACCTCCACCATCCTTACCGAGAAAGACGACGCCGTTCATCGGGACGCCGCCGCTCAGGCGCAGATCGATGCGCTGCAAGGTGCGCTGGCGCCGCTGCTGAGCGCGCGCATTGGCAACACCTCCGTGGCGCTCAACGGCGAGCGGGGCGGCGAGGGCGTGCAGGGCAACCGCAACAGCGAAACCAACCTGGGGGACTTGGTGAACGACGCGCAGCGGGCGTTGACCGGCGCGGAGATTTCGTTGATGAACGGCGGCAGCATCCGCGTGTCGCTGCCGGCGGATCACAGCGCCGGAGCGGACAATGCCATAGAAGGCTACGCCGCAGGCGACATTTCCTACGGCGATTTGAACAGCGTATTTCCCTTTGGAAACACGGTGAAGGTGCTGAAGATCGACGGGCAGACTCTGGTGGATGCGCTGGAATGGGGCGTGCGGGCATACCCAGAGCTGACGGGCGGTTTCCCCCAAACGGGCGGCCTGACCTTTTCGGTGGACACCACGGCAGAACCGGCAGTGCTGACCGACGAGGAGAGCGGGGACTTTGTCGGCATTGCCGAAGGACGCGCCTATGCGAAGAACTATCGGGTGTACAACGTGCGGATCGGCGGCCAGCCGGTGGACTTAAGCAAGCAGTACACCCTGGCGGTAAACGACTACCTGGCCGGCGGCGGCGACGGCTATACCATGCTGGCCGACCTGCCGGTGGCCGGGGAATACGGCGCGCTGGACGAGGCCATTATCACCTACATTCGCGACGACTTGAACGGGCAGATCGGCGAAAATTACGCCCAGACGCAAAACCGCATGGCGCTGACCGAGGGACGGCAGAAGCCGCTGTATGCCGCCTATTGGACGGCCTGCATCGTGCTGTTCTTGGCGGTGGGCGGCGGTGTATACTGGCTGCTGCGCAAAAAACGCCCCGCCGCCGGGAAGTAACCCCTGCGGCATAAGGGGGAGCAAAATCCTTCTGCGCGGACGGCTGCCAGCCGTCCGCTTTTCTTTTTGGCGGCGAAATGGTATGCTGAAAAACAAACCAAAGCAAAGCGGGTACATTGGGCAATGAAGATCGACCGGCAAATGGGAATTTTGGCGCTGCTGCTGCAGCGGGGCAGGCTGTCTGCCCCTGAGCTGGCGGAGCGGTTTGAGGTAAGCCGACGCACCATCCTGCGGGATGTGGAGGAGCTGTGCCGGGCGGGCGTGCCGCTCAGGACGGCCAGCGGCAAGCGCGGTGGCATTTCGGTGATGGAGGGGTACACGCTGGAGCGCGCGCTGCTGGCGCGGGAGGATCTTTCGGCCATTTTGACCGGCCTGAAAGGACTGGACAGCGTGGCGGGCGACGGCAAATACCGGGCGCTGATGGAGCGGCTGTCCGTGGGGACGGAGCCTGCCCCGGGCAGCCATTTTTGGATTGACCTGGCCTCCTACTATAAAGGCTCGCTGGCGCAGCGGATGTCGCTGCTCAGCGCGGCCATGGACGCGCACCGCATGATCACCTTTTCCTATTTCAGCCCGTCCGGGGAAAGCGCACCCGAGATCGAGCCCTATCTGCTGGTGTTTCAGTGGGGCGCGTGGTACGCCTGGGGCTATTGCCCGGCCAAGGAAGGCTTTCGCCTCTATAAATTGCAGCGCATGACCGGGCTTGCCATGACCAACCGACCCTACACGCCGCGGCAGCTGCCCACGCCCTCTTTTTCGCCCACAGCGCCCTTTCCCGGTGAGCACCGGCTGCGCGCCCTGTTTCGCCCGCAGATGAAATGGAGGCTGCTGGAGGAGTACGGCGAGGGCAGCTTTGCCGAAACAAAGGAGGGGCTGCTGATGGAGCTGCCCTATTCTGGGGACACGTTTATTTTGCGGTGGCTGCTGAGCTTCGGCGACAGCGTTGAGGTGCTGGAGCCCGAGAGCCTGCGGCAAGGCCTGGCGCAGCTGGGGCAGGCGCTGGTGCAAAAATACACCCGGCCTTTATAACATGACATTCTGTTGTCACGGTTCTGTGCTAGGATAAGTACAAACGATCCAAAAAGGAGTGCGGAAGATGATTGATACCTATTGCGGCCTGTGCTGCGAGGGCTGCGCGTTTCAAAATGAGCCGTATCACTGCGGCGGCTGCATCAAAACCCAAGGCAATCCCTTTCACGGGGCGTGCCCGGTGGCGGCCTGCTGCCGGGAGAAGGGCTGCGTGCACTGCGGCGAGTGCGCGGACTTCCCCTGCCCCCTGCTGCACGATTATTCTTACGACGCCCAGCATGGGGATGATGGAGCGCGCATTAAGCAGTGCGCGGCGTGGGCGGGTTCTAGGGAGAAATCGCGGTATCCTCAAATCTATGCTTACTTGATGAGCAAACCGGTCACCGCCTGGGACTTCAAGGTGGAGTGGCAGTGGCAGAGGTTCCATGTGGATGGGAAGCACTTTGCCGT
>JAQUVY010000157.1 GCA_028693155.1 Eubacteriales bacterium
TACGGCAATCCCATCACCGCGGATGCCTATTTAAAACTGCCGTCCGTGGCGCAGGGCGACACGGCGGAGGCGCTGACCGTCATGATGGTGTTTGGTTCCTTGGCGCAGGCGATCAGCCCGGTGCTGTATGACAAGCTGATCGGGCAGATGCAGCAGGCGGGGGCGTTTGCGGCGCTGTGGCCGGTGATGGCGTTCCTGGCGGCGGACGCGCTGGTGGTGGCGCTGATGATGCGCAGCCGAACCATGCGAAAGGACAAACGGGATGCAGCAGATATTTCCCTTTGATCGGGCGGGGATGCCCTACGGGTCGCCGGGTGAGCTGCTGGAGGACGGCGCGCTCTATGTGTGCCAATGCCTGCGGCGCTATCTGGAAACCGGGGAGGCGCTGGCCGGCCGGGACGCGGAAATGGAGCGGCAGTACGCCCGGGGCAGGCTGGCCGCCACAGACGGCGATGGGCAGCCGCTGCTGAAGCTGGCACGGTGCCTGGGATTGGACGACTTTGAGCAAAACGCCGTGCTGCTGACGCTGGTTTCGGGGGTTTGGCCGGAGGCGGCGGCGCTGGTAGGGGAGATTCAGGGGCGGCAGGGCGCACCGGGGGTGGAGCTGGCGTGCGCGCTTTTCAGCCCCCGGGGCTTGCCCGCTTTGCAGCGGCGTTATTTCGCCGCGGAAAATCTCTTTACCGGGTTGTTTCTCCGGCAGGAGCTGGCGCAGGGAAGCCTGCGTCTGATGCCGGACGTGGAGAACAGACTGCTGGGCGGCGAGGGCTTTGCCGTTGCGGGCATAGCGATCTATTACCCTGAAAGGATCCAATGGGAACAGGTTCCCATCCGCCGGGCGCAGGTGGAGGCGCTGGCGGCGCAGATACAGGCCGGCGGCGAAGCGCCGCGCGTGCTGGCGCTGCACGGCGAAGCAGGCAGCGGAAAGCATTTTTTGCTGCGCCGGGCGCTGGACGTAAGCAATCGAGTGGGTGTTTTTGCCGACGCGGCGACGGCGGAAAAGGATCCGGCGCTTTGGAACGCGGCGCTGCGCGAAGCGCTGCTGAGCGGCGGGGTGCTGTGCGTGGAGCATTTTGAGGCGAGTGGACGCCTGCCCGAGGCAGGGCGCGAGGCGCTGCGGCGTTTGGGCGTGGCGGCCGTGCTCAGCCGCGTGCCGTGGTCGGCGTCTTTTGCCGAGGGCTTTGTGGCGCTGCCGCAGGAGGCGACGCTTCCCGACGAGGAGGAGCGGCTGGCCCTGTGGAAATGGGCGGCGACGAGCGCGCTGCTGGGCGAGGATGTTCGCTTGGAAGAGTTCGCGGTGAAGTTTCACTTTTATCCCCGGCAGATTCTTAGCGCTTTGAAGGAAGCAAAAACGCTGGCCGGGCAGAGCGCCATCGACGCGGCGCTGCTGCACCGTTGCTGCTATGGGCAGGCGACCCATAAGCTGGACGCCCTTGCCACCCGTGTGCGCCCGGTATATCAATGGGACGATTTGGTTTTGCCCGAGGCGCAGTGCGCGCTGATGCGCGAGGCCTGTGCGCATATCCAGTATCGCCACACCGTTTATCACACCTGGGGCTTTGAGCGGGCGGTTTCCTACGGACGGGGGCTTTCCATGCTCTTTTCCGGCCCGCCGGGAACGGGCAAGACCATGGCGGCGCAGATCATCGCCAACCAGCTGCATATGGAGATGTACCAAATACAGCTGTCACAGGTGGTGAGCAAATATGTGGGCGAGACGGAGAAGAACCTGCGGGCGGTATTTCAGGAGGCGCGCAGGAGCAACGGCATCCTGTTTTTTGACGAGTGTGACGCGCTGTTTGGCAAGCGCAGCGAGGTGAAAGAGGCCAACGACCGCTACGCCAACGCCGAGACAGCCTATTTGTTGCAGCAAATTGAGGAGTACGACGGGGTGTGCATTTTGGCCACCAACCTGATGCAGAACATTGACGCCGCCTTTTTGCGGCGCATACGCTTTGTGGTGCATTTTCCTTTTCCCGACGCGGCCACGCGCAAGGCGCTTTATCAAAAGATGATGCCGCCGGAAATGCCGCGGGATGATAAAATCGATCTGGATTTTATGGCGGAGAAGTTCCCGCTGGCTGGTGGCAACATTCGCAGCATCGTGCTGCAGGCGGCCTTTTTGGCGGCCGCTCAAGGCACGGCGGTGGGCATGGCTCAGCTGCTGCGGGCGGCGGTGAATGAGATGCAGAAAAACGAGATCATCGTCGTGCGGGAAGACCTGCGCGAGTATGCCGATCTCATTTGGTAGGAGTAAAAAAATGGATAGCCGCACATTAGTGAAAATGATTCAGGAGCAGACCGAGCTGATTTTTTGCAACATGAGCATCTCCATGAAAACCTGCCCTTGGGAGGGGCAGATCTGCGGCACGCCGGTGTGGCGCTATTTTTACCACACACTCCATTCCTGCGACAAGTGGTATCGGAATCCCAACGCCTTTGCGGAGCCGGCGATCCATGCGCCCGCGCTGGACAAGGTGGATCTGCCCTGTGATAAGACCCTGACCGAAAAGGAGCTTTGGGACTATTTCGACGCGGTGCGGGGCAGGACGCTGGCCTATCTGAACGAGCTGACAGACGCGGAGCTGTACGAAAAGCCGCAGGGATGCCCTTACACACGGCTGGAGCTGGTCCTGGGGCAGTTTCGGCATTTCATGTGCCACATCGGCATTTTCGATGGCCTTACCATCGCGCAAACGGGAAAATACCCCACGGTGCTGGGGCTGGAGGGCTGGCAGGAGAAGCTGCGGGACGGCAAGCTGTACGACGAATAACCCGACGGATGGTAAAAAAGAGCATCGCCTTTTAGCTGAGGTGCGGCAACGAAGTATCCATTAAGCGGTCAGAACACGGTGTTTCGACCGCTTATGTGTTATATGGCAGGTGAGGAGTATTTCTTTTTAGTGATGTACTCAAACAACAAAAGCAAGGATGGTAATAATATTTATCAGGAAAAATATAGTCCGAAGAGGAGATAATGAAGAATGAAGTTGGTAAAACAAACAAATTTTGCGACGTGCGGACAGGCTTGTATCGCAATGATCGCAAACAAAGATATTAATCAGGTTATCAAGGATATGAAGACAGATGGGCCAACTTCAATTGGTCAATTATATGAAATATTGGACTATTATAAGATTAAGCGTGCAGAAAAAAATGTAAGGATCTCGAAGAAAAATCCAATTCCGTATCCAAGTTCCATACTTACAGTACATATGAATGAAGGATATACCCATTGGACGTTGCTGCATGAGGGAAAATACTTTGACCCCGAATTCGGTATTATTGAGGGTGAGTATTTGCATGGAAAAATAACGTCATTTTTAGGAATATATGATGTGATTGATTAAACCTCAGCATTTTAGCATAATCTATCCCCAGTCTTGATATTTTTGAAAGTGTCATCGCGGGTGACATGCTTTGGGCAAGTAAATCAGCAAAAAAAAGGATGTTGTTCGGTGAACAGCATCCTCTTTTCAAAACCTTCGTTAGGCAACCTTATTATTTGTGGCGTTAGCCCAGAAATTATGACGTGTCTGGACGGCTCGGATGCCTGGCGAATTTCGGCAAGCGGCCTTTCGCAGGAGGTTCTCTCCCCATATTTGCGGATCAACGTCTGTTCGGTGATTTTGCCGATCTTGGCATGGCCGCCGGGCATTCCTGCCGAGATCCTTTTGAACCAGAAGGGCGTGGACGC
>JAQUVY010000050.1 GCA_028693155.1 Eubacteriales bacterium
CTTATATAATGGAGGTTGAAGCATGAAAAGCTTACAGGAGCTCGCAGAGATCCGTAAACGCGCACAGGACAACGTAAGCCTGCGCAAAGAAAACAACGGGAAGCGCATCGTAGTGGGCATGGCCACCTGCGGCATTGCCGCCGGCGCCCGTCCCGTGCTGCTCAAGGCTGTGGAAGAGGTTCAGAAGCGCGGCCTGGCCAACGTCACCGTTTCTCAAACCGGCTGCATCGGCATGTGCCGCTTGGAGCCCATTGTGGACGTGTTCGACGAGAACGGCGAAAAGGTTACTTATGTCAAGGTGACGCCCGATATGATTCCGCGGATCATCACCGAGCACATCGTCAACGGTCAGCCGGTGCAGGAATACACCATCGGCCATCAGGACGCCAACTGATACGGCGCGTAAGGAGGACAGAAGATGAATTTTTATCGTTCCCACATCCTGGTCTGCGGCGGCACCGGTTGTACGTCCGGAGGCTCGGCAAACCTGATTAAACGTTTTGAAGAGCTGCTCAAGGAAGATAAGCTGGACAGCGAGGTGCGCGTGGTGCGCACGGGCTGCTTTGGTCTGTGCGAGGCCGGCCCTGTTGTCATCGTTTACCCCGAGGGCGTGTTTTACAGCCACGTTCAGCTGGCCGATGTCGATGAGATCGTCAGCGAGCACATCATCAAGGGCCGCATTGTAGAGCGCCTGGTCTATCACGATGTGGAGCAGGGCAAGCTGGACGAAGCCACTTCCATCAACGAGATCGGCTTCTATAAAAAGCAGCACCGCGTGGCGCTGCGCAACTGCGGCGTGATCGACCCGGAGAACATCGAAGATTATATCGCCTTTGACGGTTATCAGGCGTTGGGCAAGGTGCTCACCGAGATGACCCCCGACGACGTGGTGGATGTCTTGAAGAAGTCCGGCCTGCGCGGCCGCGGCGGCGCTGGCTTCCCCACCGGCCTTAAGTGGGAGCTGACCAAGCGTCCCCAGGCCGAGCAAAAGTATGTGGTGTGCAACGCGGACGAGGGCGACCCCGGCGCGTTCATGGACCGCTCCGTGCTGGAAGGCGATCCCCACAGCGTGCTGGAAGCCATGGCCATCGCCGGCTACACCATCGGCGCCAACCAGGGCTATATCTATGTGCGTGCTGAGTACCCCATCGCCGTGCATCGGTTGCAGATCGCCATCGACCAGGCACACGAGTACGGCCTGCTGGGTCAGAACATCTTCGGCAGCGACTTCAGCTTTGACATTGAGCTGAGACTGGGCGCCGGCGCGTTCGTCTGCGGCGAGGAAACCGCACTGATGGCCTCCATTGAGGGCAAGCGCGGCGAGCCCAGACCCAAGCCCCCGTTCCCGGCGGAAAAGGGCGTGTTTGCCTGCCCCACCGTCATCAACAACGTGGAGACGCTGGCCAACGTTTGCCAGATCATCCTCAAGGGTGCCGACTGGTTCTCCAGCATGGGCACCGAGAAGTCCAAAGGCACCAAGGTGTTCGCCTTGGGCGGCAAGATCAACAACACGGGTCTGGTAGAGGTTCCCATGGGCACCACCCTGCGCGAGATCCTGTATGACATCGGCGGCGGCATCCCCAACGGCAAGAAGTTCAAAGCCGCGCAGACCGGCGGCCCCTCCGGCGGCTGCATCCCGCCCCAGCATTTGGATACCCCCATCGACTATGACAACCTGATGGCCATCGGCTCCATGATGGGCTCCGGCGGTCTGATCGTCATGGACGAGGACAACTGCATGGTAGACATTGCCCGCTTCTTCCTGGAGTTCACCGTGGATGAGAGCTGCGGCAAGTGCACCCCCTGCCGCATCGGCACCCGCCGTATGCTGGAGATCCTGAACCGCATCGTGGAAGGCAAAGGCGAAGAGGGCGACATCGAGAAGCTCGAAGAGCTGGGCAACACCATCAAGCGCACCGCGCTGTGCGGCCTGGGCCAGAGCGCGCCCAACCCCGTGCTGTCCACCATTCGTTATTTCCGTGACGAATATGAGGCTCATATTCGCGATAAGAAGTGCCCCGCCGGTCACTGCAAGGCGCTGCTGCAATATCACATCGACCCGCAGAAGTGCAAGGGCTGCTCGCTGTGCGCGCGCAACTGCCCGGCCGGTGCCATTTCCGGCGAGATCAAGAACCCCTACACCATCGACACCGCCAAGTGCGTCAAGTGCGGCGTGTGCATGGAGAAGTGCCGCTTCGGCGCCATCTACAAGAAATAACAGCCTAAGGAGAGAGATACGATGGATATGATTAACCTTACGATCGACGGCATTTCGGTATCGGTCCCCAAGGGCACGACCGTGATCGAAGCCGCGCGTCAGGCCGGCGTGAAGATTCCCACGCTGTGCTACCTGAAGGACATCAATGTGATCGGCGCCTGCCGCATCTGCATGGTGGACATCGGCGCCCGCAATTTGATGGCCGCCTGCACGCTGCCCTGCACCGAGGGCATGAACGTCAAAACCCACACCCCTGAGGTGCTGCACGCCCGCAAGCTGAACCTGGAGCTCGTCCTGTCCAACCATGACAAGAAGTGCCTCACCTGCGTTCGCAGCGGCAAGTGCGAGCTGCAGGCGCTGTGCAACGAGATGGGCGTGGACGACGAAAACCGCTTCGCCGGCAGCCAGAATAAGTATGACATCGACCTGTCTTCCCCCAGCATCGTGCGCGACAACAACAAGTGCATTCTGTGCCGCCGCTGCGTCGCCGCCTGCACCAATGTGCAGAAGATCGGCGTCATCGGCGCCACCCAGCGCGGCTTTAACACCACCATCGAGTCCCCCTTCCAGATGGGCATCGGCGAGATGGCCTGCGTAAACTGCGGCCAGTGCATTCAGGCCTGCCCGGTGGGCGCGCTGCATGAAAAGGACGACACCGATAAGGTGTGGGAAGCGCTGAACGACCCCACCAAGCATGTGGTGGTGCAGACCGCTCCCTCGGTTCGCGTGGGCTTGGGCGAAGAGTTCGGTATGCCCATCGGCACCCGCGTCACCGGCAAAATGGCCGCCGCGCTGCGTCGCCTGGGCTTTGATAAGGTGTTTGACACCGACTTCTCGGCCGACCTGACCATCGTGGAGGAAGGATACGAGCTGCTGAACCGCCTGAAGAACGGCGGCAAGCTGCCCATGATCACCTCCTGCAGCCCCGGCTGGGTCAAGTACTGCGAGCACAATTATCCCGAGTTCTTGGACAATCTGTCCACCTGCAAATCGCCCCAGCAGATGATGGGCGCGATGATCAAGAGCTATTACGCCGAGAAGAACAACATTGATCCCAAGGACATCGTCAGCGTGTCTGTCATGCCCTGCACCGCCAAGAAGTTCGAGGTTGGCCGTAAGGAAATGATGAACGATGTGGACATCGCCATCACCACCCGTGAGCTGGCGCGCATGATCAAGAAGGCCGGCATCGACTTTGAAACGCTGGCCGATGCGGACTTCGACGACATTCTGGGCGAATCCACCGGCGCGGGCGTCATTTTCGGCGCCACCGGCGGCGTGATGGAAGCCGCGCTTCGTACCGTTTACGAGGTCGTGACGGGCAAAACGCTGGAGAAGGTTGAGTTCTGCCAGGTTCGCGGTA
The DNA here is from genome assembly GCA_028693155.1 of Eubacteriales bacterium. Lineage (GTDB taxonomy): Bacteria > Bacillota > Clostridia > Christensenellales > UMGS416 > STF2-111. Next base: position 3,582 of record JAQUVY010000050.1, read on the forward strand.
TTCAGGGCATCAAGGAAGCCACCATTGATCTGGCCGGCACGCCCGTGCGTATCGCCGTGGCCAACGGCACCGGCAACGCCCAGCAGCTGATGGAAGCCATCAAGGCCGGCGAGAAGCAGTATGAGTTCATTGAGATCATGGCCTGCCCCGGCGGCTGTGTCACCGGCGGCGGTCAGCCCATCGTCAGCTCCCAGATCAAGGCCGTGCGCGATGTCCGCGTGGAGCGCGCCGCACAGATCTATGCCGAGGACGAGGCAAAGACCATCCGTAAGTCTCATGAGAACCCGGCCATCAAGAAGGTGTATGCCGAGTATCTGGGCGAGCCCAACAGCCACAAGGCGCATGAGCTGCTGCATACCCATTATGTAGCCCGCCCGAAGTACACCAAGTAAAAACGCGAATTGCTTTAAAAGAGGGAGCCCCTGCGGGGGTTCCCTTTTTGTGTGCGCAAGCATCGGTGCGGCGCTGCCATTTGGGTACGGGCAGCGCGGCGGAGCGTGCGTAAAGCCGGCCGTTGTCGCCCGGCAGGTTTTTCTTGCGCGCAAAAAGGCCGCGTGATACACTGAAAAAAAGGAGAAGGGCTCCATGATCCATTTGCAAGAGATCTATTTTCCCCTGACGGCCGCGCCCTTTCAGGCAGACGACGCCTATCGCGAACTGCTGCCCGCTGTGCCGCTCAGGCCATATATTCGCTGCTTTTGGGGCACCCGCCCCGGGCTGACCGGCGGCGGGAAAGAGCGTCGGCTGGTCACGCCGGATACCTGTGTGGATCTGATCTTCTATGCTGCGGCGGGCAAGGCGAAAAACGCGCGCTTTGTCGGCATGAGCACCCAGAGCTTTGTGCTGGGGCATGCGGGGGAGGCTCCTGCGCGGGAGGCGCTTTTCGGCATACGCCTTTTTCCGTGGAGCGCGGCTTTGCTTTCGGATGGGGGGCTGTGCGAAACCGCAGACGGTATGTTTGACGCGCGACAGCACTATGCGGGGCTGCTCAGGCGCCTGCTGCCGGCGTTGCCGGAGGCGGGGGATCTGGCCCAATACGCGGCGGCGGCGCAAGCCGTGCTGGGTGAACTGCTGGAGGGCAGCGCGCCCCAGCCCGACCTGGGCAACGCGCTGGATTGGATGGTGCGAACCCAGGGGCGGTGGGAGATTGCAGCACTGGCGCGGGAGCTGCACCTGAGCAGCCGCCAGCTGGAGCGGGTGTTTGCCCGGGGTGTGGGAATCGCGCCTAAAAAAATGCTGCGTCTCGTGCGCTACCAAGAGGTGTGGGGTGAGGCGGTGAAAAGCGAGAGCTGGGATGTGCAGACCGCGGTGGAGTGCTGCGGCTATGCGGATCAGTCTCACCTGCTGCGGGAGTTTAAGACTTTTCATACCATGACGCCTCAGGAGGCTCGCCGCTACGCCCGAAAGATGTCGTAAACATTCAATACAATGCCGAAGCAGGGCGGTAGAATGAAAAAAAGGACTGGAGGATGCCATGAAAACGCTGACAAAAGAAGCTTATGAGCAGGTGCGCACCTGGGTGCACCGCAACGCCCGGGAGCTGGAGCTGGCGCAGTGGAACTATTTTTTTGAAGGAGGCGCGCGGGAGGCGGTGGTCACCGCACTGGCGCGTTATCAAAACGCCGACGGCGGCTTTGGAAATGCGGTGGAGCCCGATAACTGGACGCAGGTTTCCATGCCGTACAGCACGAGCTACGCCATAAAGCTGCTGACGGAAGCGGGCTGTACCGATCAGAACCACCCCGTTTGGCGGGGAATTTGGCGCTACCTGGCCAGCGGAGCCAGCACGCAGGCCTATGGCTGGATGTTTGCCGTGCCCGAAACCGGGGACGCGCCGCATGCGCCCTGGTGGGAGTACAACGAGGCGCAGGACGCCGCTGAAAGCGTGGGGCTGACCGCCGAGCTGTGCGCCTGTGTTTTGCGGTATGGCGAGGTGGGGTCGCCGCTTTACGCCAAAGCGCTGCAGTGGAGCCGCGAGCTTTTGCAGAAAATGATGCAGGCCGACTCCAACGGAGAGATGGGCGTAGGCGGTTATATCATTTTGTTGCAGACCATTCGGGAAAAACAGGTGCCCGGCTTTGACGTGGATGCCCTGCAGACCCGCCTGAGCGAATTGGTGGAGAAGGGCATTGAGCACGACGAGAAAAAATGGAGCACGTATTGCCCGCGCCCCACCAATTATGTCCGCGACCCGCAAAGCGTTTATTACGCGCAAAATCAGGCCGTAACCGATGCCGGTTTAGATTATCTCATCGACACGCGGCATGAGCACGGCGTGTGGGACATCACCTGGCTCTGGTATGGGAATATGGACAAATACGGTGCCCAGTTTGCCGTCAGTGAGAACTGGTGGAAGGGCATTTGGGCCATTGAGCATATGAGGGTGCTGCGAAACTTCGGCAGAGTTGAAAAGTAGGAGGGTATCTTATGTTTCGGATGTTGTCTCAGGTTTATGTGAAAAACAGCGCGGAGGCCTACCGGGTGTATCGGGACGCCTTTCAGGCGCAGGACGGCTACCGCGCCGAGCTGCCCGACGGCACCGTGGTGCATCAGGAGCTGAACATTCGCACCTGTTCCCTGGCGGTGGGCGAGCTGAACAGCTCTTCTCGCGCGGGAGAGGGCGCGGTCACCGGCAACCATATGCAGTTCTGCCTCCAGTTTGAGGAGGGGGACGAGGCGCTCCTTACCCATGCCTATGAGGTGCTCAGCCAGGGGGCGCAGATCATTTACGCCCCGCTGGGCAGCTTAAGCTTCAGCCCGTTAGGCGCCGAGCTGGTGGATCGCTACGGCGTGTGGTGGTGCCTGTTTCTGTAAAAAACATGGGAAAAGTCCCAAAACGGCTTCGGAAAACGCGGGTTTTCCGAAGCCGTTTCTTTTTGAGCAGGGCGAGCCGCGCATGTTGCGTATGTTGCTCAAAAAGGGTATAATACCCATATGTGGTACCGTGCCTTTTCACAAAGGCCGCGGACTTGTATTGATGGAGACCCGCCGGGGCAAGCGGGTTTATCATAAAAAAACATGATCGGTCAAGACTCGGAAGGCGCTGCCGCCTGTGTGCGTGCAGCTGGCTTTGCCGTGGTTTGTGTACCGAAACAGAAAGGAAAACAAAAAAATATGGCAAACAGACAACCCCCGAAGCTGAGGGTCATCCCGTTGGGCGGGGTGGACGAGATCGGGAGAAACATTACCGTGCTGGAGTACGGCAACGACATGATCGTAGTGGACTGCGGCGTATCCTTCCCGACGGAGGAAATGCCGGGAATCGACCTGGTCATCCCCGACACCACCTACATTGAAAAAAACAAGCAGAAGCTGCGCGCGGTGCTCATCACCCACGGTCATGAGGATCACATCGGTGCCCTTCCTTATCTGCTGCGCAACGTGAATGTGCCGGTGTACGGCACCAAGCTGACGCTGATGCTGGCTGAGCATAAGCTGGAGGAAGCGGGCGTAAAGAAATACAAGCTGGTGGAGATCACGCCCCGGGAAAAGCGGCAGTGCGGCTGCTTCTCGGTAGAGTTTATCAAGACCAACCACAGCATCACCGGCTCGGTGGCGCTGGCCATCACCACCCCCGTGGGTGTGGTGATCATGACCGGAGACTTCAAGGTGGACTTAACGCCGGTAGACGGCGACGTGATGGATTTTGCAACCCTGGCTCGCTACGGCGAGGAGGGTGTGCTGCTGCTTATGGCGGACAGCACCAACGTGGAGCGCCCGGGCTACACCGTTTCCGAGCAGGTGGTGGGCAAAAACATCGACGACCTGTTCCGCAACATCAAGGGGCGCATCATCATTTCCACCTTCTCCTCCAACGTGCACCGCGTGCAGCAGATCGTGGACAGCGCGGTGCGCTATTCCCGCAAGGTGGCCTTTGCCGGGCGCAGCATGGTCATGATCGCCCAAATGGCGCAGGACATCGGCGCGCTCAAGGTGAAGCCCGAAAATCTGGTGCCCATCGATAAGATCGGCAAGCTCAAGGACAACAAGATCGTCATCATCACCACCGGCAGCCAGGGCGAGCCCATGTCCGGGCTGGTGCGCATGGCCGGCGGCGAGCATTCCCATGTGGAGATCAAGCAGGGTGATACGGTCATCTTTTCTTCCCGCCCCATCCCGGGCAACGAGAAGTTCATCAACCGCGTCATCAACCAGCTTTACCGCAACGGCGCCGAGGTGGTTTACGATTCGGTTGCCGATGTGCACGCCTCGGGTCATGCCTGCCGCGAGGAGCTCAAGCTCATGCATCGCCTGGTAAAGCCCAAGTACTTTATGCCCCTGCACGGCGAATACCGTCACCTCATCAAGCATGCGGAGCTGGCCGAAAGCCTGGGGATGAAACGCGCCAACATCTTTATTCCCGAGGTGGGACGCCCGCTGGAGATCACAAAGAAGCAGGCCGCCGCCATGGGTGACATCGTGCCCAGCGGCGCCGTCATGGTGGACGGATCGGGCGTTGGGGACGTGGGCAATATTGTGCTGCGTGACCGCGTGCAGCTCTCTCAGGACGGCATGGTGATCGTGGTGATGCCGCTGGCCAAAAACAGCAGCCGCCTCATGGGCGCGCCCGAGGTCATTTCCCGCGGCTTTGTTTATGAAAAAGAGTCGGATGAGCTGCTGGAGGCCGCGAAGAAGACCGTGCGCGAGCTGTTTGAGAAGTATAACGGTAAAAATGTGGACTGGAGCGTCATCAAAAGCGATGTGCGCCGGGACATCCGCAAGGTGCTCTATAACCGCACCCGCCGCAGCCCCATGATCCTGCCCATCATTGTGGAGATCTGAAAATGAGTTTGCTGGCGAGCATGAGTCTTCTGCTGGCGGTGCTGGGCGCAGGCTGGGCGCTGGGCAGATGGATCAAACTGCCGGCAAAGGGGCAAAAGGCGTTGAGCCTTGCTCAAAGCATCTGTATCTGGGTGCTGATCTTCACCATGGGGGTGCGGCTGGGCGCGGATGAAAAGGTGCTGGCGAATTTTGCCACGCTGGGGTGGCGGGCGCTGGTCATCACGGTGCTGGCGGTGGCCGGCAGCGTTGCGCTGGCGTATGTGACGGCAAAGCTGCTGAACAAGAGGGAGGAAAAGCGATGATCATCGTCATCCTTCTGCTGGCGGCGGGCGTTTTGTGCGGGCGGCTGCTGGGCGACGGCGCTTACGCGGTGGCCGGGGAAGCCACGCAATATATCCTCTACGCACTGCTGGCGCTGGTGGGTTTTGAGCTGGGCGGCCGTTCGGGCATCTTTGCCCAGGTGAAAAACCGATGGAGACACGCGGTGGCGGTGCCGCTGGCGGCGGCGCTGGGCAGCGTGGCGGGCGGCGTGCTGGCTGGGCTGCTGCTGGGCATGGAGCTTTGGCAGTCGGCGGCGGTTTCGGCCGGTTATGGCTGGTACTCGCTCTCTTCGCTCATTCTGGCGGAGATCGACGCGCCGCTGGGCGCGATGGCCTTTCTCTCCAACGTGTTGCGCGAGGTGATCGCCATCGTCAGCATCCCGCTGCTGACCAAAAAGCTTTCCCCCTGGGCAGGCATTGCCGCCGGCGGCGCCACGGCGATGGATGTGACACTGCCTTTGGTTACCCGCAGCGCCGGGGTGGAGTATTCCCCCTTTGCGTTTTTAAGCGGCGCGGCGCTCAGCGCGCTGGTGCCGGTGACACTGACAATCATTTTTTCAATCGCAGGAGTGCAATAAATGGCAAAAAGGGAAAGGACACCGTTTTTCGCGCAGAAAGGGGCGGAAGAGCGCAATTATGGCGTGAACGACCGGCCCAGACTGCTGACCCAGGGCGTGTGGGAAGTGCTGCGCAAGATCATCATGGTCGTGTGCGCCTGTATGATTCTGATCTCCGGCGGGCTGTTTGCCTGGAAATATGTGGATGAGCATTATCTGCTGCCTGCCGACAGCCAGGATCACACCCCCATTCGGGTGACAATCAAACGGGGCACCTCCATTTCGGGCATCGCCAGCCAGCTGGAGGAGGGCGGCATCATTCGCAGCGCCACCGCCTTCAAGCTGTATTTGGATCTGGGCGGTCATGCCAGCAAGGTGAAGGCAGGTACTTATTACCTGAACAAGACCATGACCATGCAGGAGATCACGGAAAAGATGGTCAAAGGCGACGGCGGCACGCAGGTCACCTCCTTCCTCATCCCCGAGGGAACCAATGTGGAGCAGATGGCGGCTTCTCTGGTGGAGCAGGGCGTGTTGGAAAGCCCGGATGCATTTCTGGAGCTGTGCCGCACGGGCAAGGGACTGACCGCGGATTACGACTTCATCAAGGCCGTGGCCAACAACCCGGGAGATGGGCGCAAATATGTGCTGGAGGGTTATTTGTTCCCCGCGCGCTACGAGATCTATGTAGGCTCCAGCGAAGAGACCATCATCCGCAAAATGCTCAATAAGTTTGCCAACGTGATGAACGAGGACTTCGTCAAGCGCGCCGGTGAGCTGGATCTGTCGGTCGACCAGGTGGTGGCGCTGGCCTCCCTCATTGAGAAGGAGGGCAAGACCAGCAACTTCTCCAAGGTGTCGGCGGTGTTCCACCTGCGCCTGAAAAAGGGAATCACGCTGGCCAGCGATCCCAGTATTTTGTACTTTACGGGGAAGAAGACCACCTCCGAAATCACGGCGGATGATCTGGCGACGGATTCTCCCTACAACATCTATAAAAACAAAGGGTTGCCGGTGAGCGCCGTCTCCAACCCCGGGCTCAACGCGCTCAAGGCCGCGCTGTATCCCGATGAAAAAACCATGGATGCCGGCTATCTGTATTTCATCTTGAAGGATCCGGAAACCGGAGAGCTGGAGTTCAACAAAACGCTGGCGGAGCACAACGCCGCCAGAGAGAAGTACGCGCCCCTGTGGCAGGCGTATGAAGAAAAGCTGGCTGCCCAGAAGGCCGCTCAGGAGCAGCAGGACGGGCAATGATGGAGACATTTCTGGCTTTTCTGGAGAAACTTGATACACAGCTTTTTGACGAAGGCATCATACAGGCGCTGTTCGCCGTGGCCATCATTGTGGCGCTGGCGCTGCTGGCCAACTATATCAGCGGGCGCATCTGCCGCCGACTGGATCAAAAATATCAGGAACGCCGCCTGAGCTTTGGCTTTTTGCGCCAGGTGATCAAGTTCACCATCCTCGGGCTGGCGATTGTGGGCATCCTTTACCAGGTGAAGCCCTTCCGCAGCATGACGACTTCGCTGCTGGCGGGCTCGGGCATCGCGGCGGTGTTTCTGGGCATTGCCTCGCAGGAGGCCATGTCCAACATGGTGAGCGGCCTGCTGCTGGCGACGAACCGCCCCTTTGTGACGGGCGACCGCATCAGCCTTTCGGCAGAAGGACTGACGGGTTTTGTGGAGGAGGTCACGCTGCGCCATACGGTGCTGCGAACCTTCAACAACACCCGTGTCATCGTGCCCAACAGCAAGATCAACACCTCCATTTTGGAGAACTACAGCTACGGAGACGGAAACGCCTGCAACTTTCTGGACGTGAGCGTGGGCTATGGCGCCGATCTTGACCGGGCGATGGCGATCATTCGCCGGGTTGCGGAGACGCACCCGCTGTGCATGGATCGCCGCAACGATATTGAGAAGGCTGCCGAATTGCCCAAGGTGGCGGTGAAGGCAGTGGGCTTTACGCCTTACGGCTGCGACCTGCGCGGCATCGTTTGGACCCGGGACGCGGGGGAGGGCTACGACTGCCTGTGTGACTGCCGGGTGCGCATCAAGCAGCAGTTTGACGCGGCGGGCATTCCCTGGCCGCGCAGCACCACCGTGGTGCAGCGGGGAGAAGGGCAGCAATAAAGACAAAGCGCGCGGAAATTTTTACCGCGCGTTTTTTTAAGCGGGAATGCGGAAGGGAGAGCGTACGTGCGCGAAGATTTTTTGCCGGTAACGGCGCAGGATATGCGGGAGAGAGGCTGGGACGAGTCGGATTTTGTTTATGTGTGCGGGGATGCCTATGTGGATCATCCCTCCTTCGGACATGCCATCATCTCCCGCGTGCTGGAGAAGGCGGGGTTTCGCGTGGCCATGGTGTGCCAGCCCGATTGGAAAAAGGACGCGGACTTTACCCGTTTTGGCCGGCCGCGCCTGGCCTTTTTGGTGGCTGCGGGCAATATGGATTCTATGGTGAACCATTACACCGTGGCAAAGCGCCGTCGCTCCGCCGATGCGTATTCTCCGGGCGGGAAGATGGGCCTGCGGCCCGACCGCGCCACCATCGTGTATGCCAACTGCATTCGCCGCATTTATGGAGATATTCCCATTATCATCGGCGGGGTGGAGGCCAGCCTGCGCCGTTTCTCCCATTATGACTACTGGGACGACAAGGTGCGCCCGCCCATTTTGCAGGACAGCGGCGCTGACCTGCTCAGCTACGGCATGGGTGAGCTGAGCATGGTGGAGATCGCCCGGCTGCTGGATCGGGGCGTGCCGGTGGGGAAGATCACCTCGCTGAGCGGCACCTGCGCTATGGTGGATGATCTGAGCCGGGTAAAGGATTATGTGCTGCTGCCCTCTCATGAAGAGGCAGCGGGGGATAAAAAGGCATATGCCCAGGCCTTTGCCGTGCAGTACGGCGAGCAGGATCCCATCCGCGGCAAGCGCCTGGTGCAACCTGTGGGCAGCCGCTATCTGGTGCAGAATCCGCCCAGCCGCCCCCTGACCCGGGAGGAGCTGGACGCTGTATATGCGCTGCCCTATGCCCGCACCTATCACCCGGATTATGAAAAGCAAGGCGGCATTCCCGCCATTGACGAGGTGAAGTTTTCTATCTCTTCCGCCCGAGGCTGCTTCGGCGCGTGCAATTTTTGCGCGCTGACCTTCCATCAGGGGCGCATTGTGCAGTCCCGCAGCCCGGATTCCATTGTGGCCGAGGCCGAGCGGCTGACCCATGAGCCGGATTTTAAGGGGTATATCCACGACCTGAGCGCGCCTACGGTGAACTTTCGGCAGCCCGCCTGCGTCAAGCAGCTGGAGCACGGCGCCTGCGCCCACCGCCAGTGCCTGACGCCCAAACCCTGCCCAAACCTGAAAGCCGACCACAGCGAGCTTGTGGGTCTGCTGCGCCGCCTGCGGGGCGTGCCCGGCGTAAAAAAAGTGTTTTTGCGTTCGGGGCTGCGCTTTGATTACCTGATGCTGGATCGTGACGAAACCTTTTTTCGCGAGATGGTGCGCCATCATATCAGCGGGCAGCTCAAGGTAGCGCCCGAGCATGTGGCGGCCAATGCCCTGCGCTTTATGGGCAAGCCCGAGTGCGGCGTTTACCGTGAATTCGTAAAGCGCTATGAGCAGCTCAACCGGCAGGAAAAGGCCGACCAGTATCTGGTGCCCTACTTCATGTCCAGCCATCCGGGCTGCACGCTGAAGGACGCCGTCGAGCTGGCCGAATATCTGCGGGATATCCATCACCAGCCCGAGCAGGTGCAGGATTTTTATCCCACCCCCGGCACGCTGTCTACCGCCATGTATTACACCGGGCGTCACCCGCTGACCGGAGAAAAGGTTTATGTGCCCAGGACGCCCGAGGAAAAGGCCATGCAGCGGGCGCTCATGCAATACGCCGCGCCCCGCAACCATGCTTTGGTGCGCAAGGCGCTGCGCATGGCAGGGCGAGAGGATCTGATCGGCACGGGCGGGAAGTGTCTGGTGCCTGCCGAGGCGGGGAAGCCTGCCCAAGGGGCGCAGCAGCCGGCGCGGATGTCTTTGCAGGGCAGCAAGCTGCCGGCGGGAGGAATGCGGCCGCTGCGCGGCGGCAGGGAGCGGATCGCGCCCAAGGGAAAACCGAAGAAGAAAAAATAGTCTGCGACGCCGGGCAGGGAAGTTTTGCGGCAGGGTGCAGCCAAGACTTAAAAAAAGAGGTGTCGTTTGCGGACGGCACCTCTTTTGGCTATCTATGGGGCTGTTCTGTGCGCTTTGCGCCTGCACTTATTGGCTTAATATCAGCCAAACAAGGCCATCGTCAAAGCTGACAAAGGTGGCATAGCTTTTGCTTGCCGCATCGTAATAGGTGCAGGCCTTTAGGTTTTGCTCGCGGTCAAACCAGTATTCGTGATAGTTTGACCCAAGCAGCTCAATCGCTTCGCGGAGGGAGGACGGCTGTGCGCCGTTTACGCGCGCCTGTATGCCGGTTCCCAGAATGCCTTTGACGAATGTGATGGTCCCGCTTGGATCGGTTTTGATCTGTACCTCTTCAAAGGAATGCGTGTTTGCGCTGTCTGCGTTTTCCTCCCCCGAAGCAGGGGTGTATTTTGTCAGGTCGAGGCTTTGCACGGAACCGCCAAGCGCGATTTCATCCAGGGCAACCTGCGATAAATCCGTGGATGCGTTTTTTTCCGTCCTGACCGCCCCCTCGCCGCTGCACGCTGTGCACAGTGCCAACAGCAAGGAGATTGCAAAAAGCATCTTTTTCACCAAGGTTCCTCCACTTTAAAGGCCAAATCATAAGCCGCTCATGAACGGCCTTTGTGCGCAGCCCAACGGCGGATGCGCTTTTTCATGGGCACGGTAATAAACCAAGGGTCGGTTCAGGGCTTTTTGGGCTTTGAGCAGCTCCCGGCATAAGGGCAGCCGGCGCAGCCGCCCGAGCAGCCGCCGTTTTTTCGGCGCACAAGGATCCACGCCAGCGCACCGGCAGCCCCGGCAATTACCAGCGCCAGCACGATCCAGGATAATGCATTCATCGTTGCCTCCACATCGTTAGCCATTGCTAACAATGTCATCATATCGAATATTACCCCATCCGTCAAGGGGGAAATTTACTTTTTCGTGAAAAGCCGCTATAATAGGCTTAATTTGTTTGGGGAGGAACCACTATGCGGGAATCGGGCGAAAACTATTTGGAAACCATTTTGCTGCTGCGGCAAACGAACCCCGTTGTCCGCTCCATTGATGTGGCCAACGCGCTGGGCTACAGCAAGCCCAGCATCAGCCGCGCCATGAACATTCTCAAGGCTGCCGGCCATGTTTCCATGGAGGCAGGCGGCGATCTGCGCCTTACCGCCAGCGGCCAGGCGCTGGCAGAGCAGATCTATGAGCGCCATCGGATCATCAGCCGGTTTTTGATGCAGACGCTGTCCTTGCCCGAGGAGGAAGCCTCACAGGACGCCTGCCGCATTGAGCACGTTATCAGCCAACAGACCTTTGACGAGATGAAACGCTTCGTAGGAAAAAACGAAAAGTGAGCGGGACGGGCGCAGACGCAGCGCACAGGAGGTCATGCGTATGGAACATCGTTTTCTGGCTTTTTTCAGCGGCTTTCCCAACCGCCGTTTTCCGCCCGAGGTGGCGCGGCGGCTGTCTCAGGAGCTGACACAGCACAGCAGCCTTGTGTTTGTGAGCGCGTAGCCGGGGGATTACGAAAGGAACGACAGCGATTCCGCCGGTATGTATGCCATGTTTGCGGAATGCGGCTTGCCGTTTGAGCAGTACCATGTCATCGATCATCGGATGGAGGCTTCTGCCGCCGTGGGCTTGGTCGGCGAGGCTTCCTGCATCTTCCTGATGGGCGGCTATCCCCGATTGCAGTGGGAATTGATGCGGGACACCGGCGTAAACGCCGCAATTCGCAATGCCGGTGCAGCGGTGCTGGGCGTGAGCGCCGGCGCGATCAACATGGCCAAACGCTCGCTGGATACAAAGGAATCCCTTGTTCCGTATGAAGGCCTGGGTCTGGCCGACATCACCGTAAAGCCGCACTTTGAGCCGGAGAATAGAACGGTGCTGGCAGCGCTGCTGCAAATTTCCCAAGAGCTTCCCATTTGCGCCATGGAAGACGACAGCGCAATTTTTGTAGCGGGCAAGACCGTCTCGCATACCGGGCAGATCCATTGGATCGACAAAGGCAAGGTCTGCCCGCTTTGGCAGAGCCCCCTGCCAACGCAAAGCTGACATAAAAAGCCCCCGCCAAAAAGGGCGTTCGTCAAAGGGATTACTCAAAACAAGTAATTTTTGACCGACACTCTTCAAGCGGAGCCAAAACAGTAAGACCACACCAAAGGATAAAACCTTTAGTGTGGTCTTACTGTTTTGCGGGAACAGCCGCCCTTATATTTTTTCTTTGACTGCGCGGAATTCAGAAACCTCTGCCGCGGACATATCGTAGTATATCACACGATTTTCGGCATCAAACTCACCTACCACCTTATAACGCTTTTTCGGCTTATAATCAGGGATGAGCGCGGCAATCACATCGTGAAGATTTTTGTTGCCGCACCCAAGTGTGGTCGTCTGCTCGGCGCGGGGTTTGGAGAATGATACAGCTTTTGCCTCGTTGCTCTTGCATACGCGAATTGCAAAAATGTGTTGAGCTGGGTCATTGCAGTACTGCACTGTCTGGGGATAGTTCAAATCCTCAAGGACGCGTTTGCTGAAGGTGATTCCGTTCTGATTGACGAAGATATCCGGTGTTGCGTTTGTTGTGAGGTCGAGTACCTCCAGATTGATATTGGAAAACTTGATAGCCATAATATTACTCCTTTTCTGCCTGGTAATCGCCAAGCTCGTTTATATTGTGAATGATTTTGATGAACTGCTCACGCTCGTCACTTGTCCAATTCATATCCATAAGGAAATAACCGCGTAAAACGCCGGATTTTACCTTTGCAACAGTGAACTGCCGCTTCATCGCTTGAAGCGTAGTGGCGCGTTTGCTCCATTTGCCGGAGGTAAGCAGCTCCTGCGCTTTCGCCCAATTCTCACGCTTGATGATGGCTGGGTGATTATTCTCCCAGAACCATTGCGGGAGAACATCCTTGTTTTTCACGGTTTTGTGAGACAGATAGTCTTTGGAGTATGTCTTTTGGTATAAGACATCGCCGCAGTATTTCTCGTTTGAAAGAATGCTGCGTATCGTTGCCTGACGCCATGCTTCCATACCCATTGGCGAGCCTATGTTTTGCTGGGTGAGGGATACTGCTATCTCCTGCGGAGACGCACCTTCAAGAAAACTATCGAAGATATACCTTACAATTTCTGCCTCGGCTGGCTCGATTTTTACCATGCCGCTGTAGTCTCGATAGTATCCGATTAGGTTTTTCACAGGAAATTTGTAAAGACCTTCCTGCATACGGTAGCGTATGCCCTCTTTGATTGCGATGCTTTTCTGCTGGCTCTCAAGCTCTGCAAGCGCCGACAGAATGGATATAATCAGCTTGTTTTTACCGTCGCTGCTGAAAATACCCTCCGACTCGAAGCTCACAGCCACGGGCGGCTCCAAGTCGCTGAGGCTCCGTAGCGTAGTCAGAATGTCAACTATGTTGCGTCCAAAGCGGCTGATGCTCTTAGTCAGAATGAGGTCAATTTTGCCGTTCATTGCATCATCAATCATGTTCTGAAAACCCTTACGCTTGTTCAGCGAAGTTCCGGAAATGCCCTCGTCCGTATAGATTTTTACCAGCTCGTATGTGGGATTGTTCTCTATAACGGCTTTGAAGTGCTGCACCTGCATCTCAAAACTACCGACCTGCGCTTCCTCCGCTGTGCTGACGCGGCAGTACGCAGCGACACGCACTTTTGGAGCTTCTTGGTACGCATACATTTTTCGCTCTGCCATGATGACGTGACCCTTGCGCTCACCGCTGCGGTTTTTTGCGATGGTTTCCTGTATACGGCGTTTTTCTTCCTCACGACGGTCGGCCGTTTGACCTTTCTGCCGAGCCTGTTCGATGCGTTCTGCATCTAACTTTTTTGCCATTTATCCATCCTCCGCATTCATATTGCTGTGCGTTTCCATAATGAACACCCTCCTTTCGCAAATAATGCACCTGCCATGAGCCTCACCTCCCTTCATGCGTTTTAG
>JAQUVY010000158.1 GCA_028693155.1 Eubacteriales bacterium
TAAAGCAGCTCTCCCGTAACGGTGCTGCACACCTGCAGGGTGGGAAAGCCCGCATCGTTGTAAAACGTCATCGCCAGCATGGTGCCGTCATGAGAGACGGACAAGAACATATAGTTTTCGGGAATCGAGCAGATGGTTTCCAAGAAGCTGTAGCGATAATCCATGCTGACCAGACTCAGCTCGTAGCTGCTGTCTGTCTTGATTCCCGACAGATCGACGCCCAGGCGGTCGGCCTCCTGCTTCAAGGCCGACAGATCCTCACCGGCGGGGGAATTCCGCTCCAACACCTGAATGCCCAAAAGCGTATCCCGGTCGCTCCAGCCCAGCACCAGATTGCGAGGGGTGGAGCTGTAACCCACCGAGTCCAGCTTGCCCAACTGGGGGGTGTAAATTTTTTCAATTTCAAAGGACATCTGGTTGTCCGCCGGCCCGGAGGTGGCGGTGGCCAGCGGCCGCTTCAGCTCCACGGTTTTTTGGCGGGGCAGCACGGAGCAGCCGCTGCAGATCAGCAGCGCAGCCAAAAGCGCTGACACGGCGCTATATTTTCTGTTCATGCCGTCGGTTCCTCCTTGTGTACATATGCGGGAAAGCCCACGCTCACCACCACGCGGTTTTTCTTCAGGTTTTGCATGGCGATGACGCCGTTGTGCTGCTCGGCCAGCTGCCGGCAGATGCTTAACCCCAGCCCCGAGCTGCCCTCTTCGCGGGGGCCGCTGTCCTTGCGGCGGTAAAAGGGCTCAAACACCCGGTTCAGATCGTCCTGGGGCACGGGCGTTTCCACATGGTTCACCACATAAAAGCAGGCGCTGTCCTTCAGCTGCTCCACGCCCACGGTGATCGCCCGGCCGGGTACGCCGTATTTAATGGCGTTGTCGATGAGGTTGATAAAGATCTCCTTGAGCTTGTCGGCGTTGCCCAGGATCATGACTTTTTCATCGGCCACCAGCTGAATGGTGTCCGCGTATTTTTGCGCCTTAAATTGCATCGCCTGGCAAATTTCCATGGCAATGCCCACCAGCTCCACCGGCTCCTTGGGCAGATCCACCACCGAGGAAAGCTTGGACATCTCCAGCAGCGCCACCACCATGGCGTGCATGCGGTCGCTCTCCTCCTTGATGTGGTTGATGCCCTTGGCAAAAAATTCCGGGTCGGTAAACCCGTTTTCCTCCAGCACCTCGGCATAGCCGCGAATGGAGGTAAGCGGGGTTTTGAGCTCGTGGGTCACGCTGTCGTACAGCTCCTTGCGGTAATCAGCCAGGCGCAGCAGCTCTTCCTTGTCGGCGTTGATGGTCTTCACCTGCCGGTCAATGGTGGCGATCATGTCCAGATAATCCCGCCCAAGCTTACCGATCTCATCCTTGCGGTCGATGCGCAGTTGACGGCGCACACGGGCGGAGTCCAGCGTGTTGTCCTGCACATATTTGGCGATGTTGCCCGAGAGCGTGGCCAAGCGGGAGATGGGCGCGGCGATGCTCTGCGAAAAGAGCATGGAAAAGATAAGCGCCACGGCAAAAATAGAGATGGTAATGATGGTGATGAAGTTCATGATGTTGGTGCCCTGGGAGTAGAGCAGGGAATAATCCTCAACGGTGCGGATGATGCCGATGGTGTTGCCCTCCACCATCACGGGGTAAGAAAAATAAGCCACCGTCTTTCCCTCGCCGGTGGTGTCCAGCGTAAAGGCGGCGCGGTTTTGCATGGCAAACACCAGGTCGTCGTACTGCGCCTGGGAAAAAATTTTATCGTCGGTGGAGTGGAGCAGCTGGCCGTTGCGGGAATAAGCCGCCACCGGGTTGCCGGTGACGCCGCTGAGCTCCCTTGAGATCTCCGAGGCAACCTCGGAAAAGGAATCCTCGTTGTTTTCCAACGCATGGATAATCAGAACCTGGCGGGCGTAAATTTGACCGTTATTTTCCAGCACCACCAGATCCGAATTGATATAGGCTTCGTTGTTGGTGCGGATGTTGCCGGCGATAAAAAGGTTCATCACCAGCAGCATGCAGCCGAATATGACGCTCAGTCCTGCCACCATTTTGGTGCGAATGGACATGCGGCCGCACGCTCCTTAAATAATAAACTTGTAACCCACCTTGAACACGGTCTGGATCTGCTCGTCCAGCCCCAGTTTGCGCCGCAGGCGCAGCACATGAATATCCACCGTGCGGGTGTTGCCGAAATAGCTGTAGCCCCACACCGAATCCAAAATCTGGTCGCGGGTGAGAACCTGATTGCAGTTTTGGTAAAAATACATGAGCAGGCTGTATTCCAGGTGGGTCAGCTCCATCACCTGGCCGGCCTTGGTGACCGTCATGCCCTTGGGATCGATGTGAATATCGGCAAAAGAAATTTCCTCAGCCGAATCGGCGGAGGACGGCTCGGCCTGGGCTTCCAGGCGGCGGAAGGTGGCCTTGATGCGCGCGACCACCTCGCGCACGTCAAAGGGCTTGGTGATGTAGTCATCCGCGCCGGCTTCCAAGCCTAAAATTTTGTCCTCCACCAGGTTTTTTGCCGTAACCATGATAATGGGGATCTTGCGCGTCTGCGTGACCTGCTGGCATACGTCCAGACCGCTGATGTCGGGAAGCATCCAGTCCAGCAGGAGAAGATCGGGCTGCTCGGCCTGAGCCAGCTCCAGCCCCTTGGATCCGGTGGCAGCGGTAAGCACGGTAAAGCCCTCTTTCCCCAGCCGGTAAGCCAAAAGCTCGGCGATGGGCTGATCGTCCTCCACAATAAGAATTTTCTTGTCCTGCATGGCAGCATCCCTCCACAAAAGCAAAAAACATATTTTTTTTAGTATATCATAAGTGAGAGGGACAAGTAGTGTCGTTTTTGTTAAATGCGCCTCCCCAAGGCATAACCCTGCCCGGGGCAGGTGTGCACCACCGCGCTGCCGAATTTCCGCCGGAGGTGCCCCATGAAGCGGCGCAAAGCCGCGTCGTCGCCGAGATGATCGGGTCCCCAGATGGCGGCGGACAGCTCGCCGTTGGAGGCCGGGCGGCCATCCCTGCGCGCCAGGCACAGCAGCGCGGCGCTTTCCTGGGGCGTCAGCTCGCAGCACAGATCCTCCTTGCGGGCGGTGTGCGCGGCAAAGTCCAGCTGCCAGCCGTCGATGCGGTACTCCTGCAAAGAGGCTGAGACGCGCCGCGCCAGCGCGTCGGTCACCTGAAGGATCTGCTGCAAGGAAAACGGGGGCAGCAGCCGCACGCGGCTCCCCGGAATGGGCACGGCAGACTCGCCCAGCACGACCACGGGCGTCGCTTGCGCGCAAAGCTGCGCCGCCTCCGGGCTGCTTAAGGCATCGGCCGCCAGAAAAACCAGCTGGGGAGCGTGGATGTCGATGAGCTGAAGCGCTAAACGGAGGGTGTCGGCACAGCGGCAGGTATAGCGCTTGCCCAGTGCCAACTGGAAAAAGCCCGACATTTCCGCGGGCAGGCCAACCAACAAAATGCTTTCAAACGGCTCAGACGGCCGCCCCACCGGGGCAGGCTTTTGCGCGGGGGTCGCCGGCAGGGGTTTTGCGGGGGCGTGGGTGTGAAACGGATTCATATTTTCTCCAAAAGCGTTTCGCCGCAGGCGAAACGCGAGGGCAGCTAAGAGTTCCTACTGACG
>JAQUVY010000051.1:0-1310 GCA_028693155.1 Eubacteriales bacterium
AAGCTGAACAGCCCCACCTGAATAAAGCTCCAGAACAATTGCAGCAGCTGCGCCATTACGCCGCACCTCCCTTTTTCTTCTCGCGGTTGATCTCTATCAGCGCCCGCACCGCGCCGATGACGGCGCAGGCCAGAATGACCCACACCACATTGATTTTGAGAAAGAACACCGCCGCAAACGCGCACACCATCACGGCGATGGACAGCCAGGACTTGGTTTTGACCACGTTCAGCCCCATGGTGCACACGACGTCGACAATGACGGCGGCCACGCCCGCCTGCATTCCCTTAAGCACGGCGGCCACCACGCGGTTGTCGCGGAACGCCTCATAAAACAGCGAAATGACCGACAGCAAAATGAGCGGCGGCAGCACGGTGCCCAGGATGGCCAGCAGCGCTCCCGGCAACCCCGCCACGCGATAGCCCAGCAAAATGGACGCGTTCACCGCGATGGGACCGGGCGCACTCTGAGCGATGGCCACAATGTTGAGCATCTCCTTTTCGTCGATCCAGCCCAGCTCGTCGGCAAATTTTTTCTTCATAAGGGGTACGATGACGTATCCCCCGCCCACGGTAAAGGCACTCAGGTAAAACGTGGACGAAAACAGCGTCCAGTAAATTTTCTTATCTTTTGGCATCATGAGCTCCTCCTGATTTCACCATTTTACCCTAAGCCCCTGCCAAAGTATAGCCGGTCACGCTGTAGAATTGCGCCCCTCAATTTGCTACAATATGTCTATATTTGCGAAAGGAGCGACTTCATGTTTGAACGCATATCCGCAGAAGAATCCGCACCCTCCTACGAAGAGATGACCGCCCACTGCGGGGCCGCAGCGGCGTTTTTCACGGCCTTTAACAGCGCCCTGTCCGACACCTGGGATACGGAGCAGATTCTGCGCAACCCATACGGCAAAAAATACGGCTGGGGCGTAGGCCATCGCCGCAAGGGCAAACACCTTTGCGATGTCTTTCCCGAGGTGGGGGCGTTCACCCTGATGATCCGCCTGAGCAACGCTCAAATGGACACCGTGCTTTCCGGCCTGTCCGCCCGGGCGCAGCGGGAATGGGAAGGAAAATATCCTTGCGGCGACGGCGGCTGGCTGCATTTCCGCGTTTGCACCCAAGCAGATCTGGAAGACGCGCTTGTGCTCATGCAGGCAAAAATGGCGGCCAGGCCCCGGCGCTGATGCCGCAATTTTTGCTGCGGCTTTGCGCTTTTCTCCTGACCCCAAAGCCTGACCCACCCCACGGCTTTGCATGGGCAAGCAGGCAGCAAAAAAGCCCGCTGAGAAAACGCTCTCAGCGGGCTTC
>JAQUVY010000051.1:1410-17001 GCA_028693155.1 Eubacteriales bacterium
AAAAAGCCCGCTGAGAAAACGCTCTCAGCGGGCTTCGTTTTTCCCTGCGGCAGTTGCTTGTCCATCCGCCGGGTTTGTTGCCGTTTCGGGTGTCGGTTATTCTACCGACACCAGGTAATAATACACCGGCTGTCCGCCGTCGTACACTTCTACATCGCAGTCGTCAAATTCCGTGGCGATCCGCGCCTTCAGCGCTTCGGCAGCGTCGCTGTTCACCTCGGCGCCGTAGTACAGCGAAATCATTTCGCAGCCCTCGTCGCCCGCCATTTTTTTGATCAGCTCCAGCACCGTGTCGTTTAAATCGGCCCCCACGGCCTGTATTTTTCCGGCGCTGATGCCCATGATGTTTCCCTCATGGATCTCCACACCGTCCATCTCGGTATCGCGCACGGCATAGGTGACCTGACCGGAGCGCACCGTATCCAGCGCGGCAATCATGCTCTGCTGAATTTCATCCGGGTTCCCCTCGGGATCAAACGTCAGCGCGGCAGCCACGCCCTGGGGCACGCTCTTGCTGGGGATGACGCGCACGTCGCATTCCACCAGATAGGACGCCTGCTGCGCCGCCATGATAATGTTGGAATTGTTGGGCAAAACGAACACCACATCGGCGTTTGCCCGGCGAATGGCCTCGGCAATGTCCTCCGCGCTGGGATTCATGGTCTGCCCGCCTTCCACGAAGGCGTCCACCATGATGTCGCGGAAGATGTCCACCAGCCCTTCCCCTGCCACCACGGTCACCATGGCCAAAGGCTTATGGGGTTGGAGCTGAGCGGCCTTTTTCTTAGCCGCCAGCGTCAGCATTTCTTCGTGCTGGCGACGCATGTTTTCAATCTTCAAATTGTCCAGCGCGCCCAGGCGCAGCGCCAGGTTCAGCACGCGATCCGGCGTTTCCGAATGGACATGCACCTTAATGATGTCCTCATCAAACACCACCACCGCGCTGTCGCCGAAGCTGGAAAGCTCGTCGCGCAGCTGCATGGCTCGCGCCTCATCCACGCCTTCTTTGAGATCCACAATGAAAAACTCGGTGCAATAGCCAAAGGCGATCTCCTGGGAGGCATCCAGCTCGGCCATATCGGGTTCGGGCTGCGGCTCCTCGGGCTTAGGCGCTTCCACAGGCTCCATAGCCAGCGTGCGCCCCTCCAGCACGGCCAGGCACCCTTCATAGATCACCAGCAGACCCTTGCCGCCGGCATCCACCACGCCCGCCTTTTTCAACACCTCGAGCTGCTCAGGGGTATGATCCAGCGCCACCTGCCCCGCGTGCAGCGCCTCGCGGAACATCTCCTGAATGTCTCCCGACCCGGCCGCGGCGGCCGCTCCCGCCGCAAAGGCCCGCGCCACGGTGAGGATGGTGCCCTCTCTGGGCTTCATAACGGCCTTGTAGGCCATCTCCACGCCGGTGCTGAAGGCTGCCGCCAGCGCCGCAGCGTCGGCCTCTGCGGCGCCCTTGAGGCCTTTGTCAAAGCCTCGGAACAACTGAGAGAGGATGACGCCCGAGTTGCCGCGCGCGCCGCGCAGCGCGCCCTTGGCAATGGCGTGTGCCGCGGCGGTAATGTCCTCCCCCTCCACGCTTCCCAGCTCCTTGACCGAGCTGAGCGCGGTCAACGACATATTCGTCCCCGTGTCCCCATCGGGAACGGGGAACACGTTGAGCTGGTTGATTTCCTGCTTTCGGGATTCCAGATACTGCGCGCCGGTCGTGAGCATGCGCTTCAGCATTTGACCCGTGATCGTCGTAGCCACTTGAACTTGTCCTCCATTCATGCTTCACCGTGTGAAGCATCACAAATAATTTCCTCTGCGCCCACGGTAAAAATCATAAAATCAAAAAAATAATTGCAGCTGTCCGCTTCGGCGTTTCCGCAGAAGCGGTCCGTTTGATGCGCAAAAGAGCCGGGGCTTACACCCGGACGCCCTCCACCACGATGTCCACGCGCTTGACCGTAAGCCCGGTCGCCTGGGACACGCTGTAGATGACGGAGTCAATGGTCGATTCTGCAACGGCGGCAATGGGCACACCGTACTCCACAATGATGTGCAGCTCAATGCTGACCTCGCCCACATCGTTAGACGTCACCTTAATGCCGCGCGCCAGGTTTGTACGGTTGAGCAGCTCGTACAAGCCGTCGCTGGCGTTCTTTGCCGCCATGCCCACGATACCATACAGCCCGGAGGCGGTGATGATATTCCCGGTCAGCGTGGCAATGACTTCATTGGTGATGCTGATAACCCCTTTTTCGTTCTTGATGCTAGCCATCTGTTCCGCTCCTTTCATATCGCAAAGCAAAATACGGCAACATAGCAATATTATAATGCCAAATTACTTTTTTTCAAGTGCTGAGGTTTGCTGTGCGCCCTCAACGCCCATTTTTCGCCAAAAATTCACCGAAAAGGCACCCTTTAAAGTTTTTTTGAAATAAGCACTTGCGTTCCCTCTCAACATTTGATAGAATATTCCTGCTTTGATAAACGAGGATTGTGGATAAGCACGTTCCTTTGAAGGAGGTGTAGCTCATGGCTTATAAATGCGAAATCTGCGGCAAAAAGTCCGCACATGGGAATAGCGTCAGCCACTCCCACATTGCTACCAACCGCACCTGGAAGCCCAATATCCAGCGCGTCCGCGCGATCGTGAACGGTTCCCCCAAGCGCATTTATGTGTGCACCCGCTGCCTGCGTAGCGGCAACGTACAGCGTCAGGTCTAAGGAGAAAACGCAAGTTTCAATACCGCTTCCGCTTTTGCGGAGGCGGTATTCTTTTTTTCTTAAGGTCAGGTGATCCTTGCTTGTTGCCCGCTGCGCCGTTATCATAATGATGATCCTTAGAGATAGTATGGACGAATCGGGAGGAAAACTATGCAGTACAGAGCCATCACCCAATCGGAATATGCCGATTATGTGGACATGCAGGCGCAGGCTTTCTTTTTTTCGGTGGATCGGGAAAAGCTTCGCACCTACGCCCGGGAGGAGGGCGGCGAGCACCATCTCAACGGCCGCGCGGCCTTTACCCCGGAGGGAACCATGGCCGCCTGCCTGACGCTTATCCCCTTTGAGCAGTATTTCGAAGGGCAGCTGGTGGGCATGGGCGGCATCGGCGGGGTATGCACCCGGCCGGAATATCGGCGGCAGGGGCACATTCGCGAGCTGTTTCGCCTGATCTTTCGGGAGATGTACGACCGCGGAGACGTACTCTCCTATCTTTATCCGTTCTCCATGGCCTACTACCGGCAATTCGGTTATGAGGCCGCCGGCGCCTCCCATCATCTGAGCATTCCCTTCAGCGCCCTGGCGCACCATCGCCTGAGCGCCTCCGTGCAGCCCTTCATGCCCGAGATCTATGCCGATCGAGCCAGCGATCCCGAACCCATTGTAGAGATCTACGAAAAGTGGGCAGCCGGATACAACCTGATGGTGTCGCGAGACGGCGGCCGCTGGCAGCGCCTGCTGGAGCGCGACCCGGCCAACGACCGCTGGCGCACCTTTTTGCTGCGGGACTCGTGCGGTGAGCCGCTGGCCTATGTGGTTTTTTCCGTCAAGGATGAGACGCTGCTGGTGGAGGACGCCGCGTGGGCCTGGCCGGAGGGTCTGGGGCAGATCTGCGCATTTTTGGCGGGGATGGGCGGCGCCGGGCTGAAAACCCTGAAATGGCAGCTGTGCTCCTACCTTTCCCCTGAGCTGATCACAGCCGATTGGATGCCGGAGCAGGCCAAGCGGGAAACCATCGGCATGAACCGCATCATCAACGCCCGCAGCGCTTTAGAGCTGCTGCGCCGCCCAGGGCTGCCCGGCGCGGTGACCCTGCGTCTGGAGGATCCGTGGCTGCCGGAGAACAACGACCTTTTCCGGGTTTCTCTGGCCGACGCCGCGGTGGAACCGCGAAGCGATGGGCCGGCCGATCTGGAGCTGTCCATTGCCGCAGCCTCTGCGCTTTTTACCGGCTATGTTTCGCTGGACGAGGCTCTGCTGCGCACCGACGTGCACCTGCGCGCGCAGCACGACGCCCTGACCAAGCTCTTTCCTAAAAAGCCTGTGTTTATACGGGATTCCTTTTAACATAACGTTTTGCGTGAGGAGATTATGGAGTTTTTACCTGTTTCAACGGCTCAGTTTGACGATGTATACGCACTCATGAACACCGCCTTTCCCTATGCGGAGCACCGTGGGCAGCAGGCGCAGCGCGCCCTGCTCGCCCGTCCCGAATACCGGCTTTACCGCGCCGTGCGGGATGGCAGCGCCGTAGGGCTTCTGGGGGTATGGACGCTGCCGGGGTGGGACTTTGTTGAGCATTTAGCCATCGACCCGACCTGCCGCAGCGGCGGTCTGGGCAGCGAGCTGATGCGCAGCTATCTGGCCGGCGCTTCCCAACCCGTCGTGCTGGAGGTGGAGCCGCCCGAAGCCGGCGAATGGCCCCGGCGGCGCGTGGGGTTTTATCAGCGCCTGGGCTTTCACTTTTGCCCGCTGAACTATGCCCAGCCGCCGCTGCGGCCGGACACGGCGCTGCTGCCCTTGCGGCTGATGACCTGGCCGAACGAGCTGGACGAGGCTTCCCACGCCGCGGTGCGCGCCTTGCTTTACCGGCATGTATACGGGCTGCCGGAAGGCCGCTTGCCTTCTTCGTACTGACGTCCAACAAAAAAACAGACGGGAATTTTCCCG
Organism: Eubacteriales bacterium; assembly: GCA_028693155.1. GTDB lineage: Bacteria > Bacillota > Clostridia > Christensenellales > UMGS416 > STF2-111. The sequence continues at coordinate 6,073 of JAQUVY010000051.1, forward strand.
CCTGCTTTTTTTGTTGTGCAGATCCTCGCGCTCATTGCCCTCGCTTCAGCCGCTCAAGCTCCCGCCGCGCCGCTTCAGTGTGCACAGGCGTGGGGCAAGGTACGGTGCAGAGCAGCTCCACCTTCAGCGGCCGCGTGGTCAGGAACTCCATCCCCGTCTCCATCGTCGTTCGGGGATGGGGGTGCACGTCACTTCTCTCATCCATTGCTTCCGCAACACAATATAAATACCCCGCCTGCACACCATCATGGAGGATGGCCCCCCATTATCCACGGCCAGCAAGGCCGGCTTGTGCGAAAATGCTTCTGCCAGCAGACGCCATTGTGTCACTGTGCTGCCCGCACGCAGCGTTGAAAAAAGCTCCGGTGAGCCATGATACCGCAGCACGCTTTGCGTTCTCTTCCTCCGTCGACCCTGCTCACAGCACCACTGCGCCGCTCCAGGCTCGCTTGCCGTCGCTGTCAGTCACTTCCACCCGGATAAAGCGCTCCTGGGGCTTGATCTCATACTCAAAAGCCGTGTCTCTTCGCTCCTGATGAAAATCGCGGGCCCACAAAGCGTTGGAATAAAACGATGCCTGGCTGACCGGCTGCTCGCACTCCACCCGCAGCTTCCCGCCGCTGATCTCGATCTGGGTAAAGTGCGGCCCCTGGGTGGCGTAAAACTGCCCGCAGCGCAGCGCCTCCAAGATCCCCTCGCGGGTCTTCTCCCGGGCGTTGACCATACACCAGGTGCGGCACTGATCGCCCTGATAAAAATGCGCATCGTCATTGCCGAATACCGACCAATAGCGCCCCGCCGTATACGCCAGATCCACAAAATTGGACGCATCGGCCCGGCGAATCTCAAAGGGCGGGCCGGACACCGTGTTCATGATCTCGCACCCGCACAGCCCCTCCAGCTTTTCCGCATCGTCGATGCGCTGCAAGCTCCAGGCCGGGTGCGCCAGCACGGCGATGCCGCCTGCCGCGTCAATGGCGTCGATGAGCCGCTGGGGCTCGTGCTTGGCCCGGGCTGTTTCGGCATCCAGCGCCAAAGGGCGCTCCATGCCCAAGCCTACGATGTGAAACGCCTGATCGCCCTTGTTGCAGTCCAGCTCCGCGCCGTCCAGCACCAGCAAGCCATCCTGCTCACCCGGCGTGCCCTGCACCCAATGGTCGGTAATGGCCAGCACGTCGTAGCCTTGGGCGCGATAGCAGGCCATGACCCGCTCGGGATCCCATTTTCCGTCGGAGCGGGTGGTGTGAGTATGAAAATTCGCTTTGTACCAGTTTCTTTGCGTTTCGTATACTTTCATAATCCCTGTTATTCTCCCTTGATCCGGTTGGCCAATACCTTGCGGGCAAACTCCAGATCATCGGGGGTATTGACGCCGTAGATCTCCTCGTCCGCCGACACCTGCACACTCTCCACCGTCTTTCCCTGGGCGCACAGCATGGGCGGCAGCGCGGTGAGGTAATATTCCCCCGATACTCCGGCCGGTTTGATTTTTTGCAGACCTTCAAACATCAGGCGGCTGGGGTAGGCGTTCACACCCACGTTCAGCTCGGTGATCTTCAGCTGCTCGGGGGTGCATTCCTTCTGCTCCACAATGTCGCAGATGCTGCCGTCGGCGCTGCGCACAATGCGCCCGTAGGCCAGAGGCGGATCCTTCACCGTGGTAAGCACCGTGGCGGCCGCCCCGCTGCTCTCCTGCTTCTCCAGCACCGCCTCATAGGTGGCGCGGCGCAGCAGCGGCATATCGCCAAAGCAGACCAGCACCGTACCGTCAAAATCCCCCAGCGCCTCCCGGGCGCACAAAACCGCGTGTGCGGTTCCCTTTTGCTCCGTTTGCCAGGCGTAGGTATACGCCGGCCCCAGGTATTCCTGAATGGCTTCGCCCATAAAGCCGACCACGACCACAATATCCTTGGGGTCCAAAAAGCTCAGGCTGTCCGTCACATGGCGAATGAGCGGCTTATCGCCCACCTCGCGCATGGCCTTGGGGATCATATCGTGCTGAGAATTCAGCCGGGTTCCCTTGCCCGCCGCCAACACAATGGCTTTTCTGTTCATGCTTCCACCCTCGTTCCTTCGTCGGTCTGCAGGATCATGCCGGGATAGCCCAGCGCCTGCACCGCGTCTAAAACCTCCTGTGCGCGCTCCTGGGTGCAGTAGGCATAGCAGCAGCCGCCGCCCCCCGAGCCGTTGATCTTGCCGCCGTAGGCCCCGTGCGCCAGCGCTGTGTCCAAGATCTGCTCGATCACCGGCGTGGAGATGCCCAGCCCGTCGCGCAGGTTGGCGTGGTGACGGGTCAGCAGCGCGCCAAAGGCCTCGTTGTCAAAGCGCTCCGCGTCCATCACCTGCAGCGCCTGGTGCAGCACCTGATAATTATCCACCGCCGCGCGCATCTTTCGCGCGCGCACCTCATCCAACCGGTCAATCAGGTGAATCTTCTCCGGCTCCTGCGCCAGCTGGCGCACGCTGCTGACGCCATAGCCCCGCAGGATCTCCAGTCCTTCCATGACCGGCGTCTTTGCCGAGGCCAACACATTGATGGTGTCCTTATTGGTCAGCGAATCGAACAGCACAAACCGACCGGGAATCTTCCCGTGCAGGCGGCGGGGCGCCACGCCGTCAGCAAAGTCCAGGTGGATCAAACCGCCGTAAGCGGAGGTGTAGTGATCCATCTTGCCGCCCGGCTCCTGAAACTCCGCAACCTCTGCGGCAAAGCCCAGCTCGGCCAGCGTGTCCGGGTCGTCCTTCCCCTCGGCCTGCGTGCTTTCCATCAGCGCCTTGAGCAGCGCCATGATCATGGTGGTGGAAGAGCACATGCCCTTGCCGATGGGGATCTGGGAATCCATCACCAGATCAAACCCCGTGGACAGATCCACCCCCCGCTTTCGCAGCACATTGACGGTGCTTTTAAAGTAGTCGCGCTTCTGGGTATACACGATGTCCTGGTTCAGGTCGACCAGCTTTTCCACATAGCGCAGCTCGGTGTTGCCCAGCTCCTTGAGCTTGCTGTCGCGGATCATCACCCGCAGCAAGCCGTCCTGCCGGGGCGTAACGCGGGCGAAAAAGCGCAGGTTGATGGCCATGGCCACCACCTCCAGCCCCAGATAATCCAGATGCTCCCCAAACAGGCACAGCCTGCTGGGCGTCGATACGGTAATCTCCTGCATAGTTCTCTCCCTGCAAATAAATTAAAATCCCAGCTGGCGCAAAAACTGCGCGCACAGTGTGGTCCAGGTGTTGATGGATTCCAGCTCCAGCGCCAGGTTCACGCCGTGGTGCCCATGGCGGTACAGGTGCATCTCCACGGGAACACCGTGCTTTTGCAGCGCGCTGTACATCTCCAGAGAATTGTGCGGGTCGACCATCTGGTCGTCGCTGGTCTGCCACAGGAACGCCGGGATGGTGTGCGCATCCACAAACTGCGTGGGGTTGAGCACCTGCTGGTAATATTCGTCCAGATAGGCCGGAAGAAAGCTTTCGGGCGTAACAAACTGCCGGGCATGGTTGGCCATGTTCAGCACGGCGTAGCACAGCACCATGGCGTTGGGGCGAGCCGATTCGCGCTCCACCGGATCTTCCGCCTCCGGGGTTCCTTCGCCGCCTTTTACGCTGATGCTGGCCGACAAATGCCCGCCTGCCGAAAAGCCCATGACAATGATCTTGTTCGGGTCAATGCCGAACTCTCCCGCGTGACAGCGCACATAGCGCACCGCCCGCTGGGCGTCCAGCTGTGGCACCGGGAAGGGATACGGCGCAACGCGATAATCCAACACAAAGGCGGAAAAGCCCAGGGCGTTCATGCGCTCGGCAATGTTGCGGGATTCATGCGCGGCCTTCGCTTCGTACCCGCCGCCGGGGATGACCATGACCACGGCGTTGTCCTTGCCGGGCAGCAAAAACGGGGTAATAAACGGGACGTCCTGCCCGTATTCGGCGCAGTATTCGGGCACTTCGCCCTCCGCCCACAGGTCAATGGGATTCAACTCAGGGTAGCGTTTCCAAACCGCATAGTTGACCATCGTTACCATCCTCCTCTATTTTATCGTCCAAAGCTCCTTCAAAAATGCGCCGCACAGGTCGCTTCAGGTGCGGGCGGCGTTTTCCGTGGCCAGCCCCAACCCGTGCGCTCCGTGGGCAAACAAGTGCATCTCCGCCGTTACGCCGCAGGCGTGCAGCGCCTGAAACATCTCCACGGAGGCCGCCACATCCACCGTATCGTCGTCCGCCGTATGCCAAAGGAAGGCGGGCGGCGCAGCGGGCGATACGCAGGAAATGGGATTCAAAATGCGGGAATACGTCTCGTCGGTGCAGGGCAGCTCCGGGTCCCGCTTGATCCCCGCGGGGAAAAACTTCGCCATGTTGGTCACGGCATAGCACAGCACCATGGCGTCGGGGCGGGAGGATTCCCGCTCCACCGGGTCGGCGGCGGCCGGATTGCCCGGGTCGCAGATCAGGCCTGTGCACGCAGCCAAGTGGCCGCCCGCGGAAAAGCCCAGCACCGCCACCTGATCTCTGCGGATACCGAAGCGCGCGGCGTGGGCGCGCACATAGCGCACTGCCCGCTGCCCGTCCAGCTGGGCGGCGGGAAACCCATAGGGTTTCACCCGGTAATCCACCACAAACGCGGAAAACCCCAGGTCGTTGAAACGGCGCGCAATGTCCAGTCCTTCGTACTCGGCCTTGATCTCATACCCGCCCCCGGGGAAGATCACAATGGCCGGGTTGCCCTGCCCCGGCAGCAAAAAGGGCGTAAGAAAGGAAGAATCCTGCCCGTACTGCGCGCAGTAGCCCGGGGTCTTTCCCTCTTCCCAAAGTTCCTCCGGCCCCCACTCGGGGTGCCGTCTCCACAGCGGTGTTCCCATCACTTTCTTCCTCCGCAATACCTACAAATAAGCTGTCAGATCAACCAACCGGTCAAAAACCAGATCAGGCTGCACCGGCGAAACCGCGACGTCGTGTTCATCGGCCTCTCCCGTCAGCACACACACCGCCAAGATGCCGTTGTTCACGCCGGTGGCAATGTCGGTATACAGGCGATCGCCGCAGATGCACAGCTCCTGCGGGGACAAGCCGGTGCGCTCCAAAAGCCCCTGCACGATGGGCGCATAGGGCTTGCCGATGATGCAGTCCGGCCGACGGCCGGCAGACGCCTCAATAAAGGCGATGATGGCCCCAATGTCCGGCATCATGCCCGTTTCGGTGGGGCAGTTGAAATCGGGATGGGTGGCCACATAGGGAAGGCCGCCCCGCACATGGTCGCACACCACCTGCATTTTTTGATAATCCAGCGTGGTGTCAAAGCCGATGACCACCACATCGGGCGCGTCAAAATCCAGCGTAATGCCGGCGCGCGCAAACTCACCCCGCAAAAATTCGTTGCCCAGCAGGCACACCTTTTTTCCGGGGAAATGATCGTTCAGATACTGGCAGGTGGCCATGCCCGAGGTATAAACATCCTGCGCGGGCACGTCGCAGCCCATTTTCGCCAGTTTTTTTACGTAATGTCCGCCGTCGCGGGAGGAGTTGTTGGTCAAAAACAACACCCGTTTTCCCCGCTCCTTCATAAAGCTCAAAAAGTCTTTTGAGCCCGGCAAAATCTGATCGCCCAGGTAAAAGGTACCGTCCATATCCAGCGCAAAGCATTTTACCTTTTGCAGGCGCGCCAGGTTTTCCGGCGTGTTAACAAAACTCATCCGCAACCTCCTGCGCCAGGCGCACCAGCTGTCCGGTTATATCAGCCAGGCGCATAACGGTAAAACGCTCGCGAATCTCCTTGCTGTAGGTCAGCGCCGAAACGATGTCCTGCCGGTTATACCCCAGCTCGCCCGGGCGCACGGGGCCGCCCACGGCGCGCAGCGCCGCCTCGCCCTGTTGGCGCAGGGCCGCCATGCCCCGCCCCTGCGCGGCCAGCGTGTCCCAATTTTTCTCCAGCGCACCGATGATGCGGCGGTTTTCCGCTTCGTCCCGGTAGAGGTGGGCGTTGCGCTGCGCCAGGTCTCGTCCCTGCGCGCCGTAAGCCCGCTCCACGCCCTGCGCCCATTCGGCGGCGTCCTGCATGGGTGCCACCTGCAAATCGCCTTCAGAGAACTTCTCATACAGCCGCATCACCAGCAGCGTGGCCATGCCCACCTTGTCTCCGTGCAGCGTGGCGGCACGCCCTCTGCCCATATCGCGCATCTCCAAAAAGTGAGAAACGTGATGCTCTGCGCCCGAAGCAGGGCGCGAATTGCCCATCATCTGCATGGCGATGCCCGAAAGCACCAGCGAATCCATCAGGCCCTTCACCGCAAAGGCATCGCGAGACTGCAAGCCCGGCGCGGCGGCCATGCACGCCTGCACCGCCTCCCCGGTCAGCTCCGCGATGGCGGGGCAGCGGTACTCGCCCAGCAGCTTTTCCGCCAGGATCCAATCCTGCGCTGCGGTATATTTCCCCAAAATATCCCCAAAGCCGGCGGCCAGGGTGTTCTGCGGGGCTTGGCGCAGCACGTCAATATCGCCGAAGATGCCCATGGGCGCCACGGCAGGCAGCGTGGTCTTGATGCCGCGGATGAGCAGCGGCGCCACATTGGACGCATAGCCATCCATGGACGGCGCGGTGGCAAAAATGCAATAAGGCAAGCCGCAGCGATGCGCCACATAGCGCACCGAGTCGTTTATGGTGCCCGAACCTACGGCGATCAGCAGGCTTGTTTCGTCCTTAACGGCGGTCAAAATGCTGCCCACCGTGGTTTCATCGGCGTGCAGCTCTCCCTTGCCAAAGGTCACGATGTCGCCCGTCACGCCGCTGTCGCGCAGCGCATATGCCAGCGTCTGCCCGCCGGCCTCAAAGGTGTTGCCATCAGCCACCAGCAAAATATGATCCTTCGGCGTCAGCCCCGTCTGTGCAATCAGCTCATGCGCCGCATCAAAGCCCACATAATAGGCCCGCGTGATCACGCGGTGTTCCCTGCCGCACACACATGCGGTGGTTTTGCCCAATAATTCTTCCAAATCTCTTGCCATAATTGTTCCTCCTCCCCGCTGTTCGCATTTTATTGTACCACACCCCCTGTGGCGTTTCATCGCAAATTTGTCGCGGGGCTTGCTTTTTTCTCTGCCATCGGTGCGGAACTCTCTTTGCGCGCAAAAAGACCCCGCCTGGAAAAAATCCAAGCGGGGCAACGCGGCGCGGCAAAAGCAAAAAGCGACGCCGTGGTTTACAGTTTTCTATGGTGGGTATTGGTCAGCTTGATGTACAGATCCTCATCCAACTCGAAGAGCAGATCCTCCATCTCTTTGTCGCCCACGGTGGTCTGGCGGCCGCTCTCAAACTGCCGGTCAAACTCTTCCTTCATCTTCAGGATGGTGGGATGGTTCTTGTCCAGCTGCACCTCATGGCCGGGGAAATAGCCGTTGATCCAGTGCAGGATGCCTGCGGCGCCGCTGTGGGGCCCGATCATGACCGTGGGCGGCCGCTTGAGGATCTTTCCCGTGTCAAAGATGTTGTAGATCTCCTCATCCTTGAGCAGGCCGTCGGCATGGATGCCCGCGCGGGTGGCGTTGAAGTTGCGACCCACAAAGGGTGTGCGCGGCGGAATGTCGTAATCCATTTCGTTGGCCATATAATCGGCGATCTCGGTGATGACCGACAGATCCATGCCGTCGTTCGTACCCTTCAGCGAGGCATACTCAATGAGCATGGCTTCCAGCGGGCAGTTGCCCGTGCGCTCGCCCAAGCCCAGCAGGGAGCAGTTCACCGAGGAGCAGCCATACAGCCACGCGGTGCCCGCGTTGGTAACCACCTTGTAAAAGTCGTTATGGCCGTGCCACTCCAGCATGTCGGAGGGCACCCCGGCGTAATGGTTGAAGCCGTAAATAATGCCGGGCACGCTGCGGGGCAGCGCGGCTCCGGGGTAGCATACGCCATAGCCCAGCGTATCACAGGCGCGAATTTTGATGGGGATGCCGCTGGCCTTGGAGAGCTTCATCAGCTCAATGGCAAAGGGCACAACAAAGCCGTAATAATCGGCGCGGGTGATGTCCTCAAAGTGGCAGCGGGGACGGATCCCCCGGCTCAGCGCGCTTTTCACCACGCCCAGGTACATATCCATGGCCTGCCCGCGGGTCATCTTCATCTTTTTGAAAATGTGATAATCCGAGCAGCTCACCAGAATGCCGGTTTCCTTGATGCCCAGGTTTTTCACCAGGTCGAAGTCCTTTTCGTTGGCGCGGATCCAGGTCGTGACCTCGGGGAATTCATACCCCAGATCCATGCACTGCTGCAGCGCCTTCTTGTCCTTGTCCGTATAGACAAAGAACTCGCTTTGCCGCACCAGCCCTTTGGGGCCGCCCAGCTTGTGCATCAGCGTAAAAAGATGCACGATCTGCTCCACGGTGAAGGGCGAGGTGGACTGCTGCCCGTCGCGGAAGGTGGTGTCCGTCACCCAAAGCTCTTCGGGCGTGTTCATGGGCACCAGGCGGTGGTTGAACGATATTTTGGGGACGTTCTCGTAGTCATAGATATACCGGTGCAGGTTGGGCTCGTCCACATCCTGCAGGCGATAGCGATATGCGGACTGCTCCAGCAGACCCGTATGCTCGGAATATTCAACAAAAGGCTTCATCTGTGCTTTCCTCCCTCGTCACTTGGCGCGCTGGGCAAAATCCATCAGCCTGCTCACGCCTTTTTCGATGCAGGGCATCCCCAGCGCATAGGAGAGGCGAATGTATCCCTCCGCACCAAAGGCCACGCCGGGAACCACCGCCACACCCTCCTTTTCCAGGAGTAGGTGGGCAAAGGCCATGCTGTCTGTAATGATCTCTCCGTCAATGGTTTTTCCCATCAGTTTTTTGATGTTGGCGAACACATAGAACGCGCCTTCGGGCTTGCGCGCGGTAATATCTTCGCTTTGGTTCAGCAGCTCGACCATGCGGTTGCGCCGCTTCTCAAACTCCGCCGCCATTTCCCTGATCTCATCATCCGGGCCGGTCAGCGCCGCCGCCACCGCATATTGTGCTACGCTGTTGGGATTTGATGTGGCCTGGCTCTGAATGTTTGCCATTACCTTGGCGCAGTCCTTTGGCGCGGCCGCCCAGCCAATGCGCCAGCCGGTCATGGCATAGGTCTTGGAAGCGCCGTTGATGACGATGGTGCGCGCGCGGGCATCCTCGCTGAGCGAGGCAATGCTGACGACGCGACGGCCATCGTACACCAGCTTATCATAGATCTCGTCGGAAATGATATAAATATCATGCCGTTTTGCCACCTCCGCCAGCTCCTCCAGCTCCTCCCGGGTGTACATGGCGCCGGTGGGGTTGTTGGGGTTGTTGATGAGGATGCACTTAGTGTGCGGCGTGACCGCGGCCTCAATATCGGCGATCTTGGCGCGAAAGCCGTTCTCCTCGCTGCCTTCCACAAACACCGGCACGCCGCCGCACATTCTGGCCATTTCCGGATAGCTCACCCAGCAGGGGGTGGGCAGAATGATCTCCTCTCCCGGATCCAGCAGCGCCATCATGGCGTTAAAAATGCTGTGCTTGGCACCGTTGGAGACCACGATCTCCTCCGGGGTATATTCCAGGTTTCTGTCGCGACTCAGCTCGGCGCAGATCGCCTTCTTCAGCTCAAGCGTTCCGGCCGCCGGCGTATAGCGGGTATACCCGTGATCAATGGCGTATTTCGCCGCCTCGCGGATGTGCTCCGGCGTATCAAAATCCGGCTCACCCACGCCAAAATTGACCACATCACGCCCCTGCGCCTTCATGGCCTTTGCTTTTCCCGATATTGCCAGTGTTGCCGATTCCTCGGCACCCAATCCCCGCTTGGAAAGTCTCATCCTTCTTCCCATCCTTCAAAACTTTATGTGAAATGAATGAATTCATTTCTTTTCTTTCATATTATGTGCAGCCGCAAGGGGCTGTTCTTCCCTTTTCCATGTGGTGAATGCTTTTATCATAGCAGAATAAGTCAAATTTGGCAAGACATTTTGCAACTTCATTTTTAAGATTCCTGCATATTTTCCGGCATCCTTGGGTATTTGCTCCGATATTCTCGGCAATTAAGAATTTTTTCATCCTGCTATCATTCATTTTTGCAAGTTGGTTATTCCCTCCGTCATTTTGACCCGTCTTGGTTTCTTGCTCTGCTCAAATATGCAGCTTTTGATTCATTTTGAGTCAAAAAAGGCTCCCGGCAAAAGCCGAGAGCCTTTCATCAGGTAAAAACGGGTTACTCCTGCGCGCTGATCTCTCTTTGGCGTAGGCAGGCGACCATATGTCCGTCGCCCAAGTCTTCCATCTTGGGTGTCTGCGTACGGCATTGATCGGTGGCATAAGGACACCGGGACGCAAACGCGCAGCCCGCAGGCAGATCAATGGGGGAAGGCACATCGCCGGTCAGCATGATGCGCTTCTTGCTTCTCTCCAGCTCGGGATCGGGCATGGGAATGGCGGACAGCAGCGCCTTCGTGTAGGGGTGCACCGGGTTGGAGTACAGGGTGCTGCTGGGCGAGATCTCCACGATATTGCCCAAATACATGACCACCACACGATCGGAGATATACTTGACCACGTTCAGGTCATGCGCAATGAACAGGTAGGTGAGCTTCATCTCGTTCTGCAGGCGCTTGAGCAGGTTGATGATCTGCGCCTGAATGGAAACATCCAGTGCCGAAATGGGCTCGTCGCAAATGATGCACTCGGGCTCGATGGCCAGTGCACGGGCGATCACGATACGCTGGCGCTGGCCGCCCGAAAACTCATGGGGGAAACGGTTGGCGTGCTCGGCGTTCAAGCCGACCAGCTCCAAAAGCTCATAAATCCGCTTTTGCCGCTCTTGCCCGGTATACATCTTATGGATGTCGATGCCCTCGCCGATGATATTGCTCACCGTCATGCGGGGATTCAGGGACGCATAGGGATCCTGAAACACCATCTGCACCTTTTTGCAAAAAG